>NZ_JARRAG010000001.1:0-337061 GCF_029589435.1 Paludisphaera mucosa | reverse complement strand
TTCGGCGGCACTTCGGGCACCTCCGCCGCGAGATGGGCGGCGGCTTCCCGATCCGCACCTTGACGCTCGACGAGCTCCAGAAGTACGTCAACCGCCGGCTCCGCGCGAAGACCAAGCGCGGCGTCCTCGCCCCGGCGACGGCGCTCAAGGAGGTGGTGACGCTCCGAGCCGCCTGGAACTGGTGGGCGAGGCTGGGCGTCCTCGAAGGCCGGTGCCCGTGCGTCGGGCTGCGCTACCCCAAGGCGAGGAGAAGCCGCCGTACATGAGCCGGGCCGAGGTCGAGAGGCGGGCGAAGGGCCTGGCGGGGGAAGAGGCCGACGAGCTGTGGGCGTCTCTGTGCCTGACGGTCGACGAGGTGGGCGGGCTGCTGGACGTCGAGAAGGCCTGCGCCCCCCACACCTGGGTCCACCCGATGGCGGCGACGGCGGCGCATACCGGGGCCCGCAAGAGCGAACTGCTGAGGATGCGGACGGGCGACGTGGACTTCGCCGCGGGGGTCGTGACGATCCGCGAGAAGAAGCGGGCCCACGACCGCAGGACGACGCGCAGGGTGCCGATGTCCACGAGCTTGGAGACCGTCCTCAAGGCGTGGCTCGCCTCGCACCCCGGCGGCTCGATGCTCTTCGCGCACGCCGAAGAGGTCCGGGGCAGCAAGTAGCGGAGCCCGAGGACGGGCTGGACGTCGAAGGGCCGACCGGGCGGGAACGAGGCCCGCTTGAGAAACGTCCGGGAACGGCCCCGGCCGGGCGCGCTCGCTCTCACCGAGTTCGAGGTCCACCACCACTTCAAGCAGACGCTCAAGGGGACCGAGTGGGACGTGGTGCGGGGCCTGCACACCCTGCGTCACAGCTTCATCAGCGCCCTGGCCTCCAGGGGCGTCGACCAGCGGCTCATCGACGAGTTCGCCGGCCACTCCACCGAGGAGCAGCGGCGGCGCTACCGGCACCTCTACCCCGGGGTCCAGGCCGACGCCATCAAGGGCGTGTTCGGGTGACGAGCCGAGAGTCGGGGAGCAAGCCGTCCCGCTGGAACCGCCGCAGCTCGTCGTGCGACGGCACCCACGAAGGATGGGCCCCCTGCCCGATCTCGCCTTCCTGCCGATCAGCCGCCCCAACCCGTAGTGCTCGCGGATCGTGAACTCGGCTTTGCCCACCAGACGGCCGAACTCCTCCGTGGAATACCACTCCTTGACCGACCCGCGATCCAGCAGCGCCTTCAGCATCGACTCGATCCGCTCCAGGCGCTCCTCCAGCGTCTCCGCACTCTTCATCGTCGCGGCCTCCCCGAGGCTCGCCCCGCACCTTGCGGAGCTCACGATCCTGTTGTCGCCGGGGCCTGGAATCCGCACCAATAGCAAATCGTCGAAACCGGCACGTCAGGCCTCGGAAGCGCCGACGCCCATCGTGCCGCCACCCGGTTGACGTCGAATTCTGAGAAGGTTTCCAGGTCGCCATGTCTTCGGATTTTGAATCACGACATTCTAAATCATCTTCGAGCGGCCGATGTGAACATAGCCGCACTTCGTTAACCCTCTCCATCCGCCCTGGGGCCGACCGGCCCGCGGTCTCGAGTCCGGTGCCCGGCGGTCGTCACCTCACAGCGGCCCGCAGCCACTCCGTTCGCCTCGGTCCTCGACCCCGGTCCGAGAGCCCGCCGGCTTGCGATCCATTCCGAGGCCCGCCGTCTCGAGGTCATTCCACGTCGCCCCCCCCCAGGTCCTCGAGCATCAAGTCTTTTCGGATGGCAGGACGACCACCTACAAAAATCTCATGGATGCGCCTCTACGTCAGAGCGGGCGGATTCAGGAGTCAAGTCCTGAGCTTGAGAGGCACGAGTTTGTGTCCGGGCAGACCCGGACCGGGGTAAGCGGCAAGCTCCCCCTTTCTCCAACCGACGACCCGACAGCCTTCCTAAGTCGGGTAGAGGTAGGCGCCCGGGGGCATGGACCGCTCCTGTAAGCTGCCCGTGCAGAACCATCAGAGGCCCAACTGGAGGCCGCTGAGGCCGCGTCGCCGGCCGGTTCCGAGCTTCCTGCGGAGGCCCGACTTGAGGACCTTGGTCCCCAGGCTGACGGCCGGCAGGGTCGCCGGGGCCAGCACGGTCACGACCCGGTCGGCGTGGGCCGGTTCGCGGACGCGGCTGCGCCGCCACTGCAGGCCGTGGCTCCTCTCGTCGCGGAACAGCTCTTCGGTCAAGAACCGCTTGGCGTGCCTGCGCACGGCCTGGCAGCCCCGGAAGCGCTCGGAGACCAGCAGCCGGAGCTCGCGGCACGCCCGCTCCCAGAGGGCCGTGGAGTAGACGTCGCCGCCGACGAAGTGCCAGCCCAGGCCGACCGCCGGCTCGAGGTCCGAAGGCCAGCTCGGGCCGCGGCCGGTCGGCAGCGTGACGTCGGCGCCGGCGGGCGGGTCGCGGGCCTCCCCGCGCCGCCGGCCGACGATCAGCCGGGGCATCGGCCGCGGCCGATCGCGGTGGTGGCACGTCGCGGCGATCGGCAGGTCTCGGCGGCGATAGGCGGCCGACAGCTTCAGGCAGGCCATCACCGCCCCTTTGAACGTCTCGTCGAAGACGAGGACCAGCGGCGCCCGGGCCTGGCCGCCGGTCATCCGGCGGGCGATCCGGCGGAGGCCTCGCGCCGGGTCGAGTCGCGCGTCGGCGACCGTCCGCTCGATGCGGCGGCCCCCCTGGCGACGCAGGCCGCGCCCGGCGTGGCGGCGACGGCCGGGCCGCTCCGGCACGAGCCGGCGGCCGGGAAGGCGAAGCTCAGATCGGCCGGGGCGTTGGACTGGTACTCGTCCAGCTCGGAGAACGACTCGTCGCGCACACCCTTCCCCACGCCGCATCATGGGAGCCATCTCTCGCCCCTCATCAAGAAGTGTCGAGTCGTCGGTTTCTCCAAAGGGCGTCTCACGGCCGAGGCGTGGGGCCGGCCGCCCCCCCGGCCATCGGCCCCACCGACGTCCGAAAGGTACGAACTCGATCGAGCCCGCGCAGTTCGAACCGCCGGCACGCCTTGGATGTCAGGCGATGCTCGGCGCGGCCTCCCGTTTTTCACCACCAAGTGCAGATCGGCCCGACCGAGCCCGAGTCGGCGGCCATGCGCCTTCCGCGTCTCGACGGCCCGCCGCCCGGCCTGCCGTCGTCGAGTCCGGGGCCGCGTCCCGCGAGCATGCCTCTCTCACCATCGGCTCCTCGGCGTCCACCGTACGGAGCGCGTCCGCTCGGCTCGCCGCCGACCCGAAGCAGACGAGAGGACGAGATCGGGAGGAGACGAGGTGCGGGATCTCGTCGTGAGTCCGGCGCCTCAAGCCTCGTCGGAGCCACGCGGGACTGTCAGACATCGCCCCATGAGGGGGCCGGTCGCCAACAAAGTCGTGATCGGTGAGGAATACGCGCGTCATCGCCCGGCACCGTCGCTAGAGCGGTTTCCTGTTGATTGTGGCGGTTGACGCGGTTATCCCAAGATGGCTATGGAGGGCCACCCGGGATGAAAGCCTACTCGACCGACCTCCGCGAGCGGGTGGTCGCGGCGTGCGACGCCGGCGACGCCACCCGCGAGCAGGTCGCCGCCCGCTTCTCGGTGAGCGTCGCGTGGATCCGCAAGCTGATCCGCCAGCGTCGCGAGACCGGCTCGATCGCCCCCAAGCCTCGCGGCGGCGGGCGGGCGCCGGCCTTCGACGCCGACGCCGCCCTGCGGCTCCGAGAGGCGGTCCGGGCCGACGACGACGCCACGCTGCAGCAGTTGGCCCGCGCCGCCGGCGTGGCGTGCTGCAGCTCGGCCGTGCACCGGGCGCTCGTCCGCCTGGGGATCACTCGCAAAAAAAGTCGCGGCGGGCGGCCGAGCAGGACCGCCCCGGGCTGAAGGCCGAGCGTGCCGCCTGGCGCGACGAGTTCGCGACGCTCGACCCGACCCGGCTGGTCTTCGTCGACGAGACGGGCTCGAGCACGGCGATGGATCGGACGCACGGCCGCTCGCCCAGCGGCGTGCGCGTCGACGGCCCGGTCCCGCACGGCCACTGGAAGGTCGTCACGCTCACGGCGGCCGTCCGGCTGGGGGGCGTCGGGGCCTGCCTGGCGTTCGACGGGGCGACAGACTCGGCCGCCTTCGAGACCTACGTCGAGCGATGCTTGGCGCCGACGCTGAGGCCCGGAGACGTCGTGATCCTCGACAACCTGTCATGCCACAAGACGGCCGAGGCGGCCCGTCTCATCGCCGCCGCCGGGGCCGAACTGCGGTTCCTGCCGCCGTACAGCCCCGACCTCAACCCGATCGAGCGGATGTTCTCGAAGGTCAAGGCCTGGCTCCGATCGGCCAAGGCCCGGACGATCGGCGGCCTGATCGAGGCGATGGGCGACGCCCTGCGGGCCGTCCGTCCCGCCGACGTGCTGGGCTGGTTCCGCCATAGCGGATATCAGCCCCGCCGATCAAGCGATACACCCGACGAGAAACCGCTCTAAGCGTCGTCGCCTGCCTCGATTCGCCCGCCCTCGGGTGTAGCTCTCGATCCCGGAGATTCGTGCCGTCTTCGGTTATGACGGGGGATGAGCCCAGAGACCCCAGGAGGCGGATCGATGGAGCGAACCTTCACGGCGCGGAAGGAGTCGGAGGCGATCGAGGGGGAGCCCGCCCGCCAGTCGCACGAATATCTCCGCAACGGCACGGCCAAGATCCTGCCCCTCTTCCACCCGGCCGACGGATCGGTCCGGGTCGAGGGCGCGACCGCCTGCCCCGACGCCGTCCTCCACGGCTGGCTCAGGCGGGAGTTGACCACCGTCCTGCCGGCGGGATTGACCCCGACGACGGGCGTCGACGAACCGGGGGCGAACCGCGCGGGATGGGAGCACTGGCAGGACGGCCTCTCGGTGAAGCCGACCCTGCCCGTCGACCCGCCGCCGCCGCGGATGCTCCTGGTGCTGGACAACCTGGCCGGCTGCAAGACCCCCGAATTCGTCTGCTGGCTGCTATCCCGCGGAGTCATGCCGCTCTACACGCCGGCGGGCGGCTCATGGCTGAACATGGCCGAGAGCATCCAGCGAGTCCTGAAACGTCAGGCCCTGGACGGCCAGCAGCGCGACGACGCCGATCAGATCATCTCATGGTTCGAGGCGGTCGCAAGGCATTGGAACGAAGCCCCGACCCCCTTCAACTGGGGCGGAAAGCGGTCGGACCGCCGCCGACTCGAGCGGCACCGCGTCGGCGGCTCGGGGGCTTGCACCCGCCGGCCGCTCCGACGGAGCGATAGCCGCGGTTATGGCTACGTGCGAGACAAATGTCCCACTAGGTCAGCTGGGCCTCGAGCTGCCGACTCGCCTCGGCGTGTGGGATCTCGACCGGGACGGAGAGCAAGAAGTGGTCTCCCACAGGCCCGTCGAGATGGAGGTCGGGCAGGATCGAGGCGACGGCGGGGGGCCCTCGTCCTGGACGTAGGCGTGCGCGTCCAGATCAATCATCACAGTCCGGAACGGATCGCGTCGCCTGCGTAATCGAAATCGGCGAAGCTCACCTGCTTCGGCGTGATCCGCAGCCAGGTCGGGGGGCGTCGCTCAGCCTATGGACACTATTGAGCTGACCCCACAATCGAGCGCAATGCGTCCGGTCGGCGACCGTGCGTCGCCCGACCGCGAGGATCGCCGCCGCGAGCAGGTTCAGGAAGCGTCGGAGGGTGGGCCGTGTGAAGACCGGCGCGAAGTCGTCCCCGAACCCGCGGGGCGTCTCGGGTAGGATGGCCATTGAGTCCGTCCTCGGCCAGTGTCGTTGAGAAGTCGGTTGAACCTCTCATCGTACCGCCCGAGGCGGGCTCAAAACTGCACAATTCGAGCTGAGCCGAATCCTCGCACGCCGAATCACGGAAAGTGCAGCTGGACTGCATTCGTCTCGAATACGCCCGCGGAGGGTCGTCGCGCACCGGGGCGAGCATGACGAACGCCGCACCGCGCAACGCTTCGGGCGACCTGGCCCCCGACGAATACGCATCCTCGCCCGCCGGGAGGAAGCCGGACTCGTCGGGCCGAAGAGTTCGCGTCCGGCCGGTCCCGTTTCACGGGGCCGGCGACCCGTCGGCAAGTCCGGGCGGGGCGTCAAGGGCCGATCGGGGGGTCGGTACGCACAAGGGTGACGGGGACGCTGTGATCGAATGATGCGACCACGCGGGTGTATTCGCCGATGTCGTCGCCGTCGCGGTCTCCATAGCACGCGATCCGGCCCAGGGCTGTGTTGAAGACGTCCGGATCGTGATTCGAATCCGTATACTGGACGATGTTGAGCCATTCGTTCGGGCTCCCGACCTCCTTGATCCGGTAGCCCGGCGGGGCCGTAAAGAAGGCCAGGGGTTCTGACCAACCCTCGCCCGTCGTCCAGTCGTCCTCGGTCTCCTCGGCCTTCATATACAGGCGGAGCGAAAGGCTCGTCTCGGCTTGGATGATCTGCACGTGGATCCAGACCCGCGGGCCGCAGCCGTCGAATTCCCGGTCGCCGCGCGTATGAGGCGGGACGAGCGTCATGGACCTGGGAAACGTCGCCGTCTCGGTCTTCGAAGCGGGGCGCGCCGTCTCATCCGGCGTGAGGGCGATGTGCACCTCGTAATCGAAGCGGCAGACGACGCGCGTGTACGTTCCGGCCTCATCGCCGTCCCGGTCGCCGTAGACGGTGACCATGCCGAGCGGCGTGGCCAGGTCGACCGGCGAATGGCCCCCGACGACCTGATTGACGACATCCAGGTACTCCGTCCTCCCGGGAAATCCTTGCACCTTCCATCCGGCCGGGGCGAGGCAGACGAGCGCCGACGGCGACCAGCCTTCGGCCGTGGTCCAGTCGTCGACCTGCTCCTTGGCGGACATGAAGACCCGCATGGAGACCCCGTTCTCGTCCGAGTCGAGCTTCACGGAGATCCGGACGTGCGGGTCGCCGTCGAAGTCCCCGTCACCTCGGACGTGTGGGGGGATGAAGGTCATGGTCGGCAGCCGCGCCGAGATCGACTTCGCGGGGGAGATCAAGGACACGACGAGCTTTCCGGGCTCGACGCGGAGGTAAACATGGTCGCGGATTTGCGCGAACTTCGGCTCTTTGCGCAAAAGTTCCTGGACCTTTTCGTCCAAAAGCTGGGTCAACTGCGTGTTGAGCTGGCGATCCGCGGCGGCCTTGAGGGCGGCCTCCATCTTGCCTCGGATGTCGAAGACGCGGTCGAGGATCTCATCTCCAGGGCCCTTGTTCCATGTGAGCTGGATGTCATAGATTCGGACGGACACCTTGCCCTCGTTGACCTCCAGCGAGGCCTTGGCGTAGGCGGCGCCGTCGAAGTGATCGTCGAAGCGGGCCTTGATTTTCGCCCGCCAACCCGCGCGGATCAGGAGATGGCCGTCGGCCGCTTCAAGGCCAGGGCCGAGCGGACGTTCGTCCTCGGGGTTCCGATGCTTCGATTTGGCCCGGATTCCCTTGCCGAGCGCGACTTCGAACGAGGGATTGCAACGCTCGAATGGATTCTCCTCGCCGAACTCCCGCCACTCGACGGCCCCATAACTCGAGTAGATGATCTGGCCGTCCGGCGGCAATAACCGGCGGACCTCGTCGAACGGAACGTCGAACCGGACCGTCGGCGGCAGCGTCTGCGCGCAAGCGGCGCCTCCCGCGGCGACGGTCATCAGCGTCATGACCGCCATTCTGCACAAAGGGCCATTCATGACATGCTCCTGTCGAACCTGGTCAAGCCTATATCGGGTAGACCCGAACAATCGTTAACAATCACAAGGGGTCGTCAAGCCTTTGCTGCGCGGCCGACTTGTCAGTTGCGCGAATCCGTTCGGGGCTCGCCCCGGTGCAGCCATGGGTGACGAGGCCGGAGGCGTCCTTCCTGAGGATTTTCGAGGCGCGGTTGGGGGGCGACGCCGCGGCTGGCAAGACCCCGAGGCGGTGGTCGAGGTCATCGCGCGACGAGATTCCATCGCGGTCGTCGACGGGCCGATCGGGTCCAGGCACGACGACCGCAGCTCAGGCTTCGACCCCCGAGAAGCCGTCTTCCGTGCGGCAGAAAGCCTTGAATCGGCTCGACGCGATTGAAGGGACGTCGAGCACGATGGGGGGGCGAGGCCGAGCCGATCGCCGCCCTCCCGCATGAGAGGCCGTATGGACGATCATGCTCGACACGGCCGCCCTTTCCGGGCGTCGATCAACCCCCCCCCGCATTTTTCTTGTAGAGGTCCTTGAGCGCGTCCGCGTCGCCGCTGCTCGGATGAGTAGTGACGCCGCCGTAGAACTTCCCGGATGCGATACCCCATTCCTCGTCGCCTTTGGCACCGACCCGGAGCATGGTCGGCCTGCCGGTCTTCGTGAAGGCTCGTGGCGGGTACAGCATGATCGATTCCCAGTCGAACTTCCCGACGGCCTTCGCCTTCTCCTCGTTCCGCATCGAGCGGCGGAACTGATCCGCCCGCCCCGCTTCCATCGCATCCTCGTCGATCTCGAGGAAGGTCGCCCGGTCGTGCCTGTTCTGCTCGTGGAACAGCCCGAGCACGTGGCCCAGCTCGTGGAGAATCTGGGGCGATTGGCAATTGTCCGACAGCGTGACGTGCTGCTCTCCGCCTTGCCTGCCGACCCATCCGGAGTTGCATCCGACCCCCCGGCGGAAATGGACGTAATCGGGCTCGCCCTGTCGGGGGACGAAGCTGACGGCCCCCCCCGTCCTCCCGCCCCATTCCTTCATCGCATCGAAGATGAGCGGCTGCCGGGCGAGGTCGCGGTCCATGACGTAGGGGATCTTGCCTCCCGGCCAGATGAACTCCCGATTCACGCCCGCGAAGACGACGAACGCATGAGCCTTCACCGGCCCGGGGATCGGCTGGTTCGGATTCACCGGATTCGCCTGGCGTAGCGGCGCCAGCAATTCGACGACCTTCGAGATCCGCTCCCGAGCTTCCTCGAGATCCTTGGCGGGCAGTTGCAAGGGGTTGAACTCGGCCAGTGCTCGAATCTTCTCCTCTTGATTGGCGTCGAGACCCAGGGCGGCGATCACAGGCACGCCCTGGTTGTTCATGTCGTGGACGACCCTGTCAGCCGTCAGGACCCCGAACTTCCAGGACCGGGCGAGTACCTCCAACTCGGTGCCCAGATCGAGGTCGCCGTCGACGACGACACGGCCGTCGATCTTCGAGTACGACAGCTCGGAGTTCCGACACCGGGGGTCGTAGTAGGGCATCGACAGGGTCGGCCCCGTCCGGAACATGTCATCGTGATCGACGTGCTGGCCGCGAGAGGCCGGGGAGAACGCCGATGGGACCACGATCAGGGCGAAGAACAGGCCACGCAGGCCTATGCGTCGACGGACCATCGAGGAAGCTCCATTGGGAGGTTGCTGGGGGGCGCATCAATGTCAACGGCCCTGGAGGATGTCGATCAGGGCGTCTAGTTCGGCGTCGACGAAGAGGCCGCGATCGACCTTGAAGGGAATCTTGCCGCCGACCTGGAAGGGGATCGGGACGCCGAACAGCAGCGCCGTGCCCCTCACCGAATCGACCTCGCCGGCCGCGAATTGGGGTCGGTCGGGTCGCGAGAGTACGGTCATGCTGATACGTCCGCTCAGCTTGGAGCAGGAGAGCCCGCCCGACCCCAACGAATCGAGCGAGAGCTTCCCCGCCGTGCGGGAGCGGAACTCCGCAGCGTCGAGATCCCCCTCCGCTTCAAGGCTCTCAAGCTCGAGGCGGGCGTCGCGGAGCCGGACGCCGTCGCCGAGGTCGACGTTCGCCCCGGCAGGCGTCCTCAGCACCAGGGGGCCGCCGATCAGGGCGGCGGAGGCATGCGAGCCCGCCGCCCCTCGGCTCGCCCGGACGAGGAACGACGCCCCGTTCGGGTCCTCGTCGAATACCAGGTCGGGGCGCCCGAGAGCCGCCCTGAGCGTCTCGCGGGCGTAGTGGGGGCCGAGGGCGATGCGCATCCGACTCTCCGACCGGCCGATCGAATGGGACAGCGCCTTGAGGATCCGGTCCGCCACGTCGTTCCCGTTGCTGCGGAAGAAGAACAGCTCCTCGCCGGGCTCCAGGCCCTCGAAGGACTGTTCCGGGGTCTCTTTCAGGTCCACGGTCAGGCGGAGTTCCTTCACGACCTCCTCGGCGAGCGCGGCGATGACGGGATTTGCCGACGCCATGCCTGGGAAGTGGGCCGCGACCGCCCCCGGCACGCCCCAGGCTTCCAGCAGGATCACACGGCTGGGGGCGTCGTCGAATTCGGGGGCGGCGAGGAGGTCCGCCGGCATCCCCGCGGCCGCCGGCTGCACGGGGGCAGGGGCCCCATCCGCCGCCACGGGGTCGAGGCGGAGGGTGAGGATGAGCCAGGACTGCTTACGCAATTTGTCATACTGGAACACCATCTTCCGCGCCTCGGCCTGCCAACCCTGTTTCGCCGCGAGGCCCAACCGCTCCAGAAACGGGGCGATCTTGTCGTATTCGATCCAGTGGGGATGGTTCTCGCCGAGGAGCCTCGCGTTGACGTACAGAGCCAGGAGATGTCGGATGATCGGCGCGATGTCGGCTTCCAGGCCGTCGCGGACGTCGACCCTCAACTCGTCGGCCCCCGAGGGGTCGTGCTTGGCGCCCGTGACCCGCGGCGAGATGAAGAGCCCGCGTCGGGCCTCGCCGCCGCGGCCCGGGGGCATCGCGGCCGGCTCGGGCATTTCGTACGGGAACTGGAAGCGACCGCTCACGCTCAAGCGGGTCGAGGCCTTGGCCATGGGCACGACGGGCCGGGGATCGAGCGTCAGGCCGCCGTAGCGGATCGCGTCCACGAGGATGGCGTCGCCGTTGAGCGTCAGGCCCAATCGCTGCAAGGAGAGGCGGCGAAGCTCCCAGGCCCGCGTCGCATCGAGCTTGAAGACGCCGTCGTAGGAGACGTCTGGGCTTCGGGGGTCTTTGGGGGGGGCGGCCGCTCGGTCGGCCGGAAGGATCTCCCCCGCGTTTGGCGCCTCGATGGGGTTCGTCTTTTGCACCTCGATGCTGAAGGGGGACTGGTTGAGCACCGCCTCGGCGTAATCGAGCCGCAAGGCCAGCCGCGCGTTGGCCGGCTTCCGCCCGGCTTTCACCCCGGGCACGACCCCCGGGTCGTTGAGGATGGTCAAAAACAGGGGGTACGCATGGGTGATCGCCGGCAGCGAGCGGACGACGTGCAGGAAAGGCGCCTCGCCCTTGTAACGGAAGGTCAGGTCGACGCGACTCGGCGACACGAGCTGCCCGATCTCATAATCGTCGGGCCGACCGCAGGACTTCACGAGCGTGACCATGGTCTCGCCGGGCAGGCGACTCATGGGGAACGTCACCGGGGGGTCGAAGAGGCCGGGGACGTCCTGGGGCTTGCCGTTGATCCAGATGCCGAGCTTGTGCTTCTTCGGGTTCGGCAAGG
Source organism: Paludisphaera mucosa (assembly GCF_029589435.1). Lineage (NCBI taxonomy): Bacteria > Pseudomonadati > Planctomycetota > Planctomycetia > Isosphaerales > Isosphaeraceae > Paludisphaera > Paludisphaera mucosa. Next base: position 325,684 of record NZ_JARRAG010000001.1, on the reverse strand, counting down.
TCTCCGAGATCGAGATCAGCATTTCCAGGTCGGGCGGCTCTTGCCGCAAGGGAGGTGCGACCACGATTTCGAGGAAACGGTCGAGGGCCCCCAATGGGTCGTCTCCCAGGAGGATGCTGACGCCTTCGGCCGTACCCCAGTCCATCAGGTTCTCGATCATCCCGCCGGTATCGTCGCCGCCCTCGAAAAGGCTGGGGTCTCGGAAAGGCCGGTCGGCGAAGCCGATCCAGCCCGTGCGATCCATCGCCGCCCTGAGCCAGAGCTGTTCGACGACTTGAGAGGGTATCGACAAGTTGAACTGGTCGATCCTGCGGCCGTAGATCAGGCCGGCAAACCTCCCCTCCAGGTCGACCGCCAACCCTCCGCTCATGCCTTCCAGGGTGGCCTGGTCGCCCAGGAGCCGGAACCTCGCGTCCGCCGCGTTAAGTTGGGCAGGCGTCGCATCGCCTCCCTTGCGCACCAGCCCGAGGCCGCCCGCGGTGAGGATGCCGAGGAGGTCGATGCGGCGGGATTCGATCGGCACGGATCGGAACCGGGGGTAGCCGAAGGCTCGGCCCGCCTCGATGGGGCGTGGCTCGCCGTCCGGGCGCGGGACGCTCACCAGGTTTTCCAGGTCCACCGCCGCGAGCCCGGCCCCGTCGGCGTTCGGGGAGACTTCGAGGAATGCCAGCTCGCGCCCCCTGTCGACGTAGCAGAGGGCGGCCGATCCGGGCTCGATCACGGCGATCGGGCGGCCGTCGTGGCGGTTGACGACGATCCGGTCGGCCCGGCAGGGCACATGGTACGCGGTCGCCAGGACGAGCCGCCGCTCGCCGTCGACGAGGCGATCGGCCACGACGACGGCGCTGCCCGACGAGTATTCCCGCTCCCGGCCCGGCGGCGGCGGCCTGCCCGGCTCTCGCTCGCGCTCGACAACGAGCTGCACGACGGAGCGAGACGCCAGGCCCAGGAGCTGCTCCTCCGTATACGGAGCGGAGATGGCCTCGCGGGCGGACCAGGCGCACAATACGCACGCGACGACCTGAGCGGATCGCTTCATCATCCACGTCTCTCGTTGTTCGCGACCCGGTCCGCACGAGGCGGGGACCAGCCTCCGACGCGGTGGAGCTGGCGAGCCACGACGGCAGGTCGATTCGGATCGTGATTGTAGCAATCGGATTCGGAGAACCGCGACAAGAAAATTGCAAAGCTCACGATTGCATTTGAGTTGAATATCTTAGATCGTTGATGGCCGTTGTCGCCTACTGACCCTCCGACCGCCGTCGATGTGCATTCGGGATGCCGCCGAAGCCTTCGACGAGGGTCGTCCAATCGTCCGCGGAGCGTCGAGATTCACCCCGACCGCTCGCCGCCTCGGAGGTGCTATGGACGCGGTCATCCTGAGTCTCCTGATGGGCCTGGCCGCTCCCGGCCCGCAGTTGCAGGAGTCGGGGCGGGCCTCGGGCTCGTTCACGATCGAGATCGCGGAGAGCTTGGTCCGCGGTGGTCTGCCGGCCGACGGCGTGCTCATCGCGCGGGGCGATCCGGGCGGCGATTGCATGTGGATCTCGTTCGGTCGGCGGGTGCGCGCCCAAGGGGAGCACGTCTACGTCTCCGACGATGAGCGAGTCGGAGAGCGCGGCGTCTCGTTCCGCGACGGATACATCGAGATGAATCTCGGAATCCATGTCGAAGGCGCGACGTTCCTGAAAGGGGCCGGGCGCATCGCCATCGACTCCTCGGTGACCGCGAAAATCTGGATCGACGACCGTCTCCGCATCGTCGTCCACCCTCTCTGGAACGTTCTGGAGGGGGACAACCTCGGCGGAAAGGCGGCCGTGAAGTTGATGCGCGGCGATCTCTTGAAGGCTTTGGAGGGGAGAATCGAGGCGATTGCGGAGGAGGTCTCGGCGGGTCTCCGAAAGTCCTTCCCGCCAGGTTCCAGGGCCCATGTCACGGTCCGGCCCGGGATGCTGACGGCGGTCCTGGGCCCGCGACCGGCCGGGACGCCCCTCGCGCCCGGGCGCTGGGCCTTCTTGTGTCGCGAAGCCGACGCCTGCGGCCACGAACGGCTCGTGGTCCACGGCGCCGACGGGGACGTCGAGGTCCGCAGGGGCGAAACCAGAGATTTACGTGTCCGCCTCGACGCCGACGGTCGATTCTTCTGGCATTGCGGCCCTCACGAGGAGAAGACCCGGCCGAGCGACCGCGGGGCCACGGTCGTCGTCGTGCATCGAGCGGCGTCGGGAGACGACATCGAATGGTATTGCTACAGGGAGCTGTCGCCCGACCCGTAGCCTCGCTTCGATCATATTTTCTGATAATCAATCGATACTCTTGACGTCGACGACGGGTCGGGGTCGTCTCCGGGCCCACCGGGCCCGGATGCGGCCGCAGGAGCCTCAGCCCTGGGGCTCTTGCGGGCTTACCGGCCTTCTCAGGCTACCGCCCAGATACCTGCGAAAATATCCTTTACGGACGGCGACCTCGGGTCTTGCCTTTTGAAGCCTTCGGGGGAGTTTTCGGGTCCGGATGAAGTGATGGAAGGCGGTACGGGAGACGCCCACGATCTTGGCGATCGACCCCTTGGACACCGTCTTCTCAAGCAGCATCCGGATCTCCTCCTCCTTGCCGCCGAGCTTCGACTTTCCTAGGGCGCCCTCGGGACGACCGAGCAATCGCCCCTTGGCCCGAGCGGCCGCCAGCCCTTCCTTGGTCCGCTGCGAGATCCGGTCCCTCTCGACCTCGGCGAAGAGCCCGAACAGGGCGATCATCACCTTGGTCTGCATGTCCTGCTTCCCCTCGAAGCGGATCGCTTCCTTGATCGCGACGAAGCGGACCTTCCGCTTCACCAGCTCGTCGACGATCCGGATCACCTGCCCCAGGCTTCGGCCCGAGCGGGACAGCTCACTGACGATCAGGCGGTCCCCGCGCCCAGAGTACTGAGCAGGTCGTCGACGCCCCGCTCGGCCGGGGTCTTCCGCGAGGAGACCTGTGCCTCGACGAATCGGTCGACGGAGAATCGCTGCGGCTTCGCGTAATCGAGCACGGCCATCTTCTGGTTCGCCAGGTCCTGGGAACCGGTGGAAACGCGCAGGTAGGCGACCGTTTTCATGGCACTGCCTACGAAAACCGGAAAAGGATTTTTTTCTGACCACTTGTAACCGTTCACGCCCCGGCGGGGACGAGCGAGGGCGGCTTGCCGCCTGAGCGGCGGGCTTCGACCGCTTCGACGAGGAAGTCGAGCAGGTCGCGGGATTGGCGGCAGCAGGATTCGATCGCGGTCAGGATGCGTTCCACGAATCGAGAGCCGGCCGGCGAGTCGGTCCCGAAGCTGGTCTTGCGCCGGCAGACGGCCTGACGCAACGCCCGCTCGGCGGCGTTGTTCGTCGGCTCGACGCCCTCGGCCTTCGCGAACGTCCACAGCGACGCCTCGACCTTGAGGATCTCGCGACACGTCGCCGCCGTCTTCTTCGCGCCGCATCCCACGCCGCGCCTCAGGAGAGCCCGCACCTCGCGACGCAGCCACGGCAGCGTCCGACTCGCGAACGTCCCTCTCGAGACGGCCCCGGCGCGGACCTTCGACCAGGCGTCGAACAGGACGCCGGAATGCAACAGCAGTTCTTCGCCGGTCGCCTTCCCGGCGTCGGCTCGGTCGAGCATCGCCTGGAAATCCCGGCGGAGGCGCGCCCAGCAGGCCTGGCGTCGCTCGGCCGGAAGGTGCGCGTACGCCGAGTAGCGGTCCGACGTCACGACCGCCGGCGGCGACCGGCCCATCAGGGCCTCGAAGGCGTCGCGGCCGCGGCCCGCCGCGACCCGGAAGACGCCCAGCCCGTTCGCGAGGGCCGCCCAGAGCCAGCCCCGGCGACGCCCTTGCGGCCAGCTCGTCTTGTCGACGTTGGCGGGGAGTCCGCGGATGTGTCCGAGGGCTTCGGCGTGGGCCGGCGCTAGGGCGTCGGCGGTGCGTCGCTCCAGGTCGCAGATCGCCGCCGGGCCGATCGGCAGGCCGAAGAGGCCTCTCATGACGCGGGCGACGAGACGCTTGCCCATCCGACCCTCGCCCGCCAGGACGGCGCAGGCCGCCTGGGCCCGCGGCCCGTAGCCGACCTCGGCCCCGACCGGGGCGACGCCGCGGGGCGACTCCCCGCACCGCGGGCAGGTCGAGCGATGCAGCCGATATTCCACGACGTGCGGCCGGACGACGGGGAGCTCGAAGACCTGGCGGACCAGGGGGTCGCGGTCGTCGCCCGCGAGGCCCTCGCCGCGGCGACGGCAGCGATCGGGCCCGACGTCGACGACCTCGTCGGGCTCGAGCCGGATGCGGTCGTTCCGCCGATGTCCCGGCTGACCGCCTCGCCGTCGTCCCGACGGCTCCCGCGGCGGGGCCGACTTGAGGTGCGGCGGGTCGCTCGACGGCGGCCGCGACGAGTTCGACGAATTTTGGTCCAGCCTCGCCTCCAGCTCGGCGATGCGGGCGTCCTGCGCCGCGATCCGGGCCTCGAACGCGGCGACGATCGCCAGCAGGCCCGGCCGCAGCTCGGCCGGGAGGGCGTCCCAATACTCGGCGGGTATGCAGGCGGGCCGCGTCATGACTCGAAGATGCTCAGGCCGACCGTCGCCGGTCAAGCACCGGCCCGTGACCGGTTACGGCTACCTGTCCGAGCCGCCGTTGCGGTCGCGGATCCGGAAGGGCTTGCTGAAGGTCGAGCAGTTGCACGCGCTGGCCCGGGACGTCAATTACGGGCGACGGGGACGGATCAACGCCCGCGAGTTGCACGATCAGATGAACTCTTGTAGCTGCTTGACGCTGATCATCGCCTGCGTGATCTGCTGGCGGGCGAAGGAGATTTCAAGGGTTGTGAGGCGGTGTCAACCGAAGGAGGACCAAGAGAAGATCGACGTCACTCTGCTGGAGCACGTCAGCCCGATCGAGTGGGACAACGTGATTCCGTACGGGCAGTACATCTTGAACCGTGCTCAGGTTCGCTGACTTATCGTTGCACGATCCCTATTTGATTCGATGGCAAAGCGTGCATCCGCCTATTCGAATTTCCAGGTGCCCAGGGTTCTCTTAGTGAGTGACTCTCCCACAAGGGTGGCGAGCGTCGTAGAAGGGCGATGAGAACGCACCACTACCCCAGCGACGTCACCGACGAGCAGTGGGCCCTGACCGAGCCGCTCATCCCCGTCTATCCCGGCGGGCGCCCCCGCAAGACCGACGTCCGGGACGTCCTCGACGCCGTCTCGTACATCCTCCGCACGGGCTGCCGGCGGCGGTACATCCCGGAAGGCTTCCCGCCCCGGAGCACGACCGGGAGGTACTTCGACGAGTGGCGGTCGAACGGGACGCTCGACCGCCTCCACGACGCCCTCCGGCGGGAGGTGCGGACGAAGGAGAAGCCCTATCGGCCCAGGTCCTCCGCCAGAGTCGACAGCCAATCGGTCGACACGACCTCCGGCGGCGAGGAACGCGGACGTGACGACGCCAAGAACGTCGACGGGCGGAAACGTCACATCGTGGTGGATTCCATGGGGTTGCTGCTCGCCGTGCTCGTGACGGCCGCCTCGGTCGACGACGGCCGGGCGGCCTCGGCCCTGTTCGCCCGGTTGAACGGCCAGCCGATGGGCAAGGTGACCCGGATGTACGCCGACTCGAAGTATCACGACATGTAGCTCTACGAGTGGGTGGAGGAGCATGCGGGCTGGGAATTGGAGGTCATCCGCCGCCCCGACGACGCCCGCGGCTGGGTCCTCCTGCCGATCCGCTGGACGGTCGAGCGGACGGTCGCCTGGCTGGGCCGCTGCCGGCGTCTGACGAAGGACCGCGAGAAGACCGTCCTGTCTATTGGAGGCGTTCATCAAGCTGGCGATGATCCAACTGATGCTCCACCGGATCCACCCTTCGGACGTCGTCGACCCGGAGTTCCGCTATCCACTTACCATAGAATCCTAATGCCACTTATGGGACAGTCACTGTGTACGAAGCCGATGGACTTACCCAAAAGTCGGCCTCCAACGCTTCTGCGGAGGGGTGAGCGGGTCGTAAAGATTCAACGCGAAAACTCGCGGGACTTCGTAGGCCTTGGCCGACGCCGGATGGTCGGCACCCAAGAACGCCGCGCACCTCGGCCGTTGCGGCCAGACCGTCCGCGACCTGCTCAAGGATTTCCACGGCCGGGAGACGGGAGCCTTCCAGCCGCGACGCCCCGGGCCGCCCCCGGACGCGGCTCGCCGCGACCGCGTGGCCGAGGAACTCCGGAGGCTGCTGGCCGAAGACCGCACCTGGACCAGCCATCAGCTCAGCGAGGCCCTCGTCGGGTGCGGCGTCCGGCTGGGGCCGCGTCAGCTCCGCCGCCACCTGAAGCGCATGAGGGCCCGCTACCGCCGGACCGCCTCGACGCTCAAGCAGGGTTGGAGCGGGCGCACGCCCTCCGGGTCGCGCGAGCCGAGGATGTGCCGGCCGAGATGCAGGCCGTCCTCGCCGAGAAGCAAGGTCGGCGACCGATCAGGCCGCCGCCATGGCGCGAGCCGACGCTGTCGCGGCGTTCCGCCGATTCGAGCCGCGGGCCCCGATGATGACGGCCATGTTCATGTCATCGAAGTCGTCGTCGCCAGAAGAGTCTAATATTCTGGCGATTACATGTTAACTCGTTTCCGAATTCCGCCGGACGCGGCGGGGTCGCATTCGACGCGCCGTCCGGAGCCGACCGCCCCCCCGCCCTTCCCTGCCGTCGCCGGCCCTCAGCGGGCCCGCCTGCGGGCGGCGGGCTTGACGGTCCGGCCCCGGCCCAGCGAGGCGACGAAGGGGGCGACCGCGTTGCCGGCCAGGTCGGTCGCGCCCGCCCCGCCGGCGGCGGCCGCGTCGATCCGGAGCCGGCCGAACGCCGAGCGTGTTCGGCGCCCCCCCGGCAGGGCCAGCGAGACCACGGCCGCGTCCGTCGGCGAGGCCCCCACCGACTCCAACGTCGCGGACGTCGGGCGTATGACGGACGACCTCTTGCCCAGCAGGGCGTAATCGCCGGCGTCGTGCAGGGTGGACGCGTCCATCCCGCTCGATTCGTCCCGGAACAGGACCGTCACGCGGCCCGACCGGTCCGTCGCCACGCCGACGACCTGCGGCGCGACCGTGTCCACCACGACTCGCCCCTGGTTCGCGGCGAGCGAAACCGGCTCACCGGGATATCCCGCGGGCGGCGTCTGCACGGCCGTCACCGCATACGCACCGTCGGCCAGCGGGGTCGACTGGACCGACCACGCCCCCGAGCCGTCGGCCACCCCCGACCCGATCGGGATCGTCGCGTCGGCGATCGTCGGCCTGGCGTAGAGTTGCACCGTCGCGTACGGCGTCGCCGTCCCGGCGAACGTCGGCCGGTTGGTCAGCGTGTACCCGTTCGCCGCGTTCGGGCCGTTGCCCGGCGCGATCGCCAGCCCCGCCGTGAACGAGAAGCTCGCCCCGGTGTTCACCACCTGCGCCGTGGACGAGGCCGTCGCGAACGGGGAACCCGACTTGTAGATCGCCACCTTCACCGGGTACGACCTGGCCGAATCGTACGAGATCGTCCCCCGGACCTCGAATTGGTCGCTCGTCCCGGCTTCCAACCTGATCGCGCCCGGCCCCGTCCGCCCTCCTCCCCAGTCGATCAGGGCCGAGTACGTCCCGACCGCCGTCGGCGACGGGTCGGTGAAGGTCGCGATCACCACGTCGTCGGCCGGGGCCCCGGAGTTGATGGTCTGGCCCGCCGAGGCCACGAACGTTCGGCCGGAGGCCGTCACGCCGCTGGACGGCGCCGTGATGGTCGCAGTACCCATCGTCGACCCGCTCGGCGCGTCCCCCACCCCGACGATCGAGATGCTGGTCGTGAACGTGCCGGCGCTCTCGTAAGGGTGGCTCCCCGAGACGGTGAAGCTCGACGGCCCGCCCTTGATATCGCCTGGACTGCTCGAACCGTCGCCCCACTGGATCACGGCTGAGAAATCGGCGATGCTCGAGTTCGGCCTCGTCGTCGCGAAGGTGGCCACGGGGCCGCTGAAGGGCGTGGTCCCCAGGCCGCCGGAGATTGCGACCGGGGCTGCGATGATCGAGTAAGGTTCGACGATCGAGATCGAGCTGGTCGCGAACATGGTGAGATTGGCCGCGTCCGTCACGCCGATGCGGACGCTGTAGATCCCCGCCGTCGGGAACACGAAGGTCCCAGAAATATCCAACGTGTTCGGCGACGCGGTTCTCGCGGGCGTTACGACCACGGGGCTGGCAGCGGGCGTCCATTGGATGGTGGCCGTGTACGTCGATGGATCCACGGCGGGATCGACGCCGATGATCTGGGCGATCGGCCCGGAGAGCGCCCGTCCCGCCACGCCCGCGACCCCGGGCACGACGGCCACGCTCCAGGCCATCAACTCGCGGGTTTCCAGGGAGTCGAACCCCCGAACCCAAGCCGATTTCGCGCCGCGCCTGTCCATGATCGTCTCGGCTCCCGGGGTACCTAGGGGTCCTGGCGTGGGGGGTCAGTGGGCTCGCGCGCCGAGGCCGCCGGCGCGGACGACGCTGACGGAGTTGAGGATGGCGGTCCGTGCGGAGGCGATCGCGTTGTCCTGGCCCAGCGTGTAGAGCGTGATCGTCGGCGCGGAGGCGATCGCGGTCGGCGTGGTGTCGGTGAGCGACTTCAGCAGCGACCCGCTCTGGTTGGAGCCGATCTTCGAGGAGAGGAGCGCCCGCAGCGACGCCGAGGGCCCGGACCTGCCGGAGCCGCCGGTCGGCGTCTGGATGAAGCCGCCCGCGAGCTGCTGTGACAGGAGCGAGGTCCGCTGGGACGTGTACGCCAGGAACGCCGTGTGGGCCGTCTCGGCCGACGCGGGGTCGGCCTGGAGCGAGGCGAAGTACGTGCCCCGCGCCTGGGCGTAATCGGCCTGGAACGAGTCGAACGCCTGGTTCACCTGCGCGGTCAGCGTCGTGGTCGCCCGGCTCAACTCGCGCGACCGAGGCCGCAGCCCTTCCAGGATGGGGGAGGCGTAGAGCGTCGTCTTCGCCCCATTGAGCGTCAGCCGCTCTTCCAGGGCGTCCACCACGCCTGGCTTGAACCGATGCTTCCCCTTCATGAGCGGATCTCCTCCTTGTGATCCCGGCGTCGTCGGCCAGCGGTTCGCGTCGATCGCGAATGTACCAGCAGTTTTCGTATCAACCCTCGACGTCTCGCGAGCCCTTTTTCACGCGAAGCCCCACGTCGCTCCGGTCGTGCCGCGTCGTCCGATTGTGCGCCGGCCCGGGGGCCGAAAGCGTCGCCGGGCCGGGCGATGTCGCGCCGGATCCGAGTTCACCCGAGGGATAAGCCTCCCAAGTCCAGGAACTTTCCTTGTCCGATCCGCATGATCCGCAACGACTTGGACGCGCCGACGCGGGCCGGGCCTGGGGAGCGGTCGCGACGATCTCGCCGATAATCCCGAATTTATGGACCAAAACAATCGATCGCACCGATATCAGGCAAGCGGCGCGGAGACTCTCCGCCGGCGGAAGGGCTTGATTGGGTCGCCCGGTCGAGTCGGCCGCGGACTCAAGGTCCGTGGCCTCTTGGAGGAAGAAGATGGACCTCAGGCGTTGGATGGTCCGCGGCGGCGCGGGTCTCTTGATGGCGATCGTCGCGGGCGCCGCCCGCGACGTCCGGGCCCAGCACCTGACCGGCCCCGACGGCCTGGTCGAGCGCGTCAATCCGTTCCGCTTCGACCCCTCCCGCCCGCTGACCGTCGCCGAGCTCTGCAAGCGGCTCGACTTCCTGGCCGAGCAGCTCCGCGACGACGGCCTCGTCGTCATCAAGCAGCCCGACGTCTTCAGCCAGGCGCGACTCACCCGATTCCGGATCGACTTCGACCGGGAGTTTCAGAAGGACCTCGACCAGTTCCAGCTGGTCCTCGCCGCGCGGATCAACCGCCTCGACGCGGCCACGACCACCCAGACGACCACCCTGGGGGCCGCCCTCACCTCCGGGACGTCTGTGAACACGACGCCCGCCAACATGGGCGCCGGCTCGTCGCTGACGAATTCGCAGACCGCCTTCGGCACGATCGGGCTGAATACGGGCAATCAGAAGATCGCCGGCCTCGGCGTCGAGCCGACCGTCTACCTGGATGAAAAGCGACGGTTCCTCGAACACCTGAACGAGATCCGCCGGATCAGCCTGGGCCCGGACCAGAACGACTCGTCCGGCTACGGCCTCTACCTGATCCGGATGCCCGTCTCGCTCACTCCCGGCGAGTGCACCTACCAGGGCCACGGCGCCGACCTCTCCGTGACGATGGAGCACGAACTCACCCCGGACCTGCTGCCGGCCACCTTCCAGAACCTCGTCGTCAACGACCTGGTGGACGTCCTCGGGCCGTTCATCTACGAGATCCTGCGGACGGGGCAGCTCGACGCGTTGAAGAAGTTCGCCGATCGCGCCGACCAGAACGTCGTACGGGCCGGCCTGATCGATAACCTCGTGGAGAACTTCAACAGCGATCTCGCGACCAACGCCAGGGCATTCTACGCGGCCCCGCCGCAGCCGGGGGCTTGCGAACTCGTCCGGAAGAACTTCCAGGAGAAGGCCGTCGATCCGCTGATGACGTTCATCCTGCGCGCTGACCCGATCCCCATTTACGTGGGAAGCCAGGTTACCCTCAATCACCTGCTTTCCGAGCGGATCTTGACGGTGACCGAGGCCTGGAAGGCGCAAAGAGGCCTGAGCGGTGTCAAGGGCTCCCAGGTCTCGACGGCCATCGAAGAACTCGAGCGCGAAGCCCAGCGGGTGAAGCAGGGCTATCGCCTGCCGAACCGCCTTGAGGAGTCTCTCCATCGCCACCTGGAAGAGGTTCTCAGCCATTCTCTGACCCAGGTCTCGTTCGACCCCGAGACGGGCTCCGCGAACTGCCTGGACCTCAACGTACGCGGGATGCTCAGCCGCCTCTTCGAGTTCGCGCTGCCGGATGACGTGGCCGTCCTGGTGAAGGTCCTCTACGACCCGATACCGAAAACGGACGGTCGGCTGGATCTGGCCCGGAGCGTCGCCAAGATGAGCGAGGAGCTCGGCGATCCCGAATTCCTCGCGCGGCTCGGCGCCAACCTGCCGAACTCGCGCAACCCCAAGCAGATCTACCCGTTGACCAGCCGCGAGCTGCTCTTCTTCTTCGGCGCCGAGAACATCTACGCGATGGCGAAGGACGTCTACGACGCGAGGGTGACCGCCACGATCCGCTCGACCGACGTCCGCGCGTACCTCCGGCAGTCGCTGACCTACGCCTATTACGTCCTGGCCCGCAGCACGGGTCCAGACAAGGGCGTCCCCCCCCTGGGCGACGTCGAGATGATGGACGAGATCTTCGCCGCCCTGCAACGACGCCAGTTCAAGGAGCCGCCGGAAGCTTGGAGCACCCTCACCGGCCTTAACCAGAAACTGACCGACCGCCTGGTGGAGTTGCGAGACAATATCAAGGGGAAGACGACGGCCGCCTATTGCTGGGCCGCGGCCGTGGACGCGGCGCTGCTCGACAGGGCCTTCCACCGCGACATCCACCGGGTCTTCCGCGACAAGGGGATACCGGACGAGATGGTGGACGAGGTCCGGTTCTACCTGCCGCGCGAGGTTCCCAACGACGTGGCCAAGTCGGTCTTCAACGACTACGTGAAGGCCCGATGGCCGATCGTCACGTTCGCGCTCGACCCCGTCTCCGACCAGCAGAACATCGCCGACTCGTTCAACCTCAAGCGCGACCTCCAGCTCGCGCTGGCCTACTCCTTCGCGACCGGCCAGGTGAGCTTCAACCAGGTCAACACGTTCCGGCGTCAGCTCGAGCAGCAGTCGGACACGATCGCGCTGAACCGCACGGTGTCGGCCTACGCCCACGGCAACGACGCCTTCGGCTTCCGGTTCTCGCCGCGTTTCCAGAACCCGCCCAACCAGCGGACCAACATCGGCGTGATCGCCAGCCAGCTCGTCGGCGGCGGCCCCGGGCCCGACTACGGGATCCGGCACAGCAAGCTGGAGCCGGGGATCCGCGAGCTGACGGCCATCGTCCTCCTCCCCACGTTCCTCCCCACGATGCGCATCAACGTGGCCGGCAACTGGTACAAGCTGCACGACCCCGAGCACCTGATCTTCCACACCGGCCGTGCCCTGGAGCAGGGTCGTCGCGTACAGGAACTTCGACAGGCCGTCGTCGACGGCTGCAGCCTCCAGCGTTATCGCGGGGACGACCTGCGCGTCCTCCAGAGCAAGCTGGGGCAACTCGAAGGCATGCTGCCGATGCAGTCCAAGGTCGTCCAGGTGCCGTTCGAGAACACGGCCGACGGCTACGAGCTCTTCAGCGAAGGCGCCACGGCGCTCGTGCCCGAACTCTCCGGCTTCGAGGGGATCGACCAGTACGATCCGAACCAGTCCGCGGAAGTCTTCCTTTACGGCAAATACTTCAACATCCTGGACACAAAGGTGATCGCCGGCGGCCGGCTGGTCCAGTCGGCCGACCTCAGCACCAGGTCCGGCTCCACCACGACCGAGACCAGCGCCACGGCGGGCGCCCCGCCCGTCGTCCCCGCGTCGGGCGTGGGCACGATGGACGTCCTCAGCCGCGAGGTGATCCGCATCCAGATCCCATCGGGAGCCCTGGCCACGACGACGAAGGAGAATCCGGCGAAGCAGTATCTTGAGATCTACGTCGCCACGCCCAACGGCATCAGCAACCGCGTGCTGATCCCGTTCAAGTCCGCAGCCCCGGCGACGCCTGCGGCGGCCGATCCGGCCTACGACCTCGCCGGCGACAAGCCGAAGCTGGACGTCTTCTACCAGTGGATCAAGCCCGACGGCGAAGACCCCCGGCTGATCGCGACGAGCGATCCCGGCGAGTCGCTGGGGATCACCTGGACCAATTCGACGGGCCTGGCCCCGCGCTCGCTGCGGGCCCGGTTCACCGGAGTCGTCGAGGGGAAGCTGCTCAGCGTCACGACGGACGCCGATTCCGGGACCACCGGCGATTACAAGGTGGACGCCCGCTCTCTGACCGTCGGCGTGCTCCGGAGGCTCCAGCAGATGTATGGCGACGGGAACCCGCTGCCAGCGTCCGTGGCGATGACCGTGGAGGTCCTGCCGTACGCCCCGACCGCGACGATGGGCTATCGGGTGGAGACCAAGTCGAAGACCCTGCCCAAGAAGCTCCAGGTCAACCTGTTCCTCCAGGCGACCGGCCGGAACGCCCTGCCCGGCGTCGCGGCTCCCGACGACTCGGCCTCGGCGGCCCCGGGCGTACGGTCCCCGGAGGGGCCGGAAGTGGTGCTGGCGTCCCTCGCCTCACAGGCCCCGGCGCTCCTGACACCCCCCTCGCTCCCCGCCATCCCGTTTCCCTCGGCCATCCCGACCGACGCGACGCAGGCGGCGCGGGTGGTCCAGATGCTGACGGGACAGGCCGTCGCCCCCCTCCCGGCGGCGGCCTCCCCTACGGCCGCCCCCACTCCGGGCCCGACGATTCCGCCGCCGGCTCCGCCGGCCCAGGCCGTCGCGGTCCCCGCCATCATCGTCAACCCGCCGCCGCAGTCGATCGTGGTCACGTCCCCGAAGGGGGACAAGAAGCACGAGAAGAAGTCGCGCTTCCACCCCTCTCGCCTCTTCGGTCGGGGCGATTGATCTGGAGAAGTCGGGCGACGATCACCGGCCCGTCGCCTGGCCCTTCAGATACGACCGGGGGATGCGACGCCAGCTCGCACTCATATCCCGCGTGGCGGGCCGTGACGGGAGAGGCTCGGCGATGGGCACCATCGCAGCCGGGGCGCTCTCAGCCGCCGGAAACGGACCCGCGACAGACCTGTCCTGCGTCTGGGTCGTCGTGACGGGGACGCTCTCGATCACCGTGCGCGTGACCGGCACGGTCTGGGTGCGGTACTCGATCTGGGGCTGGTCCTGAGCCGAGCCCGTAATCGGCACGGCGACCTGCTGCGTGAGGTACTCGGTCACCTGCTTGTACTGCTGCTGGTAGGTCGTCGCGGGGGTCGTGGGTTGCGCCGGCGCGGTCTCACCGGCAGGCTGAGAAGCCGGGGCGGCCGCCTGGCCGGGCACCGGGGGCGGCGGGGTGGCAGCGGCGGCCGACGGAGGATGGACGACCTGCTCGAACGCCACGTTCAGCAGGCCCGCGACCGGGACGGACTTCGACGAGCCCCCCGCGATATTGAGCACCGGCGTCGCCGTCAGGGTGGCGGGACCATTGACGGTCACGGGCGTATCCGAGTCGAACCCGGGCGTGTTGTCGTTGAGGATCGGGACGAGCTGATTCGATAGCTCCTGAAGTTCCGCCTGGCTCACGATGAAGACCGAATCTTTGAAGTTCCATTCGGCGTCGATCGGGCTTAGCCCGATCTGCATGCCATTCGCCCCGTAGTTCACCGCGATCCTGATCTGCAACTTGTCGGACAACACGTATCCGTCCGGGGGGTCGAACTTGACGACCAGCTTCTCGTCCTTGATCCTCTCGGCACGGATGCTGAACCGGCCGTTCGTCCTCTTCGGCTCAGAAAGGCTGTAATTCACCGTCAAGGTCTGCGAGATCGGGTCGATGGCGTATCCGCCCGGCGTGGCGTCCTGATACGCCGGAGCCGCTTCCATCGGGCAGGGCTTCGGGTCGTCCGCCCGGGCCGGCGAGGCGACGCCGCCAATCGCCAGGCCGAGCGCGAGCCATCCCGTCAATTCGCGGCCGAACCCCGACTCTCGATTCCTCGACGCCATGATGCACCTCGAATGAGTCGATCTATCCACCCCAGATAACCAAGTTTCAATCATGGGCGGAGGAAGTCAAGAAAGAACCGGAATGCTTGATCCGTTGGAGGTCCGCGCCGAGACGGCGTGCGAGTCATCCGCGTGCGTTCTTCAGCGGCGCACGGGGGCCTGCCGGGGCGATGCACGCCGCCGGAGGACGTCCCGGTCCCCGGCCGGGCGCTTGAGCCGCGGACGATGGGGATCTGCGTGCGACCGCCGAGTGCGGTGGGCCCTGCCGGCAACATGGCCGAGCCTTCCTTAATTTCAAAGTGTTAATTTAATAGCTTATTAGTCTTAATTACCAGATCTTAGACGGACCATTTAACTTAATAACGTACGAATGCCGTGTTCCGTTGATGCGAGCGTTCGAGTCGCCCGGCGGCCGCCCGAGCGATCGGACCTCCCGTTACGCCACCCTGATGGTTCCACCATGATCAACCGCAGAGACTTGCTGAAGGCGGCGACCGCGTCGCTGGCGGCCGGCACGGCCGCGGCCCAGGAGGCCGCCCCAGCGCCGGCAGGGGTCGGCCCCTACGACGATCCGACCGCCCGGTTCGACAAGGCCAAGCAGGACGTATTGCCGCCCTGGGCCTTCCGCAGGCCGCTGGCGCGCCCGCTGGTCCCCCGGCCCGTGGCGGTCGGGTCGTACCAGGAATTGACGGAGCCCGGCGCAGCCCCCTTCGGGCCGGACGACCCGGTGCCGATCGGCGACGTCTTTGACGGCGTGGCCCGCGAGTGGGTCGAGGCCCCGAGCACTGGAGCGAGTTCGGGTGCAGCTCCCAGAAGACGGGGAAAGGAGGCCCGGGACGCGAAAGTCGCGGCCTTCGGCTCGGGCTCGGCGCACGACGGCGGCGAGGCGATCGCGAACTGGGGCGGCCTGCCGATCAAATGCTATAATCCCTATCGTCGAGGGGAAGGTCCCGCTGATCCCCGGCGCGTTCGAGGCGAGGGTATACGGCTACGCGGGGATGATGCCCGGCCCGACGCTCAAGATGAGGCTCGGCCAGCCCGTGATCGTCCGCTTCCAGAACCACCTGGAGACGGAGGTCTCCGTCCGCCTTCACGGGGCGCACAGCCCGTCGCACAGCGACGGCTTCCCGTCGTCCTACGTCCTCCAGGGAAAGTCGCGTGACTACTTCTACCCGAACATCCTGCCGCAGATGAAGGTCGACAAGGACGCCGGCCTGGCCGCCGGTGCAGACGGCACGGTGCACACCGGCAACGACGTGCCGGTCAAGACGACGAAGGCCTGTTACATCCCCGACGTCGGCGAGAGCCAGTCGACGATGTGGTACCACGACCGCGGCATGGACCGCACCGGCTATAACGTATCCAAGGGCCTCGCGGGGCTGGCCCCCTGCTTCGGCGAGCCGGAATTGAGGCTGATTTATGACAGGGTCCTGCCCGGCCTCGGCCCGGATTCGTGCAAGGATCCCGAGCGTCCTTGCGTCGTCCACGACTCGACGCTCGACCACCTCGACCACCCCGGCTTGCATCATCGCAATCCGTACGACATCCCAATCGTCCTCCAGGACAAGGTGATCGACCCGGCGACCGGACAGATTTCCTTCGACGCCGTCGGGCACAACGGCTACCTGGGCGACACGCTTTTCCTCAACGGCGTGGCGTGTCCCTATTTGAACGTCTGGAACCGGAAATACCGATTCCGCTTCCTGGACGGATCGAACGCGCGGATCTAGCGCCTGCGCATCCTGTCCGAGGTCGACTTCTTCCGGCTTCGGGCAGGGGGCGGCGCGGCGGACGCCGCCGACGCCGAGGGGGCCGCCCGCCGGCCGAAGTCGTATGACGAGATGGCCAAGCCGTTCCTGCGGATCGGTAAGGACTCGTGGCTCTGGAACCGAGCGGCCGAGCGCAAGAGCCTCCTGATCGCGATGGCCAACCGGGCCGACGTCGCCGTCGACTTCCAGAAGCTGGCGCCCGACCTGAAGCCGGGCGAGGAGGCCGTCTTCTATCTGGTCAACACGATGCCCCAGGCCGACGGCCGGGGGCCGAAGATCAAGCTGGACGACGGCGGCGACCCCCGCGTGCCGCCGCTGCCTTTCGACACCGTGGCCACGCCGGACGGCAAGGTTCCCGCCTCGCAGGTCGCTGAGCTGGCCCGGCCCATCGGCCTGATGAAGATCGTCGTACAGGGCCCGCCCATCTTGGCGAAGGACGACGCGACCGTCGAGCACGGGACGGTCCTGAACCGCCACGAGCCGATCCACGACGACGAGATCCAGGCCGTCCGCGAGTTCTTCTTCCATCGCGGCAAGGGGGCATGGCAGATCAACGGCCGCTTCTACGACCCCACGATCGCCAACGCGACGCCCACCCTGGGAACGGCCGAGGAATGGGTCCTGCGCAACGGCGGGGGCGGCTGGTGGCACCCGATCCACATCCACCTGGAGAGCCATCAGATCGTCGGCTACGTGAAGGATTTCGCCGCCGACGCGATTGTGGACTTGCAGGCCCCCCCTGCTCCCCCGCGGCTGGCGAACCTCGTGCAGGTGCTCGGCCATATGGACGAGTTCGACCAGTTCGGGCTGCACGATACGCAGATCCTCGGGCCGAACACGGTGGCCCGCATACGCATGCGTTTCCGCACCTGGAACGGCCCGTTCGTGTTCCACTGCCACAACCTGGAGCACGAGGACATGCGCATGATGAACAACTTCGAGCCCGTGCCCCGGCCCGACGACCCGACCCACGAATGGCCCCGCCGGTCCGCCAACGTCGCCCCCGACGCGCGGACGCAGGGCCGGGACGTGACGTATCACCCGCCCGGGGAGGTGAAGGGTCGGCGAATTGCCACGGGAGTACGCCGCCGTCCCCAGGACGCCCGTCCGCGACGCCGGGGACGACCAGATCCCGCCCCGGCCCCGCGAGCCCGCGAAGCCCCGCTGACGCCGGCCCGTCCACCGATCCCCCCATCGCGTCAGAGGCAGGCCCCATAATCGCGAGACTGGCAGGATACCTGGCGACGCTCGGCGACGGCCCGCCCGCCCCCCGCGAGGGGCGGCGGTTCGACGGGTTCGAGGACGCGCCGCTGGTGAACCACTTCGGCGAACGCCTGCGGTTCCGCGAAGCGTTCCTCGACGGCCGGGCGCTGATCGTCAACATGATGTTCACGGTCTGCAAGGGGACGTGCCCCGGCGCCAGTGCCGCGCTCCGCGGGCTGCGGGAGGCGCTGGGCCCGGTCTTCGGCGAACGCCTGACGATCGTGTCCATCACGCTGGAGCCCCGCGACGACTCGCCGGCGGCGCTGCAGAGATGCGCGACGATCTACGGCGCCGGCCGGCGGCGGCCCGAGCTGTGCGACTGGCAGTTCGTCACCGGGCGCCCGGCCAGCGTCGAGCGGCTGCGGCGGAGCCTGGGCTTCTACGACCTGGACCCCCGCATCGACGCCGACGTGACCCAGCACGGCGAGCTGCTCCTGTTCGGCAACTCGACGAGCGACCGGTGGTCGGCCCTGCCGGCCTCGCTCCGCCCGGCGCTCCTGATCGAGACGATCCGCCGCGTGTCCGGCTTCACCTTCGAGCAACGCTACGGCATTCGGGCCTGATCCCCCAACCGCGCCTCGGCGATCGGCCGAACGTCGCAGGGACCCAACTCATGGTCGCTTCCCGTCTCCGAACGATCTTCGCCGGGATCGCGCTCGCCCTGCCCGCCGCCCCGGCCCGGGCGGCCGACGACGTCCGCTCGGAACCGCCCCCGTCGGCCGTCCACCTCGTCGGCCACGAGGACGCGGCGCTGCTGCGCCGCGTGCAGGACCTGCTCGACGACTGGGATCCCAGGAAGCTCCAGAACCCCTACGTGACGACGGTCGCGGAGCCCGACCCGGCGCGCAAGCTCCCGGGCGGCAAGGCCCTCCGCAGGCCCGACCTCGCCGAGTTCATCGCCGACGTGGAGGCCGCCGAGGCCCTCGGCAAGGCCTTCTTCGGGGAGATGCCGGCCGGCAGCGACTTCCGCCGCGAGGGCGGCCGGTACGTCGGCACCGCCTGCGCCTCGTGCCACTACCGCTTCGGCGCCGACGCCCGCGACGGCCACACCACCCGCATCCCCTACGTGGCCTGGGACCCGTACAAGCTGGACAAGGACCACCCCCTGGAATTCGGCGAGACTCGGCTCCCGTATCCCGCGAAGGAGAAGGCGACCGAGGTCATCGCGGACCTCGGCAAGCTCTACCTGCCGCGCAAGCACGCCCGCGCGACGCCCCCTCGCCCGCGTCCTGGCGCCGACGAGGAGGACGCCGAGGGGCCTTCTTGTCGTCCTCGAGGATCTGGAGGATGACGGGCAGGAACGCCTCGAGCTTGGGCCTGGGGCGTGGCGCCTCGCGGCGGCAGCCGGGCGGCTCGGGGTGGGCGAGGATCTTCTGGAGCGTGTCCCAGCGGATCTCATACCCACGGCAGGCGGCGCGCTCGCTGAGGCCGTCGACGAGGACGCGGCGGCGGATCTCGGCCCAGTTCTCCAGGTCGGTGTACACCCATAAACCTCACGGCGGTGGGACCTCGATGGGGTCAGCGAGACCCCCATCCTGGTCCCGAGGCCGTGAGTGAGGCCATGGGCGCCACGTTTTCTGTCCGACCGTCGGCCGCCGGCCCGCGCCACGTTTTCTCGGCGGCCGTTACACCGCGGACGACCTGCGTAAAGGGCGTCGGCGACTGGTCGACGAAAGCGCCGAAGGCCCCGGTCGACGTCGGCATGACCTCATCCGGACCCGGTTCGTGGAATCTCTCGGACAACTGTGGTATTTTCGATCCGGGATTCGGGCATCGGGTCTTGAAATTGGAGGGCCGGACGATGGGCGTCGCCGGATTGTTCGGGGTCGTGGCGCTGGTCGGCCTGACCGGGGCGGGAGATCCGGCGGAGTCGCCCGTCGCCTTCCGGCTCCAGGACCACCGGGGAGCCTGGCATACGCTCGACGAGGCCCGCGACCGGAAGGTCGTCGTCCTGGCCTTCCTCGGGGCCGAGTGCCCCCTGGCCGCGGCGTACGCCCCGAGGCTGGCCGCGGCCGCCCGCGATTTCGAGGGGCGAGGCGTCGGCTTCTTCGGCGTCGACGCCAACCAGCAGGACGGGCCGGTCGCGATCGGCCGGTTCGCCGAGGAGCACGGCCTGCCGTTCCCGATCCTCAAGGACGTCGGCAACACCCTCGCCGATCGCCTCGGGGCCGAGCGGACGCCCGAGGTGTTCGTCCTGGACGGGTCGCGGGCCGTCGTCTACAGGGGGCGGATCGACGACCAGTACGCCATCGGCGTCCATCGATCGTCGCCCACCCGGCGCGATCTGGTCGACGCCCTCGAAGCGGTCCTGGCCGGGCGGCCGGTCGCGACGCCGAGGACGGACGCGGTCGGCTGCAGGATCGGCCGGACGACCAAGCCCGCGAAGGACGGCAAGGCGACGTACGCGAGAGAGATCTCCCGCATCCTGCAGTCGCGCTGCGTCGCCTGCCACCGGCAGGGCGAGATCGCCCCGTTCTCCTTGACGGACTACCGCCAGGCGGCCGGCTGGTCGAGCATGATCGCCGAGGTCGTCGACGAGGGCCGGATGCCCCCCTGGCACGCTTCGCCCGAGCACGGCGAGTTCGCCAACGACGCCCGGCTCTCGGCCGACGAGAAGAGGGCCGTCCGGGACTGGGTCGAGGCCGGATCGCCCGAGGGGGATCCGGCCGACCTCCCGCCGCCCCCCCGGTTCGTCGAGGGTTGGCAGATCCCGCGGCCCGACCTCGTCCTGGAGATGCCCCGCGAGGTCGAGATCCCGGCCGAGGGCTCGATGCCTTATCAGATCGTCGAGATCGACCCGAAGCTCACGAAAGACGCCTGGGTCCGGGCCTCGCAGGTCCGGCCGGGCAACACGGCCGTCGTCCATCATGTCGTCGTCTTCGTCCTGCCGCCCGGCGTCGAAAAGATCGACGAGGCCGGGGGCGACTTCCTCGCCGCCTACGCCCCCGGGATGCCCCCCCGCATGCTGCCCGACGGCGTGGCCAAGCGCGTCCCGGCCGGATCGAGGATCGCGCTCCAACTCCACTACACTCCTCGGGGGACCAAGCAAGTGGACCGGAGCCGGATCGGCCTCGTCTTCGCCGACCCGACGACGGTCCGCAAGGAGTTGATGTCGGGCATGGCGCTCAACCTGCGCCTCCAGATCCCGCCGGGTGCGCGCGACTACGTCTCGCGGGCCGACTTCCGGTTCGCGCGGCCCTCGTCGCTCCTCTCGCTCTTGCCGCACATGCACTTGAGGGGCAAGTCGATGAGGTTCGTCGCCGAGTATCCCGACGGCCGCCGCGAGGTCGTCCTCGACGTCCCCCGGTACGAGTTCGACTGGCAGAACCTCTACGTCCTCGACCGGCCCCTGCCGATGCCCGAGGGGACGATCCTCCACACCGAGGCCCGGTTCGACAACTCGGCCGAGAACCCGAACAACCCGGACCCGAGGCGGGCCGTCACCTTCGGCGAGCAGACGTGGGACGAGATGCACGTCGGCTACGTCAACTTCGCCCTCGCGGACCAGGACCTCGCCCTCGGCGCGCCCGCCTCGAAGCGACTGGGGGATGGCCGGTACGAGGTCACGTTCCGCCACAGCCCCGCCGGGCCGGCGAGGTCGGTCGCGCTGGTCGGCACGTTCACCGATTGGAAGGAACATCCTCGCCCCATGACCGGGCCCGACGCCCGAGGGGCCTACTCGACGACGGTCGTTCTCGGCCCCGGGTCGCACGAGTACAAGTTCCTCATCGACGGGGAGACCTTCCGCGAAGACCCGGGCAACCCCGAGTCGGCCGGCTTCTTCAGCAACAGCCTGATCCGCCTGCCCTGAGCCGGGTCGGGTCGATGATCAGTCATGCCGGAGCGCCGCGACGGGGTCCACCTTCGCGGCCCGCCGGGCCGGGTAGAACGCCGCGACGATCGTCACGCCGACGGTGCAGAGGACGACCGTCGCGCCGATCCAGCCGGGGAAGGCGAAGATCGAGCCCGTCAGGTGGATCTTCATGTCCTGATGGACCATCGAGCGGACCCAGGCGTCGCCCGGGAATGAGATCGACCAGGCCAGGAGCAGGCCGAGTACGCCGCCGGTCAGGCCGATCAGGGCCCCCTCGATGACGAAGACGGCCTGGAGCTGCCAGTTCGCCGCGCCTACCGCCTTCATGACGCCGATCTCGCGGCGCCGTTCGAGCACGCTCATCAGCATCGTGTTGGCGATGCCGAGGGATGCGACGAGGAGGGCCACCCCGGCCACGCAGGTCATCCCGCCGAATACGAGCAGATAGGTCAGCCGCTCGCGATCGAGAAACTCGACGATCGACCGGCTCCCCAGGCCCATGGCCTCGACCGCGTCGACGACCTGCTTGACGTTCTTCAGGTCGTCGACGAAGAGGACGGCATGGTCGAGCCCCTGCTCGCGACGGCCCGGGTCGCGAAAGGCCAGCTCGACGGCGGTCCGCCGCGGCAGGACCAGGTCCGAGTGGGCCGGAAACTGGCTCCAGGCTTCCTTCTGCTCCTCGTCGGTCAAATCGCGGAAGATCCCGACGACCCGGAAATCGTCGACGACGACGCTCGGGTCGATCCTCGTCGGCTCCGGCCGGACCGCCTTTTTCAGGGCCGAGATCTCCTCGCCGGTCAGGCTGAAGCTTTCGAGCGATCCCGGGAGTTGCCAGGCGAGCTGCCTGAGGGCCGACTGCTCGTCCCGGCCGCCGCCGGCGTTCGACCGGTCGGCCAGGGAGACGTCGAAGCTGGGACCGTCCTCCCGGCCTCGGATTTCGAGACGCAGGGGCTTGCCGACGACCTGGACGAGATCCTCGTCGTCGATCAGTCCGATCCGGTAGGCGAACATCTCGGAGAGCAGGACCGAGCGCTCGTCGTCCGACTCGAACGGCCGACCGACGACGACCCGCTTGCGGAACTCGGGGTCCTCCCCCGCGCCCGACGAGACGCTCGCGCCTTCGGGCCGGTTGCCCAGGGTCGCGACGACCGCGCCGCCGACGATCGGGATCATCTGCCGGACGTGAGGGATCTTCGAGAGCGTTTCCAGTCGATCCGGGCCCAGGGCGACCTGCCAACGGGGCGAATCGCCCCGTCGGGCGCGATCCGCAAGGACCTTCCGGATACGCTCGCGGCGATCGGCGGCCATCCGCCCGTCGACCTTCACTTCGTCCGCCTTCTCGTTCTCCGGCGACCGCCACCCGGGATAGACCGTCACCTTCCGCGCGACGTCCCCCTTGCTCGACTCGCGCTCGATCGTGCGCTGGACGCCCTCGTCGATCGACAGGCTGGCGGCGAGCACGAACGCGCCGAAGACGACCCCCATGGTCGTCAGGCAGGTGCGCAACTTTTGATGGCCGAGCGAGGCCAGGGGCAGTCGGAGCAGGTCGATCCAGTGCAAGCCGCGATCCTCCATCTACTCCCGATCCAACGCACCGGATGCGATGCGTCCGTCGACCAGCCGGACGACCCGATCCGTGCAGGCCGCGGCCAACTCCTCGTCGTGCGTGACGAGGACGAGGGTGGCCGCGTGCTCCCGGACGTGGTCGAGGATCAGGGCCATCACCTGGCGGGCCGTCTGGCTGTCGAGGTTGCCGGTCGGTTCGTCGGCCAGGACGACTCGGGGGCGGTTGACCAGCGCCCGTGCGACGGCGACCCGCTGGCTCTCGCCGCCGCTCAGCTGATCCGGCCGGTGATCCAGCCGCGCCCCGAGCCCCACGCTTTCCAGAGCCCCTCGGGCGGCGGCCAGCCGTTCACGCCGCGGTCGGCCCGTGAAGACCATCGGCAGTTCGACGTTCTCGACGGCCGTCCTCGACGCGATCAGGTTGAACGACTGGAAGACGAACCCTACGGTCGTCGAGCGGAACCGGGCCATCTCGCGCCCCGAGAGCCGGTGGAGGTCGCTCCCGCCGACGTGCAGTCCGCCCGAACTGGGCCGGTCGAGCCCGCCCAGCAAGTTCAACAACGTCGACTTCCCCGACCCCGACTTGCCCAGCAGGGCCACCCGTTCGCCGCCGGCGACCTCGATCGAAACCCCGCGCAACGCCTCGACCAGGGCGCCCTTGGCCCCGTACGCCTTCCGCACGTCGACGGCCCGGATCGTCACCCCGCCCCCTCCTTCGCGATCCGGTCGCGACGCTTTCCGACCCCGATCCGCCCGCCCGACGGCCCTGCGACACGGGCCATCCTACACATGTCGATCGCCCCACGCCAGGACCGCCCCCTCGTGAAAGACGATCGAACCGATCATGGCTCGATCGCGACGCCGGCCTCGCGCGGATCCACCCCCCGATCGGGATGATGCCGTCTCGGCTCCGCTGGATGACGCTCCCTAAAGGGACGATCGCCCTCGGCGGATGTCTCGTTTCGATGTGACCGACGAATGACACTTAGATCTGGCGAGCTCGTTCGAGCATCTGGAGTTTGATCTCTTTCCGCGGCCCCTTCAGGTCTCCATATCCCTTGGGCCCCTGCTTGGTCATCCGGGGCTCGAACCGGTCGGGCCGGTCGGCACCCGGTACACGCCGATCGCCCGGAGGAGTTGCTCGTGCAACGCCGCCAGGCACCCCGCGCCTAGGTCGGCCCGGCCGGCGATCACCGGCCGGAACGCCTCCAGGATCCTGAGCCGGTCCATCTGTAGCACGACCTTGATCGACCTCAGATCGAGCTCTGTTCCACCTGGCCCGATAGAGCGAGGCCAGTCCCTCCTCGCTCGCCTGCCCGGGGTCCGGCAGGGTCGTCGCGACCACGATCACGAGTCGGGCGGCGCTTTGCAGTTCTTTGGATCCACCGGCCGGATCGACGTCGGCTTCTTCCGTCGCGCGAGGTGGTCATCCTTGCCCAACCGGACGCCCTTGCGGAAGTCGGCGCGGCGGCGCGTCGACAGGCGGCTGACGGTGTCGACCCCGCGCCGCTTCCGTGGGTGCGTGCCCACCCAGTCCGACGTCAGGCGGTCGCCCAGCAGGACGTCCGTCGCCAGACTGCTACCGAGGATGCTACCCGATCTCAGGATCGGCGTCGCTTCGAGTCCACCCGCCGGGCCAGCCGCCCCGCGTCGATGACGTGCAGGCGGTGGAACCCGCGCGCGATCACCTCCGACTCGTCCCGGGCTTCGAGTTGGAACGAGACCCGGCTCCCCTCCACGTGGACGACCCGGGCGAGGCAGGCGACGGCCTGGCCGACGGGCGTCGCGGCGAGGTGGTCGACCTCGATGTGCGAGCCGACGGTGCTTTCCCCCTCGCCGAGGAACGGGACGACGGCCTCGCGGGCGGCGTGTTCGAGGAACCAGACGAGCCACGGCGTGCAGAGGATGGCCGGCATGCCCCCTTCGGCGAAGTCGATCGCGTGGGCCGTCTCGACGACGAAGCGACGCTCGCCCGTCGCTCCCACCTTCAGCCCGGCTCGCATGACGCTTCATCCTCTCTGCGACGGTCTCGCACATCCCGGACGAAGCGGGCGGCCGGGGGCGTCGGCCTCGCGGGCGGCCTCAAGAGCGCCCCCCCTCGGCGGCGCAGAGATCGCCGCACGTCGACTCGGCCGCGGGGGCGTCGGCCAGCCGGAATCCCTCGCGCGCGGTGGCGGCCGTCACGCCGGCGTTGACCGCGGCGACGACGTCCACCAGGGCGTTGAGCACGTCGTCGCCGATGCCCGTCGCCCGCGC
Source organism: Paludisphaera mucosa (assembly GCF_029589435.1). Taxonomy (NCBI): domain Bacteria; kingdom Pseudomonadati; phylum Planctomycetota; class Planctomycetia; order Isosphaerales; family Isosphaeraceae; genus Paludisphaera; species Paludisphaera mucosa. The sequence goes on along the minus strand of NZ_JARRAG010000001.1, from coordinate 300,305 downwards.
CTTCTCGATCCGGTTCCGGGTGCAGACCTGGCACCCCCGGGTCATGGTCACGGCCAGCCCGAGGAGGTGCTTCTCGCGGTCGGTGAGGAGCGGCGTGTCGTGCGCGTCGCCGAGGAACCCCAGGACCGCCCTGCCGTCGTAACCCATCGTCGAACTCCTCATACCTGGAAGTTACGAATCCACCGAAACACGGCATCTTGCGAGGGGCGGGGCCTCGACGACGACCCGGTCGCCCGGGCCGACCGGATACAACGGCAACGGCGAACCGGTCAGGATCACCTGGCCGCGGGAGAGCCCGAGTCCATGCTCCCCCAGCCGGGCCGCCAGCCAGCGCAGGGATGCGATCGGGTCGGCCATCGTCCACGGCGAATCGCTCCGTCCGAAGATCTCATCGTTGAGGGCGACGGTCAAGTTCCGCACCCGGGCCCGCGGCCCGCCGCTCGATCCCTCGGCCAGCACGAACCCGGCGTGCATGCCGTTGGTTGCGATCAATTCGTGCACGCAGGGCTTCGGGCTCCGGAGCACGTAATGGTGCAGTTCGATGACCGGGAAGGTCGACTCGATCGCATCCAGGCATCCTTCGCCGGCGGGTATCGTGGGGGGCAAGTCCGCGGCCAGGCGGACGGCGAGCTCGCCTTCGACGGCCAGGTTGGCGTAGGAGGCGTGAGACAGCCGCGTTTCCGAGTCGTGACGATCCGTGTCGAAGAGGCGCGCGAAAATCGGCTCGTCGATCCCCAGTTGCTTCTGCACGGCCGGGCTCGTGCAGCCGAGCTTGTAGCCGACCACCCGCTCCCCGCGCGCCTCGCGAAGCCGTGCGACCTCGGCCTGAAGGGCGTAAGCCTGGCCGGAGGTCAGGTCGATCGGCTCGGCGAAGAGTCGGCCCGGCGTCCTGGCGTCGAAATCCGCCAGCATGCGCCGAGCCAGTCCCTGGGGATCAACCGACATCGTTCGCTCGCCCCGCTGCTCGGCCCTGGGATCCCGTTCGTCCTGGACTTTCCCGACGGCGATGCTGGAGAGTCTGCCGAATTCGCGGAGGAATCGCGCCTGTCATTCGTCGTCCGGCATCGGCGTCCCGCCGCCGATCAGCTTCAGGAGGGCGTCGGCCGTCTTCTCGGCCTGGTCCAGGTTCACGGCCTTGAGCTGTTCGTCGAGCGACTGCATGAGCGCGGCCGCTTTCTTCCGCCTGTCAGCGTCCCCCTGGACCCACGCGGGGAGCTCCTTCTGGATCTTCTGAATCTTGGCCGGCAGGCGCTCCTGAACCGGGGACGCTTGCGGCCCTTCTTTCATCTCTCCCTCGTCCCCTTTCATCAGCTCCAGGAGTTCGTCGGCGGCCTTGTCCGCGCCTCGCCACTCCTTCTGATTCACGAGCCCCTGGAGCTTCTGCACCAGCGGCATCGCCTGCGCCCGCTTGCCCGACTTCGGGATCCGGCCGAGGAGTTCTCCTTGGATCCGGCGCATCTTGGCCTGGAACGCCTCGCTCGAAAAGCCCGTCGCGGCGGATTCGACGAGGGGCTCTCCCCGCAGGAATTTCGCGTAGGCCGCCAGCGCCTCCGGGTTCTCCGTCGCCTTGCGGAAGAAGTTGTCGCGCATCGCCTCGCCGCCGATGCCCCACGAGAAGATGTTCGTCATCACCGCCCCGTGGTTGAACATGCGTCCGAGATACGTCTCCATCGTCGGCTCGCCCGGCATGCTCGTGGGCGACACGTTGGCCCCCTCGGCGGAGATCCACCCCGAAGCGCCGTGCTCCTTCAGGACGGCGTAGATCTCCCTGAACGTCGCCCCCTCGGGATACGTGGAGAACCCGGGACGGTAAGCGGAGCTGAAGGCCACCTCCGGCGCGGCGAAATGGACCTTCCGGGCGTAGGACTCCTTGGCGTCCGCCTCGCGCAGGCCCTGGTCGGTGAACGCGATGTGGCAGAAGATCCGTTCGCGAGGGACGCCGCCCTCGTGCAGCGCCTCGGCCCAGGCTTCCATGAATTCCCTGACGACCCGCACGCGTTCGCGATCCAGGTCCTGGGGCGGGTTGCTTCGGCTGAATCCGCGATGGCCGAGCGCGCGGAATCCGAGCGGGCGATTCGTGTCGAAATCGCTGCCGATCTGCGTCTCCCATCCCGTCATCACGCCGGCGAAGAGGTGTGGCTTCCCCTGGGACTCCAGGGCCGTCAGTTCCCGCCGGATCTCCCGGCCGATCACCCCTCCGCGGCCCCTGACCGCCGCGACGATCGCCGGGCTGTTGAAACACATCTGGGGGGGGAACCTCGTCGGCGTCGGCCCCCAGTCCGCACGCCGTCCCGCGTTCGGCGGCTCGCCCCAGCCCGCCGTCTCGATGTTGTCCGGATCCGAGAGGAGGTCTTTCCGCTTCCCCCACGACATCGAGTCGTCGATGTGGAACGCCACCGCCACGTCGTTCTCCCGGGCCACCGCGAAGGCGTCGCGGATGAACCGGCGGGTCTCGTCGTCGGGCATGTCGAAGCAGAGCGGCCCGACGGCGAAGCACAATTTGCGACGCGCGTCCCCCGTCGCCCCGATCGCCTTCGCCAGGTCGCGCACGAACGCGTCCAGCTGCCCCTTCTCGAGCGAGGAACGGCCGGGGGCGGGCGGCGGCCCGGCATAGCCGGGGAGGCCGGTCATGAGCTGGAACGACAGGTACTTCGTCTCCGCGGGGTCGGTCGCGGCGGCCCTCGGCGCCGAATCGTCCGCCCGCACGGCCCGGTCGTCGGAGGGCCATGCGATCGCACAGGCCGCAACCAGTCCCGCGCCGAGAGGCCGCAATCCCCTGGCCATCGTCGATCCCCCCGAGGAAGAAACCAGCCGATCGGTCGTTCGACCCGACGGCGAATACCCCCCGAGGACGGGCGTGGTTTCAGCGATCGAAGCTCTTCTCCAGATGCCGCTTCAAGAAGGCGAACCGCCCAGAGCAAGGAAGCCTGAAGACGGAAGCTCTCGCCCCGCCTTCGAGTCGATCGGCTCGAAAGGAGTACGCCATGTCCCAAGCACGCCGGCATCGATCCATCGGGTTTCTGCTCATGATCCCGGCCGCGGTCCTGGCCGGGGAGCCCCGCGTCTGCCTGGCGAGTCCGCTCCATGCGGTCACCGACCTGGGGACGCTGGGCGCCGTAGGCAATGCGGTCGACATGAACTTCCAGGGCCAGGTCGGGGGCTCTTCGACGACCAACGGTGGCGAGACGCACGGCATCGACTTCAGCGGGGGCGTCCTCCATGACCTGGGGACGCTCGGCGGAACGACCAGCACCGGGTGGGCCGTCAACCACTCGGGCGTCATCACCGGGCTTGCACGAACTCCGGCGGAGTCCCGCACGCCGTCCTGTCGAATAACAGGAGGCGTTGCAAGACCTGGGCTTGCTCGCCGATGCTGGCGGCGATAGCGTCGGCTTCTCGTTCAACATCGCCGGGGACGTCGTCGGTCCGTCGGTTCGGCGGCGGCGGGCGTCATCCATGCGTTCCTCTACAGACAAGGCGCGATGTATGACCTGGGCACCCTCGGCGGGGTCGCCAGCGTCGCCAGGAACCTCGAAGCCGGTAGGTCGTTCGTCGGTTACTCCACCACCTCCGGCGGGCACCCCCACGCGGCCCGTTGCAGGGTCGACGCAACCCCGAGAGTCGACGCCATCGGAACGACCCGCACCAGGCCTGCGTCGGGTTCCACCGGATGTGGAGCGGGCGGACGCCTCGGGTCGACGTTTGACAGGAGACGATGGGTCGGATCGACCTCGGTCCGGCCGACTCAGGTAGTCCGCCCGCAAAGGAGTGCGCGAGGTCATGCAAGATCAGGTCATCGCCGCGAAGCCGCCCAGGCGATTCCGCCGGCTCGTCCGCTGGATCGCCGTCCTCTCGATCATCTTCCTGCTCGCGCTCGCGTCGACGCCGACCGTGCTCAGCACCGCGCCCGCCCGCCGCCTGCTGGTGCAGGCGATCAACAAGCGGCTCCATCCCGGACGGATCGAGATCGGCGGGACGTCGCTCTCCTGGTCTCGCGGGCTCGTCCTGCGCGACGTCGCCCTGCGCGATCCGCAGGGCAAGACCGTGGCCGCCGCCGAGTCGGTCCGGACCGACCGAGGGCTCGTCGGATTGCTCACGGCCCGACCGGATTACGGCACGATCCGCGTCGACGGGGCGACCGTCGACGTCGAGCGTCGGGCCGACGGCTCCGTCGACGTGCTGGAAGCGATCCACGGCCTCATGGGCGGCGGCGGCGAGGGCGGCGCCCCGAAGGGGGCCGAGCCGGCTCCCGGTCCGGGCCTCGCCGCCACGGTGATCGTGAAAGGAGGCCGCCTGCGGATCGCGAGCCCCGAGCTGGCCGAAGCGATCTCCGCGGGCGCGTTCGAGGCCCAGGCGACGATCGTCCCGGGCAAGCCCGTGGACGTCGCGGCGAAGCTGGTCGAGGGCGGCCGTTCCCTCGAACTGCACGCCGGCTACGAAGCGACCTCGGCCGACCTGACCTTGAGCCTCCAGGGCGAGGACTGGCCCCTGGTCGTCCGCCAGGCGGGCGTCCGGGCCGAGGGGCGGCTCGTCGGCGGCTTCAAGGCCGAGCGCAAGGCGGGCCTCTGGTCGGCGAGCGGCGACGCGGCCCTGCGCGGGTTCGCCGCCGACGGGCCCGTCTTCGCGGGCGATCGGCTGGCGCTGGACGTCGTCACGACGGCCTGCGACGTCGAGCAGACGGCCTCGGGCTGGTCGATCCGCAAGCTCGGCCTGACCTGCCCGATCGGCGAGCTGACGGCGACGGGCGGCGTCCCGGCGACCGCCGGGTCACCCTCGCGGCTGACGGGGCACGTCGACCTGGCCGCGGCCTCGAAGCTGCTGCCCCGGGCGATCCCCCTGCGTCCGGGCCTGGTGATCGACCGGGGTCGCGCCCGGATCGAGGCCGTATTGAGCCAAAGCGAAGGCGTCGAGCGGCTCGTCGTCTCGACCGACGTGGCCGACCTTTCGGCCTCCGAGGGGGGACGGCCGTTGACGCTGCGGAAGCCCGCCTCGCTGTCGGCCGCCCTGGTCCGCACCGGGGGGGACGTCGTCGTCGAGTCGTTCGCCGTCAAGGCGGCGGGGGTCGACGCGACCGCGACGGGCGACCTCAAGCGCGGGGTGAAGCTGACGGGCGCGGTCGACCTCGCCGCGATCGAGGGGCAGGCCCGCGAGCTGATCGAGCTGGGCGCCGTGAGGCTCGCCGGCAAGGGGAGGGTGGCGGCGGACTATCGCCCCGACGGCGGCCTGTTCCGGGCGCGATTCGCGGCCGAGTTCGACGGCCTGCTCGTCGCGGGCCTCACCGCCGAGCCGATCGCACGCGACCGCGTCCGCGTCGACGGGGCCGCCGACGGCCCTCGCGGCGAGAACGGCCTGCCCACGGACTGGCGGGCCGCCCGCCTGGGCGTCTCGGCGGGCGCGACGAAGGCGAGCCTGCTCGCGAAGTCGACCGACGCCGGCGTCGCCTTCGAGCTGGACGGCTCGACCCCGATCACGAGCCCCGCCCCGGCCGTGGCCTCGGCGAAGGTCTCGCTGCGTCGCGTCGGCCGGGTGTACGTCCTCGACGCCGTTCGCGCGACCGCGACGCCCACCGACCCGACGGCCGGACCGGCCGCGATCGCCCTGGTCGCGAAGGGCGAACTCGACCTGGAGGCCGGCCGGCTGGTCCTGATTCCGGTCGGCCCCCAGCCATCGCCCGGGATCGCCGTCGGCCCCGAGGGCTGCATGCTGACCGGCCTCGGCAAGGCCGACGCGCCGATGGGCCTCGACGCCGTGCTCGTCGGCGACCTGGCGGCGCTCGATCGGGCCCTCGCCTACTGGACGGGGTCTCCCCTGCGGGGCCTCGGCGGGCCCTGGTCGGGCCGGGCCACCCTCGCCCGCCAGGGGGACGGCCGCCTCGACTTGAAGGGCTGGATCCACTCGCCCGCGCTCGTGGCGACCACGCCTCGGGGACCGACCACGCTGACCCTGGACGGGGCCTACGCGCCGGCCGGCGACCAGCTCGTCCTGACGAGTTTCGACCTGGCCACGACCTACGGCCGCCTCTCGGGCGGGGGGACGATCGCCGAGGTCGGCGCCCGGCGGCTGGCCGACGTCACGGCCGTCCTGGAGCCGCGATGGGAGACGCTCGACCCGATCGTGGCCGCGGCCGTCGAGCCTCGCGCCCAGGTCCGCGCGACCGTGAGGCCGTTCCACCTCAAGGGGTCGCTCGCGGGGGGCTCGACCTCCGAGATCCTGAAGGACCTGGACGGCGTGCTGGCGGTCGACCTCGCGTCGGCCCAGGCGTTCGGGATGGTGGTCGGCCCGGCCCCGGTGGTCTTGAGGCTGGGGGGCGGCAAGGCCGTGTTCGACCCGATCTCGACCACGCTCAACGGCGGCAAGCTCGAGGCCGGCGGCGACCTGCTCCTCGACGACCCCGCCGCGCTCTGGCTCCGCCTGGCGAAGGGGACCCGGATCGAGGGCGCGGCGATCAACCAGGCCGTCTCGGACGACGTGCTGGCGTACGTCGCCCCGGTGCTCGCCAGGGCCGGCGCCGTCTCGGGCGCGGTGTCGCTGACGATCGACGGGGCCTCGATCCCGCTGATCGGCGACGGGGGCCTGCGCGTCGACGGCCAGCTCGTCTTCCAGGACGTCGTCTTCCAGCCCGGCCCGCTCGCCGCCGAGCTGGTCGCCCTGACCGGCGAATCCGACCCGAAGCTGAAGCTGCAGCAGCCTGTGCAGCTCCAGATCGCCGACGGCCGCGTGAGGCAGAGCGGCCTGACGATCCCGCTGAACGCCGACACGGCGTTGAAGCTCGACGGGTCGGTCGGCTTCGACAAGACCCTGGCCATGCGGGCCGCGGTGCCCGTCACGGCCCGGATGCTCGGCGGCAACGCCGTGGCCGGGGAGTTCGTCCGCGGCACCGACGTCGCCGTCCCGATCGGCGGCACGATCGCGCACCCGACCATCGACCGCAACGGCCTGCGACTCGCCCTGAAGGACGCCGCCCGATCGATGGTCCGGCGGGGCGTCCAGGCCGAGGCCGGCCGCCTGCTCGACCGCGTCATCCCGCCCGCCGCGGCCGGCGGCAAGCCGGACAGCCCCGGCGGAGCGCTCGGCCGCGACGCCCTCAAGGCCCTCGAAGGCGTCGGCCGCGACCTCGCCCGGCCCAGGCGGCGCTGAGCCTCGCGGCCCGGGCGTCGCGACGTGGACGCCCGGGGCCGCGGACGCCTCACTTCAGCAGGTCGTACTTCACGACGCCGCCGCCCTTGTCCGTCTTGTCCTTGAGCTTCGCGCCCAGGGCCTTCATGTGGGGCGACTTGCCGTGGGCGTCGAGGGCTTCCTGGCCTTCCCACTGCTCGTAGAACATGAACAGGGTCGGGTCGGTCTTCGACTGGTGGAGGATGTAGTGCAGGCAGCCGGGCTCCTTCCGGGTCGGCTCGACCAGGGAGAGGAGGGCCTCCTTCACCGCGTCCTCCTGGCCCGGCTTGGCCTTCAAGGAGGCCGTGAGCGTCACGACGCCCTTCGGCGCCTCGGACTTCGCCTCGCCCTGCGCGGCCGCCTCGCCGTTCAGGACGACGAGCCCCATCATCGCGGCGGCGAATGCCAGCCGCGTGCGTCGGTCGATCCCCATGGTCTTGCTCCCCAGGCTTCGGTGTGGTCGTTCGAGTCTCGGAAGGGTCGAGCATAGGCCCGACCGAGGCGGCCCGCAAGTTCCCGGGGGCCGGCGCGACGGCCCCGCCCAGGGCCTTGTCCCGGCCGGATCGAGCGTGTATCACGGACCTCGAATCGAACCGCATCTCCAAAATCGGGGGCGCCATGTGCCAGTCGAAGTCTCATGGGCACGGTCAGGCTCACGGCCATCATCATCACGGCCACGATCATCATCACGGCCCCGAGTCGACGCGGCGCGAGGCCCTGCGGCGGATCGGGAAGGCGGGGCTCGTCCTGGCGGCGGCGGGATCGCCGTGGGGGTCGCCCGTCCGCGCGATCGCCGACGATCAGCACCCCGTCGGGGTCGGGCCGGCGTCCGACCGGCTGTTCGACCTGAAGCGGGTCGCCGAGGGCATCTACGCCGCGATCGCCCGGCCGACGGCCATGCTCAACTGCAACGCCGCGGTCGTCGTGAACAAGGATCACGTCCTGGTCGTCGACACCCATTCCAAGCCCTCGGCCGCGCGGGCTTTGATCCAGCAGATCCGCGCCGAGGTCACCGAGCTGCCGGTCCGCTACGTGGTCGACAGCCACCTCCACGGCGACCACGCGATGGGCAACGAGGCCTACCCCGAGGCCTTCGGCCCGAGCGTCGAGACGATCTCGTCGGTGAAGACCCGGGAGTGGCTGGAGAAGCTCGGGCTGCCGCGCCTCAGGGCGTCGCTCGAGCCGCTGCCCAGGCAGATCGCCGACTTCCGCGCCCGGCTCGAGGCCAGCACGGACGAGTCCCGGCGCGCCGTCTTGAAGGCGCAGATCGAGGGCCTGGAGGCGTACCTCAAGGAGATGACGCCGCCCCGGGTGACGCTCCCCACGATGACGTTCGAACGCCGGCTCGTCCTCCACCGCGGCGGCCGGGAGGTCCACCTGATGTTCCTCGGCCGCGCCCACACCGCCGGCGACGTCGTCGCCTACATCCCCTCGGAGCGGACGATCGCGACCGGCGACCTGATGCACGGGCTGCTCCCCTACATGGGCGACGGCTTCCCCGACGAGTGGCCCGCCACCCTGCGGGCGCTCGAAGCCCTCGACTTCGACCGGGTGATCCCCGGGCACGGGGCGGTCCAGGAGGGGAAGTCGGTCCTGGCCGAGTTCCGCGGCTACGTCGAGGAGGTGAACGAGAAGGTGGCCGACGGCGTCGAACGCGGCCGGCCCCTCGACGAGCTTCAAAAGTCCGTCACCCCCGGGACCCTTCGCTCGCTCGCCGACGCCGGGGCTCGCCGCCGGCTGGAGCGCGAGCTGGGGGCGCTCTTCACGCTGGAGAAGCCCGAGGACCAGGTCGTGGACGGCGTCGCCGGCAACGTGCGCGAGGTCTTCACCTACTACACCGAGCGCAAGGGCCAGGCCGAGTTACCGACCCGCTGACGGCCCGCCGCGATTGGCTTCCCTCTGGCTTCCTTCGTCGTCGCGACCAACGAAGCCATCGGTCGCAAGTTGAATGCTGCATTCGGCCTACATCCAGTTTTTCTCTCTTCTCACGGCGACTTGCGTTATCGTTTTTTCGCCCTGCTCCACAGCCCTGAATCTGTCCTCGCCGGCCGGGACGACGCGATGCGACGCGTCGATGCGCATCGGGCCGACGATAAGAATATGGGACCGATTCGGCGGTCTGTTGCGCGATGAGCGACGATTCCCGAAGGTCGTCTTCGTCGTCGAACGACGGCCTTCCCCCCCCTCGCGGGGGGGGGGAAGGTCGACCACCTTTGAAACAACGGTTTCCGGCTAATCCTGGCGCGTCTCTGGCTGGCAACGCCCCCCGTCACCGCCTGGACCTTTTACGTCATGGGTAATCGAAAGTCGCGGGAGCATCAGAAGCAGGCTCGGGACCGGGCCATGTGGGATCAGGCGCGAACGGCCTCTCGCGACTTCGTGGAGGACGTGCTCGTGCCGGGAATCGGCGTCCGCAGGCTCCAGGTCGTCTTGGTCCCTTCCTTCGAACAGGGCTTCGCCTGGGACGTCCGGGTCCTGGGCGTGACGTGGAGGCTCTTTCGCAGTGAGATTTCAAACGAGGACTACAGCGGACCGAAGCTTTCGGGGTACGAGGAACTGGACGCGAGCGGCGACATGTTGAGGGAGTACTTCGACAAGCTCCGGACCCTCACGTTGCCTATCGGGCCGCTGCTGAACGATATGGGTGGGCTCGACGGTACGGACTATCACCTGGCCCTCTTCGGCGATCTCCAATCCGAGGTCCGATTACGGTGGTGGACGGAGTCCCCGCCGCAGTGGTCCCCCCTGGTCGCGATCGCCGATGACATGATCGAGACGTTCCTACGCCTCCGGCCCAAGGACGATTGACCAGGAAACGCCCGGCCGCGCCCCCCCTCCCAGACCGTCTACAGCGCACCGACGTCCTCGTGATCGCCACCTGTGACGTGGGCTCTCCTCTTTGACCTTCAAGGACAGCCTCTGAAACCGAGGAGGGACCGAGGATGCCCTCGCTCACGGCGACGGACAGGCGATCACGGTCGGGCCGGTCGGTTCGGTGGAGGGGGCGGTCGGCTCCAGGGTCACCTTCAGGGCGGTCGGCGGGGCGGCCAGGTGGGGGCCCTCGCTGAGGAGCAGGTCGGCGCCGCCGGCGTCGGGGCGGACGTCGCCCAGCAGGTGCCAGCGGCCGTCGAACAGGGCCCAGGCTCGATGGATGCGGCCCGCCGGCGCAGGACGCATCCGGGAGATGGTCGTCACGGCCATCGCCACGCCCGGACGGGCCCGATACTGGCCGTGGGTCTCGGCGGGGGTCCCGGGTGCGGCCGTGAGGCGTCGGGGTGCGACGTCGCTGGACGTCACCAGGCGGAGGGCCGCCTCTTCCCGACGGATGTCCGCCTTCCACATCCCGTCGCGGACGAGGGCCGCCGCGATCAGGCCGACGACGAGGAGGCCCGCCGCCAGCAGCGGGGCGAGGCGCCCGCGGAGGCTTTGCAGGCCGGTGCGGATGCGGCCCTTGGCCGTCCCCAGGGGGAGGTCCAGGAAGTCGGCGATCTGCTGGTGGGTGAGGTCTTCGAGGAAGGCCAGGCTCAGCGCCTGGCGCTGGGGCGGCGGCAGGGCCTCGACGGCGGCGCGCACGATCTCGCGGCGGTGGTCGGCCCACGCCGCCTCCGCCGCGCCGGGGCCGGGCTCGGGCGCGCTCCCGACGTAATGGCCTTCGGGGTCGGCCTCGATCCGCGGCCGCCGGCCCCGACGTCGCAGCTCGTTGATCACGCGAAGGTGGGCGATCCCCAGGACCCAGGGGCGGAAGGCGCCCCGAGCCGGGTCGAACGTGACGGCCTTGCGCCCGACGGCGACGAAGACCTCCTGGACGATCTCCTCGGCCGAGGCGCGGCCCAGCGACCGGGCGGCGACGTCGAAGACCAGCGACGCGTAGCGGCCGTGGAGCGGCCCCAGGGCGTCGCGCGACCCCGCCGCGAGGCGCGCCATCAGCTCCTCGTCGCTGGGGCTGCGTTCGACCATCGTCCGATTGCTCGCGACCTGCCTCATCGTCGATCCCCGGCCCGAAGGGTCCAGTCTACCGGCTCACGTCCTCGCCGCGAATTCCCCCGGCGTGCGTCCCCCACCCGGCTTCGCGGCGGATCGAGCGCGTCGCGTAGCCGGGTGAATGGGGTCTCAGCCCAGCGGTGTATCGGTGATCGCCAGGGCGGCCCGGCCCTCGCGGTAGCTCACGCTCGTCACCCCCAGGAACGTGCGGAGCTTGCCTGCGGGGATGTTCTTCATGGGCCCCGGGGCCGGCGCGCTGCCGGGCGCGGGCTGCGGAAAGGCCGTCGAGCGTGCGGCGTGGAAGGTCACGTTGCCCTCGACCTTCTGGAGCGTCTGGTGGATGTGGCCGTTGAGGACGGTGACCGAGCCGAACCGCCTGAGGAGCCCGAGCACCTGCAGGCCGTCCTCGGTCCCCCATCCCCATTCGGGATACACCGACCAGAGGGGGACGTGGGCGAACACGACGATCGGCGTGCTGGCGGCGAGGCCCGCCACGTCGGCCTTGAGCCAGCCGAGCTGGTCGACGCCCAGCACCCCGAGCCCGCCGTCCGTCCCCTGGCTCGCGACGTTGACGAGCGCGACGAAGTGGACGCCTTCGTGGTCGAAGCTGTACCAGCCCTCGCCCCGCGTGCCCGCGCCGAAGCGTTTGCGCTACTCCGACCCGCCGTCGACCACGTCGTGCTCGCCGGGCACGTAGACGATCCGGCCGACCTTCGCCCCCTTGAGGATCTCGGAGACGGCGTCGAACTTCTTCGAGGTCGACAGGTGGGTGAGGTCGCCGGTGTGGATGAGGTAGTCGGGCTTCTCGGGCAGCGCGTTGACCCGCGCGACGGCCACTTCGAGCGTGGCGATCACGGTCTTCTTGTAAGGTTCCTTGCCGAAGCCGATGTGGCTGTCGCTGATCTGGACGAACGAGAACCCGCCGGCGGCCTGTCCGGCGGCCTGGCCGAAAACCCGCGACGAAGGCACGCCGCCGCCCACCGTCCACACGAGCCCCGTCCCCGCCCAGGCCATGCAGCGGAGAAACCCGCGACGGTCGACGCCGTCGCCGTCTCGATCCTGGTCACTGGAAGCGTCCATTCGATTCCCTCGTCGGAATCGGCCTCGGGCGCGAGGCGGTTCGGGCCCCTCGACCGGGGTCCGCGGAGGGCATCCCGACGCGACGGCCACTCCGTCGCCGCCGGCCCTCGACGACGCATACACCGGGCGGGTCGTCCTGGATCGGAGATCCCCCCCGAGGGGGGCGATTTCCTCGCGTCGGAGGCGAAAAATGAGATGTTGTTTGGATCCACAAGTTGAACCCCGCAAGATTGATCCCTATTGTGAAGAACATGTCGCCGACTCCAGGACACGTCCCCGGACTCGTCGCCCGCGCCGCGGCGGGCGACAGGGCCGCCGTGGTCGAGCTGCTCGATCGTCACCGTCCCCGGCTCCGCCGGATGGTGGCCTTGCGGCTGGACCCCCGGCTCCGGGGGCTCGTCGACCCCTCGGACGTGGTCCGGCAGGGCTGCCAGGACGCGACGCGACGGCTCGGGGAGTTCGCCCGCGATCCGTCCGTGCCGTTCTACATCTGGCTCCGCTCGCTGGTCGGCCGGCGGGTCCAGGAGCAGCACCGACGGCACCTCGACACGCCCGGCCGGGACGTCGGCCGCGAGGTGTCGATCTATCGGGGCGCCATGCCCGGCGTCGGCACCGGCGCCCTGGCCGCCCGGCTCCTGGGCCAGTCGACCGGCCCCGCCGGCGAGGCGATGCGGGCCGAGCGGAAGCTGCGGCTCCAGGACGCGCTCAACCGCATGGACCCGCTCGACCGCGAGATCCTGGTCCTCCGCCACTACGAGCAGATGGCCAACGACGAGGCCGCCGCCGCCCTGGGGCTGACCGTCGCGGCGGCGAGCCGGCGCTACACCACCGCCCTGGAGCGGCTCGAGGAGATCCTCGAAGCCTTGCCCGGCGACACCTCGGGGGCCGCACCATGAGCGAGCCGCACCTCGACCGCGACCCCTTCGAGGCGGTCGCCGAATCGTTCCTGGCCCGGTTCCGGGCCGGGGAGCGTCCCACCGTCGCCGAGTACGCCGCCCGCCACCCCGAGCTGGCCGACCAGATCCGCCGGCTGCTGCCGGCGATGCTGGTGGTCGAGCAGGAACTCGCGGTCGACGTCGACGCGGAGCCCGACGCCCCGGATGCGATCGAGGGCCCGGCGCGACGGCTGGGCGACTACCAGATCCTCCGCGAGATCGGCCGGGGCGGCATGGGGGTGGTGTACGAGGCCGAGCAGGTCAGCCTGGGCCGCCGCGTGGCGCTCAAGGTCCTGCCGGTCCACGCGGTGGGCGACCGCACGGCCCTGGAGCGGTTCCGCCGCGAGGCGAAGTCCGCGGCCCGGCTGCACCACACCAACATCGTGCCGGTCTTCGAAGTGGGACGCGAGCGCGACCTCGCCTTCTACGCCATGCAGCTCATCCAGGGCCAGGGGCTCGACCAGGTCCTCGACGAGCTGCGCCGGCTGCGCGCATCGAGCCCCGTTGAGCATCCGGCGAGCCGTCCGGGTCCGGGCGACCCCCCGGCGACCGAGGACCCCGACGAGACGGCGGCCCTGCGACGCCGCGACCTGGGCCGGATGGCCGAATCGCTCATGAGCGGACGGTTCCTGGCCAGGGACCTCGCGACCACGAACGCCCCCCCGAACGCCGAGTCCGGCGGCGACCGCACCCGGGCGTTCGAGCCCGACGCGACCCGGGGGGACCCGACGTCCCCGGTCGCGGACGGCCCCGACGGGCCCGCCCGGGATTCCACCGAGGCGGCCGACCTCGACGCGACCGCGGGCCGGGAGTTCGTCCTCGCGGCGGCGGACGAGGGGCCCGCCGGGCGGCCGCCCGACCTCTCGAACTCGGCGGCGCTGCCCGGCGGCGCGCACGTCTCGGAGCTGAGCACCACGGGCCGCCGCCAGCCCTACTTCCGGAGCGTGGCCCAGATCGGCCGCCAGGCCGCGCAAGGGCTGGCCCACGCGCACGCCCGGGGGATCGTCCACCGCGACATCAAGCCTTCGAACCTGCTGCTCGACGCCGACGGCGTCGTCTGGATCACCGACTTCGGCCTGGCCAAGTCCGACGACGACGGCCTGACGGCCACCGGCGACATCATCGGGACGCTCCGCTACATGGCTCCGGAGCGGTTCCGGGGCGAGGGCGACGCCCGCGCCGACGTCTACGCCCTGGGCCTGACCCTCTACGAGCTGCTGACGCTCCGCCCGGCCTACGACGCGACCGACCGCATGAAGCTGATCGAACAGGTCAAGGCGATGGACCCGCCGAGGCCCCGATCGATCGACGGCCGCATCCCCCGCGACCTGGAGACGATCGTCCTCAAGGCGGTCGAGAAGGAGGCCGGCTCGCGCTACGCGACGGCCGACGCGATGGCCGAGGACCTGCGCCGGTTCCTCGCCGACGAGCCGATCCTGGCCCGACAGGTCGGCACCTCGGAACGTTACTGGCGCTGGGCCCGGCGCAACCCGACGATCGCGATTTTGGGGGGCGTGCTGACGGCCCTGCTGATCGCGTCGACCGTCGGCTCGCTGCTGGCGGCGTCGTACTTCCGGGATTCGGCCCTCCGCGAGTCGTCCCTCGCCAGCCGCGAGAAGTTCGCCAACAACCGGTCGCAGCGCGATCGGAACGAGGCGATCGAAGCCCGTCGCGAGGCGATCGAGGAGCGCGACCGGTCGCGTCGGCTCTCGGCGGGCCTGGCGCTCGACAAGGCGGTCGCCCTGGGGGAGCAGGGCCGGGCCGATCACGCCCTGCACTGGATGCTCGAAGCCCTGCGGACCGCCCCCGACGACGCGGAGGGCTTCCGGAAGGCCGTCCGCTGGAACCTGGGCGCCTGGATCGGGCAGGTCCATCGGCCGCTCCGGATCGGCGAAGGCGGCCCCCCCTCGACCCACATCGGCTTCAGCCCCGACGGCGCGACCTACGCCTCGGGCTTCTGCCCGCGCGATCGCGCACGCGCGACGCCGATCGTGCTCTGGGACACGGCCTCGGGGGCCAGGCTGAAGACGCTCGAAGGCGCGTTCGCCCCGTTCGCCTTCCGGCCGGACGGCAAGGTCCTCTTCGCGGCCGCGGAGCCGCGCGGGGTCACGGCGATCGACCTGGCGACGCAGCGGCCGCTCTGGACGATCGTCGACCAGGCCGGGGCGTTGCCGTTCGCCATGCGGGCGAGCCTCGACGGTTCCACGGTGACGGCCATTCGAAACGCCGAGAACGGCGACGTGCACTGGTTGCTCCGCCTGGATGCGGCCACCGGCCGGGCGCTCGGGGGGCCCCTGGAATGGCCGGGACTCGCCGCCGTGTCGCCGGACGCGGAGACGGGGGCGATCCTCCGCATGGAGGCGGGCCGGGTGCACGTCGACCTTCGCGAGGTCCCCTCGGGCCGGCGGCTCGCCTCGTGGGCCACGGACGGCAAGGCCCTCCTGGAGACCAACGTCAGCATGCAGTTCAGTCCCGACGGCGAATCCCTGTTCGGGTCCGTCGCCGGGGGAGGGATGCTCTATCAGGAGGACAACCACCTCGCGCGCATCTGGGAATCGGGCCGAGGCCGGCCCGTCGGCCCGATCATGGCCAGGACGAGGTACTCGATCTACACCCCCGCCGCCGATCGCATCCTGACGCACACGGACGACTCCTGGCTCCAGCGCCGGGCCGCCGACGGCCGGGCCCTGGGCGCATCCGGATTATCCTCCACGGCGGGGTTCGGAGCCGAGACGCATCCGGACGGGCTGACGGCCGTCGACGTCGTGCCCGACGGCTCCATCCGGCTGTGGCGGATCTCCCCGGAGGCGGAGGCCGTCGCGGGCGCTCGAACCGGCGGCCGGGAGGAGCCGGAGGGGTCGCGACCCGACCGTGTGCAGCAGACCGTCAGCTTCCTTGCGAACGGGTTCGCGTCCGACGGGCGGATCGCGATCACCAGGCTGAGGGACGCGTCGGGTCGCGAACGGACCCGGGTCGACGAACTCGCGACCGGCCGTCCGCTCGGCTCGCCGGCACCGCACAACCCCGGCTGGGTCGTCCGCGGGCTGGCGCTCAGCCCCGACGGCCGGTCCTACGCGACCGGGAGCAATCCCGACGGGCGGACGGCGGGCGAGGTGCGGGTCTGGGACGCGGCCGCCGGACGCCTGCGGTTCCCGCCGAGGCTCCACACCAACTACGTGGTGGCCCTGGCCTACCGGCCCGACGGCGAGGTGGTGGCCGCGGGCGACTTCAACGGCCTGGTGCGGTTCTGGGACGCGTCCGCCGGCGAGGAGGTCGGCCGCCCGCTGCCGCAGGGCGAGATCGTGCTCAGCCTGGCGTACAGCCCCGACGGCGCGACGCTCGCCGTCGGCCTGTCCAACGACCACACGGGCGAGCCCGGCGTCAAGCTCTGGAACGTCGCGACGCGCGAATCCAGGGCCGATCTCCTGCCCGCCACCGAACCCGTGAGCCGGCTCGAATTCGGTCCTGACGGCCGGGCCTTGCTCGCGACCCATGCCCATTACGCCCAGTTATGGGACGCGATCCAGGGGCGCGCGGTCGGCGGACCGATGCTGGACGAGACGTCCGGCGGCTTCCGGCCCGACGGCCGCGCCTTCCTCACCCTCGGGAAGGACGGGACCGTCAAGCTCCGCGACGCGACGACCGCCGCCGTGACGGCGAGGTTCGCCGCCACGCATTCGCCGGCCGCCTGCGCCGCGTTCCGGGGCGACGGCGGCCTGATCGCGGCGGGGTTCCAGGACGGGTCGGTCCGCCTGTTCGACCCGACCACGCTGCAGCCGATCGGGCCCCCGCGGTTCCTGGAACACCCCACGAACAAGGTGGTCTTCACGCCCGACGGCGAATCGGTCGCCGCCATCGACACGGCCGGCGACTTCACGACGTGGCCGGTCCCGCGGCCGATCGCGGACGGCGGCCCGGACGAGCTGAGGCTCCGCATCGAGGCCCGCACCGGCCTGAAGATGGAAGCCGACCGCACGATCTCGCGGCTCGACAACCCCGCCTGGCGGGGGCGGCTCGAACAGCTCCGCCGGCTCGACCCCGCCGCGCTGCGACTCGACGTCGACCCCTCCTGGCACGAGCCGATGGCCCGCGAGGCCGAGCGGGACGGCCACGCCTTCGCGGCGATCTGGCACCTCGACCGCCTGATCGCCGCCCGCCCGGCGGACTGGACCCTGTACGCTCGCCGGGCCCGCGCGCGATCGACGGCCGACCAGTTCGAGGCGGCCGCGGCCGACTACGAGCTGGCCGAGCGCCGCGGATCGCGGGACGAGGTCCTCGATTTCCGGGCCCACGCCGCGCTCGACTGCACGAGCGCCGGCCGCTGGGCCGAGGCGCTCTGGCATCTCGACCGCCTGATCGCCGCCCGGCCCGGCGACGCCTCCCTGCACCTGGACCGCGCCGCGGTCTACGGCAAGTTGGGCCGCGAGGCCGACCGCCGGGCCGAGACGGCCCGCGTCTTCGAGCTGGGCGCCGAGGCCGAGCTGGTCGTCCCCCGCGCCGAGGAACTCGGCCGCGCCGGCCGCTGGGCCGAGGCCGCGGGCCTCCTGGCGCGCTGCGGCCGGACGAACCCTCTCAGCCCGGCCCTGGCCCAGGCCTGGGGCGTCGCCTGCCTGAAGGCGGGCGACCGGGCCGGCTACCGCGAGGCGTGCGCGGCGGTCCTCGCCGATCAGGGACCGGACCCGGCCGTCATATGGGCCGCCCTGCCCGCCGCGTCGCTCTTCGCCCTGGGCCCCGACGGGCCGGGCGACTTCCAGACGCCGATCCGCTGGTTCGAGAAGCGTCTGGCGGTCAAGCCCGAGCCGAGCCCCATCCTGAAGCAGGTCTTCTCGAACGCCCTGGGGGGGCTCCTGCTCCGCGCCGGGCGGCTCGATGAGGCCGTCGCGCGCGTCGAGGCGGGCGTCGCCGTCAGGGCCCTCGAGATCCCCACCGACTGGGCGTACCTGGCCCTGGCCCACGCCCGCCAGGGGGACCTCGACGCGGCCGTCCGCAGCTTCGAGCGACTGTGCGCGGCGGGCGCGGATCCGTCGCTCACCTTCTGGGACCTCCAGGAACTCGCGATCCTCCGAGGCGAGGCCGAGACGCCGCTGCGGGACGCCCTCTTCCCCGCGGCCCCTTTCGGCCCGCCCTGATCCCGAGGGCCCGCGACGGCCGGGCGAGAATCACCTCGTGATCACTCGACGACGACCGGCACGAGGGCGCGGAGCTTGCGGTCGCGCAGATACAGCCCGAGCCACGCGACGACGCCGACGACGACCGGCACGAAGAACATCCCGTCGTTGGCGTGGACGTGCGTCGCCACCGCCCCGCCGAGGTAGGCGAGCATGAGGAGTCCGCCCAGGTAGCGGGTCTTCGGGACGAGGTAGAGGACGAACAGCGCCAGCTCGATGATCCCGAGCGGCAGCCCGGAGGCGGCGGGGTAGGTCTTGGACCACTCCTCGATGAAGCCTTTGGGCTGGGCGATCTTGAAGAAGGCGCTGGGCAGGAACACGAGGGCGAGGACGCCCGACAACGCCCAACCGGTCGCCCGCTGCCATTTGGGGATCGTATCCGTCGTCATCATGGATTGCACCTGGTAGGTCCGTGTCGAAATTGGCCGTGGTATCGCATGATCCCGGCCGTGACGTGAGGAATCGGAGTCGGAGATCCTCCCGGTCAACCCTCGCCTCGGCGAGCGGCCTCGATCGCCGCGATGTCGATCTTCCCCATGGTCATCATCGCTTCCATCGCCCGCTTCGCGGCGGCCCGATCCGGGTCGGCCACGGCTTCGAGCAGCACGCGCGGGGTGATCTGCCAGGAGAAGCCCCAGCGATCCTTGCACCAGCCGCAGGCGCTCTCCTCGCCGCCGCCGACGAGGGCGTCCCAGTAACGGTCGGTCGCCTCCTGGTCCTCCGTGAGGACCATGAAGCTGACCGCCTCGTTCGGCTTGAAATTCGGCCCGCCGTTCAGGCCGATGTAAGCCTGGCCCAGGACGGTGAACTCGACGACGAGTTCCTCGCCCTCCTTCACGGACGGATTGTCCACGGCGGAGGCGAGAGCTTCCCCGACGTGGCTGTCGGGGAACACGCTCGCGTAGAATTCGGCCGCCACGCGGGCCTGGCCGTGATCGAACCACAGGCAGGTGATCATCTTGCTCATGTTCGCTCTCCTCCACATCCGCCCCGAAGAATTCCCAGCTTCGGGGATTGGAACGATTTATCGGCAGGAAGTCAACATGCGTACAGTCAAAACGGAAGATCGGGGCCATTTCTTCGGGACGGCCCAGGTCTCTCCAGGATCGACATGCGTGTTGATGATCACGAGGCCTTCCTGCAAGCCGCCCGCGCGGCTCCGTGGCGGCGACGTCCCCGCGGCTGTAGCATTGGGAGAAGTCGGCGGCCGGGCCGCCGGGACATCCGATCGCGGAGCGGCATCGATGAGCGACGACCTGGCCTCGGGCTTTCGGGACGTGGACGGCGCCGCGGATTTCGCGGTGTATTCGAGGTGCCTGGACCTCGTCGAGTCGATCCCCTTCTTCGCCGAGTGCAAGCGCGCGAGCTACGAGCTTCTCGGCGCCGGGCCGGGACGTCGGGTGCTGGACGTCGGCTGCGGGCTCGGCGAGGACGCCGCGGCGCTGGCGAAACTCGTCGCCCCGGACGGCGCGGTCGTCGGCGTCGACGGCAGCCGGGGGATGATCGAGGCGGCCCGCAAGCGGCATGGCGCGGTCGAGGGCCTGTCGTTCGAGGTCGCCGACGCCGCGGCCCTGCCGTTCGACGACGCGAGCTTCGACGCCTGCCGGATCGACCGCGTCTTGCAGCACATCGCCGATCCGGCCCCGGTGATCCGCGAGATGGCCCGCGTGCTGCGGCCCGGGGGGTCGCTGGTCGCGTACGACAACGACTGGGAGACGCTGACCGTCGACTCGCCCGATCGCGCGGCGACGCGCACGGTGCTGAACGCCTGGTGCGACCGCTTTCCCTCGGGCTGGATCGGCCGCCGCATGGTCCCGCTGTTCCTCCAGGCCGGCCTCCGCGACGTCGTCGCCTCGCCGAGAACCCTGGTCTTCCGCGAGCTGGACGTGGCCGACCGCCTCTACTGCTTCTTCGCGACCGTCGACCGTCTCGCGGAGGCCGGGACTCTCGGACCCGAGGAAGCGCGATCCTGGTCGGAAGGCCTGCGCGCCGCCGACCGCGAGGGCCGCTTCTTCAGCTCGTACACCGGATTCCTGGTGCGCGGGGTCCGGCCGTGAAGGTCGAAACCATCCGAACGGGGCGATGCACATCGTCCTTCTCCCCTTCGTGGGAGAAGGTGGCCGAAGGCCGGATAAGGGGCTCGTCAACCGACGCCGGCCTCTCGCATTTCACAACGCCGCGCCGGCCTTGAAGTCCGAGGCCCCGACTATGGGATCCCCCTCATCCGGCCCTCCGGTCCACCTTCTCCCACGGAGGGGAGAAGGACGATTCGCCTTGTTATGTTTTCATGTCACATTTTCATTAATCCTACTCGGCTCGACACCGTGTTCCGCCGAGGACGGCGGGGCGTCCGCGCCGGAGGCCCGCGCGATCGCCTATCTGGGTCGCGAGGTCCCGCGCTGGCCGGTCGAGAACCGATGTTTCTCCTGCCACAACAACGGCGACGCTGCCCGCGCGCTCTACCAGGCCGTCGGGCTCGGAGAATCGGTCCCGGACGCGGCGCTCGCCGGGACGACCCGCTGGCTGGAGCGGCCCGAGGGCTGGGAGCACGACGGGGGCGAGCGGCCGTTCAGCGACATGGGGCTGGCGCGGATCCAGTTCGCGGCGGCGCTGGCGGACGCGATCGACGCGGGGCGCTCGCAGTCCCGGCCGGCGCTGGTGCGCGCGGCCGAGTTGGTGGCCGGCGATCAGGGCGGCGACGGGTCGTGGCGGGTGGACGCCCAGGGAAACGTCGGCTCGCCCGCCACGTATGGGCCTGTCCTGGCGACGGTCATGGCCCGCCGATCCCTCCGCGCGGCCGATCCGAAGGGGTTCGCCGCCGCCGTCGACCGGGCCGACCGCTGGCTCCGACGCATCCCGGCCGAGAACGTCCTCGACGCGGCCGCCGTCCTGATCGGCCTGGGCGACGCCGACGACCCTGATGCGATGGCCCAGCGCCGGCGTTGCCTCGACCTGATCCTCAAGAGCGAGTCGTCCCGCGGCGGTTGGGGCCCGTTCCGCAACGCGCCGGCCGAGCCGTTCGACGCCGCGGTCGTTCTGATCGCCCTCGCCCGTTGCGACGACTTCCCCGAGCGTGCGAAGCTCATCGGCCGCGGCCGCGCCTTCCTCATCGCCGCCCAGCGTCCCGACGGCAGCTGGCCCGAGACGACCCGGCCGCCCGACGGCGAGAGCTACGCCCAGCGCCTTTCGACCACCGGATGGGCCCTCCAGGCCCTCCTCGCCACGAGGGAGGGGCGGGTCAAGGTCCCGACCGGACCTCGAAAGGGCGGTGGATGACGCGGGCCTCGATCCGGCGGCCGACGGGCTCGAACACGTCCAGCTCGAAGGGGCGGCGGAGGTTGTTGCCGGCGAGGTCCTCGAGGGCCGCGTCGATCGCGAGCTGATGGGCGCCGACCCGCCAGGGACGTTCGGGGGTGAACGACCAGCGCCTCTCCTCGTCGGTGACGGCCGCGCGGCCGGGTAGGTCGCGGCCGTCGGGCCCCTGCACGACGAGGAGGCGGTTGAACAGGGCCTGATCGAGCGGCTCGGGCGATTCGACGACCAGGGGCGCGACCGAGCCGGCGGCGGGCGGGAGGATGCGCCACGCCTGGACGTCGGGGCAGTCGACGTCGGCGGCCGTCGTGCGGAAGGCCTTGCGGTACGGCCCGTCGAGCGGCCGGCCTTCGGCGTCGGGCCACCGGGCGTCGATCGCGAGCGTATAGGCCTTGCCGGCCTCCAGCACGGGCCCGAACCCCTCGCGAGGCCCGACGTCGCGCTTGATGCGGCCGGGGTCGACGAGCAATGTCAGGCGGAGCCCCTCGCGGTCCCACAGCTCCTCGTCGAGCTTCAGGAAGGCCCCCTCGATCTCCTGGCCGTCGGCGTCGAGGAGGTGGATGAAGTCGTAGACGTCCCCCTGGCTCATCGGGGCGCTGAAATGCAGGTAGAACTTGAGCAGGTTCTCGGGCAGGGTCGATCGGCTCGGATAGATTTGCCGCACCACCGTAGGGTCGACGGCCGCGGGCCTGGGCAGGGCGAACTCGGCCGTGACGGCCGGACCGTCGTCTTCGCGGCCCGGCAGCCGGCCGGGATGGAACACCGCGCGGTAGCGCAGGCCGGGGACGAAGGGGAAGCGGGGCTCGAACCGCAGGACGCCGGCCTCGACCCGGTACGAGCCCAGGGCTGACGGCTGGCCGGGCCCCTGCCCTTCGACCGAGACCGACAGGAGCGCCGTCCAGCGGCGGACGTCCCAGTCGACCTCCGCGAGGCGGCGGAGGTCCGCCGGGTCCAGGCCTTCGACGTGGACGACGGCCTTGTCCCCCAGCGGCCGGAGGGCCACCGTCGGGCCGCCTTCGAGCCCCGACGGCGCAGCCGAAATCAGGGCCGGCGGCAGGGCGAACGCCAAGGCCGCCGGCATGGTCGACAGCAGGAAGGTCCGGGCCCGGGTCATCGCTTTCATGAGGCCGGGCCCCGGCGACGGACTCGAATCAAGGCAGGGCCACCGTCTTGAGGTCGAGGCGGCCGCCCTCGCCGCGGGCGAGGACGAGGGCGTTCTCGGCGCCGAGCTTGTCGAGCTGCTCGACGCCCTTCAGCTCGTCGATGGTCTCGTACGAGAGCCCCGCCTTGTCGCTGACGCGCTTGATGATGCCTTCCTGCGCGCCGGCGCCGGCGGCGGCGATCTTCATCACGCCCCGGCTGCTGTTGGCCATCAGGAAGTATTCATGTCCGTCTTTCTGATAGACGATCATGTCGAGGGGCTTGTTGCGGTTGCCCAGCTCGGCGATGGTCGTCCCCTTCACCCGCGCGCCGGGCTGCAGGTCGGCGACGGGGAATTTGACGAGCGGGGTGCAGGTGTAGGCCGCCAGGATGTAGGGCTGGCCCTTGATCTCGTAGGGGACGAACGTCCGGACCGGCGAGGTCGTCTCGAACCGGCCGTGCGCGCCGTGGTAGATCTCGACCTGAGCGCCCTGCTGGCCGGTGCCGGCGAACGGGAAGGGGACGGCGCGGAGGCTCGACGAGAACTCCTCGTTCGACAGGCCGGCGATGAAGACGCGGCCGTCGACGTAGGCGAGGTCGGTGATCGCGTCCTGACGTCCCCGCCCCGTGGCGAGGCCGGGCAGCTCGACCCGCCCGAACTTCACGTCCTTGAGCGCGAACTCCTGGACGTCGCCCTTCGCGTCCACGCGGACGATCGCCGTCGGGGCGTCCGGGCCTCGGCCGCGGGCGACCGACAGGTACGCCTTGCCCGACGCCGGGTTCACGGCCATGTCCCGGATCAGGATCTGATCCGGCGTGGTCCCGAGCAGCCCGGCGACCTTGGCGTCGATCCCCTCGACGGCGACCGGGGCCGGCTTCGCGCCCGACGGGCCGCGGTCGCCGGTGTCGAGGGCGAACAGGGCCCCGCCGGCCTGGTCGGCCGCGAACAGGACCCCGTCGGGCCCGAACGCCAGCGCGCCGGCCGACTGGACCTCGGGCGCGCCCGCCTTGAGTCCGTCGGTCAGGTCGCCCGCCAGGGCGGCCCCGGCGCCGATCCCGAGCGCGGCCAGCGAGGCCGCAGCAGAGCGGATGGCTCTCAGCATCTTCGTCTCCTCTTTCCCTAGATGTCGGTTATCCGTGCCGAGCCCCGAGATTGGATCTCTCAAAAGGCTATCGCGGCCGGGGGGCCTTGTCGACACTCCTGGACGTCGGATCGGCGGGCCGGACGCGGCGGCTCGATAGGAACACATAGCGACGAATCCGGCGCCCCCGGTCCCAACTTCCGTGACGATCAGCCGCGCTTCCGACGTCTCTCAGCGGACTTCCACGTCCTCGGCGAGGACGTTCCAGCCGGACGAGTCGATGAAGCGGACGTCGTCGTTGGCCAGCCGGACGGCGAAACGCCCGTCGTCCCGCAGGCTCGGCGAGGGGTCCGCGAGGTGCAGCGAGAGCGTCCAGGGGCCGCGCGGGGCGTCCGTCGGAATGGGCAAGTCGACGCTCACGCGGATCGGCCCTTCCGGCCCCCAGCGCCGGGGGTCCGCGTCGGCGACGGCCCGGCATCGAACGTCGCCCCGGCTCAGCACGACCGCCACCTCGCGAGGCAGCGTGGGGGCCGCGAAGCCGACGTTCCTCAGCTCCAGCTCGATGCGCAGGGTCCCGCCCGGCGCGACCGTCGCCGGGTGGCGGAGCTTGTCCGCGACCAGCCGGTAGCCGAGACGGCGCTCGATGTGGGCGTAGGCGTTCTCGCCGCGGTGTTCGGCCTTGCGCCAGCCGTCGATCGTCCCCCGGTGATAGGCGCTGTTCAGATAGGTCGCGTGGAGCTGCTCCAGCTCGCGGACCACCTGCTCGATCGGCGTCTTGGCCGAGGGGGGGACCGTCTCGCCGCCGAAGGGCGTGTATCTGCCGTGGTTCTCGCACCAGCGCAACTCACGTTCCCGATCCCAGCCCCGCTCCGCGTAGGTCCCCATGTCGGTCGGCAGGCTCAGCAGCGCGTCGTCGTGCCAGCCGGTCCGCGCGAGCGGGCCGCCTTTCGCGGCGGTCTCGGCCGTCAGCTCGGGCTCGCCGGCGAACAGGTCGCGGACGAACATGGGGCGGCGGACCTGCACCGGGATCGGAGCCGGCGCCGCTTCGAGCAGGCCGAAGAGCACCGCGCGACGCGCCTCCAAAGACGGGGGGTCGCCGTGGTTCGACCCGTGCCATTCGCCCCAGGGCCCGAGCATCCCCGCCTGGACCGCGAAGAGCACGTCGCGATCGGCCGCGAACACCGCCCCGAGCTGTTTGATGTGGCCCTGGATCCGCCCGATGTCCTTGGGGTCGGCCCGGTAGTCCCGCCCGGTGAAGCCGTACGCGGCCCGGAAGACCACCTTCAGCCCGTTCTCCCGGGCCCTGACGAAGGCGCGATGCAGCTCGTCGAGCTTCTCCGGGCTGATCTCGCGATCCTTGAAATCGCGCAGGTCCATCTCGACGAGGAGCAGCGTGACGCCCCGCGCCCGCAACCCCTCCAGTCCGTCCATCCGGTGGCTCATCCGGGGCGCGTAGAAGCCGCGCTCCGGATTCGCGAGAGGGGCGAGACTCTCCTTGTAGCGGACCTCCTTCGGGGCGCCGGAATCCTGGGCCTCGGCCGCGCCGGACTGCGTCCCCAGCCAGAGACAGGCGATCATCCCGAGTCGCGTCGGCAGGCTGAGCATGTTCACCTCGTTTCGAGATCGGCGGGAAGGACGTCGGCGGTTCGTTCTCGTCGGTCGAAGCGACGGGGAGAGGGACCGACCATCATCATCCGAAGCCCCGGGCGGCGGCAAGTTTTCTCCGCCCGAAAACCGTCGCTTCGAAGTCCGCGACCGAGTCGTCAGGCCGCCCCCCCGGTCGCGGCGGGCATGCGACACTCCGTGGCCGGGCGGCCCCGACGCATTTACAATCGGGCCGGTCGCTTCGTCGTCCTGGTTGAGGAGCCTCGGAAATGGCACGACTCGGATTCGGCATCGTGGGGACGGGCCTGATCGCCGGCGTGGTCGCCGACGCGATCGCGCGATCGCGGGAGGCCCGGCTCGCGGCCGTGTCGAGCCGACGCCTCGCCAACGCGACGGGCTTCGTCGCGGGCCGGCCGGGGGCCGTCGCGGTCGAGGGGGTCGAGGCCCTGCTCGGCCGCGACGACGTGGAGGCCGTGTACGTCGCCGCCCCGACCACGGCGAAGGAGCCGATCGCCCTCGCGGCGATCGCGGCCGGCAAGCACGTCCTGGTGGACAAGCCGTTCGCCGACGTCGCCTCGGTCGCGCGGATGTCGAAGGCCGCCGCGAACGCGGGGCTCGCGTTCCTGGACGCCACCCACTTCGTCCACCACCCGCGCACGGCCGCCGTAAAGGCTTCGAAGGAACTCGGCACGCCCCGGTCGCTCCACACGGCGTTCTATATTCCGTCGCCGGATCGCGGCAACATCCGGCTCGACGTGAATCAGGAGCCGACGGGCGCGCTCGGCGACCTGGGGTGGTATTCGATGCGGGCGGTGGTCGAGTACCTCGCGCCCGCGGGCCGGGTCGCGAAGGCCGCGGCCGTCCTGGAACGCGACCCCGAGAACGGGGCCGTGGTGCGGGCTTCGGGCCTGATCGCCTTCGAGGGGGGCGAGGCCTCGACGTTCGACGTCGGCTACACCGCGGGCACGGTAGCCATGGACCTCTCGCTCTTCGGGACCGCCGGCGTGATCGGCATGGACGATTTCGTGCTGGACTGGGCCGACAGCTTCGCTTACAAGAATCCCGACCTCCCGGTCGGCTACACCTTCCGCACGGGGCCGGCGACCCGGAAGGACGTGACGTTCATCCCGACCCCGACGGCCTTCGCGCAGGAGGTGCTGATGGTCGACCACTTCGCCGAGATCGCCGCGTCCGGGGACCTCGCGCGACGGGCCGCCTACGCCGAGGCCGCGATCCAGACGCAGAGATATCTGGACGCCCTGTGGCAGGCGGCGCGCTCCTGACGCGCGCCTCGGCCGGCGGCGGATCCTCGCGATTCCGCCCTGCCCAGAACCGCCCATCCTCGCCATAATGGCGCCGAGACCGACGCGTCCATTGAGGAAGGGATTCCCCATGCTGTTATCCGTCCGCGCCGCCGCCTCTTACCACCTGCCCGCCGAGTCCTTCGTGCTCTTGATGGTCGAGCCGCCGCTGCAAGGCGCCGGCCATCGCCTGCTGGAGGAGCGGCTCACCACCACGCCGACGACCTTCTCCGAGCTGCGCGCGGACTTCCACGGCAACGTCCAGCGCCGGCTGATGGCACCCGCGGGGACCTTCGCCTTCGAGTTCACGGCGACGATCGAGTCGGAGCCCAACTCGTCGGTCCCGCTCGACGCCCCGGAGCACCCGCCGCAGCAGATCCCCGCCGAGGTGATGTCGTACACGCTGCCCTCCCGCTACTGCCAGTCCGACCTGCTGGCCCGCATGGCGCAAGGCGAATTCGGACGCCTCAAGCCGGGCGCGGAGCGGGTGCTGGGGATCGCCGACTGGGTCCGCAGCCGCGTCGAGTACCGCTACGGCACGACCGACTCGCTGACCTCGGCCTTCGACACGGCGACCGAGCGGGTGGGCGTCTGCCGCGACTTCGCCCACCTGACGATCGCCTTCTGCCGGGCGTTGGGCGTGCCGGCCCGCTACGTCTCGGCGTACGCCCTGGGCCTGGAGCCGCCCGACTTCCACGGCTACGTCCAGGTGTACCTGGGCGGGGCCTGGCGCAACATCGACGCGACGTATGAAGGCGTGCGACCCGCGCTCGTGCCGATCGCCGTGGGCCGCGACGCCGCCGACGTGCCGATGACGACCCTCTGGGGGAGCGGCGAGCTGCTGCATCAGGTCGTCGAGGTCCGCGAGGTCGAGGGCTGAATCCGCCCGCCCCGGCCGAACGGCCTCAGCGCGTGAGGTAGGGCCGGACCCGCTCCGCGAGCAGCTTGTAGCCCATCGGCGAGAGGTGCAGCCGGTCCTCGACGAACAGCTCGTGGCGGGCCATGCCGTCGGGGCCGAGGGTGAACTCGTCGGCCGTCACGAAGCCGACCCGCGGCATGCGCAGGGCCATCTGGCGGATCAGCCGGTTCATCTCCCGGCCCTTGTCCACCTCGCCCCAGCGCGCGGGCGCCGGGCTGAGGCCGATGTAGAGGATCTCGGCGTGCGGCAGGCGGGCGTGGACCACGCGGACGAACTCCGCGAAGTCGGCCGCCACGTCCCTGGGCAGGCGGCCGTCGTGGATGTCGTTGCCCCCGGCGCGCAGGAAGATCTGCTTGGGCTCGTGGGGGAAGATCAGGCGGTCGGCGAAATGCGTCGAATCCACGATCTCGGACCCGCCGAAGCCGCGATTGACGACCTTGTGGTCCGGGAAGTCCTCGGCGAGCGTCTTCCACAGCCGGATCGTCGACGAGCCGACGAAGACCACGCCCCCCTTGGCGGGCTGCGCCTTGCGGTCGGCCTCCTCGAAGGCGGCGATCTCCTTCTCCCACTTCGTGTAGTCGCGCGCGGCCGCGTACCGGCTCGCCGGCCGATCCTGGCCGAAGACCGGCGGGACCGCGGCCGGGAGGCCGAAGAGGAGGGCGAGGATCGCGACGGTCGGCAGCTTCTTCATGATCAAAAACCTCGGGCCGGGATCGCCTGCGATGAGGGCGAGCGGTGACGCCTCCGGTGGGCGGGACGGCTCCATCCTACTGGGCCGCCGTCGGCCCGCAAGAGCCTGGGCGGCCGGAGCGGTCGCGGACGGGGGGGCGACGTTTGATAAAGCCGCCACGTCAATTCCTTCCGTCGTCCGTCGACCGCGACGCGCCCCTCGGGCGGTCCCCCTCGACGCGGCTTCGCCTCGTGTAGGCGTAAGCCCAGAGGATCAGCAGCCCTTGCAGCGGCAGCCTCAGCAGGAGCAGCGCCGGGGGGATCGAGAATCTCTCGGCGTGCCGGTACATCTCGACGTTCGCCGGGAAGACCGCGACCAGCAGCGCGATCAGCCCCCAGGCGGCCAGCCGCGAGGTCCGCGGGATCAGCAGCAAGACCCCCAGGGCGACCTCGAACACGCCGCTGAGCAGCACCAGCTCGCGATGGTACGGCAGGTAGTCCGGCATGATCTTCATGTAGGTCTCGGGCGTGACGAAATGCGCGACCCCGCCCGCGATGAACAGGGCGGCGAAAAGGGTCTTCGCGACGACCTTCGCAATCTTCCACGCGCCGACGGCCATTCGACCCCACCCTTCAACTTCAGACCCGGACCGCAAACCGCAGCTTCGCCGACGACGACCGGGGGTTGTCGCGCCGCTCCTCGGCGGAGGGGCGGACGACGTCCTCGGCGATCGAGGCGTAGGCGCCGGCATGCAGGCCGTCCTTGAAGGCCGATTTCACCCGACGGTCCTCGCCGGAGTGGAACGTCAAAACGGCGACCCGGCCGCCCGGCTTCAGGCAGGCGGGCAGGGTGCGGAGGAACTCCGTCAAGGCCCCGAACTCGTCGTTCACCGCGATCCGGAGGGCCTGGAAGACGCGGCGGACGGCGTCCTCGGCGGAGTCGTCGGCCAGCCCGAGCTTGCGGGCGCAGGCCTCGCGGACGACTGCGGCGAGCGCCTGGGTGGTCGTCAGGGGCTCGCGGGCGTGGGCGCGGTGGACGGCCTCGGCGATCGCGCGGGCCTGGGGCTCGTCGGCGTTCTCGTCGAGGATCCGGGCCAGGCCCGGCTCGCCCAGGTCGGACAGCATGGCCGAGGCCGGCCGGCCGCGCGTGGGGTTCATCCGCATGTCGAGCGGGCCGGCGGCCTTGAAGCTGAAGCCGCGGGCGGGGTCGTCGATCTGCATCGAGGAGAGGCCGAGGTCGGCGAGCAGCACGTCGGCCCCGGCGGGCGCCTCGTCGGCGAGGAACCGCGGCAGCGCCGCGAAGTTCGTGCGTCGCAGGGCGATCGACTCGGAGGGGAAGCCCAGGCCGCGGAGCCGGGCCTCGGTCTTCGGGAACTCGATCGGGTCGGCGTCCAGGCCGAGCAGCCGCCCGCCCGGCTGGACGGCGGCGAGCAGGGCGCGGGCGTGGCCGCCGTATCCCAGCGTGCAGTCGACGGCGACGTCCCCGGGCCGGGGGGCGAGGACTCGGAGGATCTCGGCCGTCATGATCGGCCGATGCGACCCGGCGGGCGTCTTGCCGCCGGAGATCACCTTCGCCACGTCGTCGGGATAACGCTCGGGCTGGTGCTCCTTGTACTTCTCGTGGAAGTGGCGGGGGTTCGCCCCGCGATAGCGCGGCCGACGCTTCGGCTTCTCGGGGCTGGGGTCGGTCATGCGCGGGGGGAGATCCGGGGGACGAGGGCGGAACCGGGCCGGGATTCAGGATACTCCCGGGCCGATCGCCCGTCCATCGCCGGAACGTCGGCGTGCGGACGACCCCGGCCGCAGGCCTTGAATCCGCACCCAGTGCACAATCCACGGGGTCGCCGGCGGATTTCCTTGAATCTTTCGCGCCCGATGCGAACATACGTCCAATCCGGAGGAGGTGAACGTCTCCGCCGGGCCCGACGATCGTCGGGCGTACTGCGCCTGGCCGCGACGCTTCGCGGTCGTTCCGCTTCAGGCGGGCCCGGCGCTCGCGTTCGCCCTGGAGTCGCAACGTGGGTTCGCCACTCTTCGTGTATGTGGCATCGCAGTCCGTCTCTCCTCTCATCGCCGCGGCCGTCGCCCCGCTCGCGGCCTTCCTGCCCGACGCCCCGTCGGGCGTCCTCTGGATCGTCGGCCTGATCCTGGCGGTGATCGCCGTCTGCCAGGTGCTGGGCCTGCGCTACATCGCCAACAACCGGGTCGCCGTCGTCGAGAAGCTCTGGGCCGCGCGGGGCTCGGTCGGCGAGGGCCGGATCATGGCCCTGAACGGCGAGGCCGGCTTCCAGGCCGAGCTGCTGCGAGGCGGCGTCCACTTCGGCCTCTGGCGCTGGCAGTACCGGCTCCACAAGCTGCCCCTCGTCATGGTGCCGCAGGGGAAGATCGGCTACGTCTACGCCCGGGACGGCGTGCCGCTGGCGCCGACCCAGACGCTGGGCCGGGTCGTCGACTGCAACAACTTCCAGGACGCGCGGGCCTTCCTCGTGGGCCGCGCCGACGACCCCGATCAGGAGCCGACGCTCGGCCAGCGCGGCCGGCAGCGGTCGATCCTCCGCGAGGGCGTCTACGCGATCAACCTGGCCCTCTACTACGTGATCACCGAGGACATGGTGTATCGCCTGGAGGTCGGCGGCCAGCACGAGTACCAGGCCCTGATGAGCTGGCAGAGCGAGCTGGCCGACGAGGGCGGGTTCGACCCGGTGGTGATCGGCGGCTCGATCGAGGCGCCCGACCCGCTCAACCCCGAGAAGACCATCGTCGTCGACGGCATGGGGATCGTCACGGTCCACGACGGCCCGTCGCTCTCGACCGGCGAGATCATCGCGCCGGAGGTCGGCAGCGAGCGGTCCGACAAGGACCACCACAACAACTTCCAGGACCCCGAGGCGTTCCTCAAGGCCGGCGGCCGGCGCGGCCGCCAGTACGCGACGCTGATCGACGGCACCTACTTCATCAACCGCTGGTTCGCGACCGTCGAGGCCATCCCCAAGACGATCGTCCCCATCGGCTACGTGGGCGTCATCGTCAGCTATTACGGCCGCAGCGGCAGCGACCTGTCGGGCCAGTCGTTCCGCCACGGCGAGCGGGTCTCCGAGGGCGAGCGCGGCGTCCAGGAGAAGCCGCTGGGGCCGGGCAAGTACGCCTTCAACACGTACGCCGGCAACATCATCCTGGTCCCCACCACCAACTTCGTGCTCCACTGGGTGACCGGCCGGACCGAGACGCACCGCTACGACGAGAGCCTGCGGTCGATCGACCTGGTGACGCGCGACGCCTACGAGCCGACGCTGCCGCTGTCGGTCGTCGTGCACATCGACTACCAGAAGGCGCCGAGCGTCATCCAGCGGTTCGGCGACGTCAAGAAGCTGATCACGCAGACCCTCGACCCGATGCTGTCCGCCTACTTCCGAGACGTGGCCCACAAGTGCACGATGCTCGAACTGCTCCAGGAGCGCGACAAGATCCAGCACTCGGCACAGGAGGAGCTGAGCCGGAAGTTCCACAACTTCGACATCGAGTGCGTCGACGTGCTCATCGGCAAGCCCGACACGGCCGAGGCCGGCGGCAAGATCGAGAACCTGCTGGAACAGTTGCGCCTGCGACAGCTCTCGCTCGAGCAGATGGAGACCTACGGCAAGCAGGTCGCGGCGGCCGAGAAGCTCAAGGCGCTCAAGGAGGCCCAGGCGACGGCCGAGATGCAGACGACGCTGACCAACTCGCTGATCCAGGTGCGGATCGTCGAGAACGAGGCCGAGGCCCAATTGGCGCGGGCCCGCAAGGAGGCCGAGCAGGTGGTCGTCCGGGCCGAGGCCGACAGCCGCCGCAAGATCCTCGCCGGCCGCGGCGAGGGCGCCCGGCTGCTCCAGGAGGGCCTCTCCGAGGCCTCGGTCCTGGTGCGCAAGATCGAGTCGTTCACCGACCCGCGGCTCTACGCCCTGTCGGTGGTCGCCCAGAACCTGGCCGCGAGCACGCAGCCGCTGGTCCCGGAACGCATCTTCGTCTCGCCGGGCGCCGGCTCGGCCGACGGGTCGGGCGTCGGCACCGGCCTCATGGGCATGCTCATGAGCCTGCTCGTCGCCGAGAAGTCGGGCTTCGACCTCACCAGCACCGCCCAGGCGAGCGGGGCCGGCCTGCACGACTTCGTCGACGCGATCTCGAAGCAGGCGATGCAGAACATCCAGGACGCGATGGCGGCCGACGGCGGCGCCGCCGGCCCGCCCCGCGAGCCGGCCGTCCTGGTCGGCGAGGTCCTCAACGGATCGGCCGTCGACAAGACCTGACGCCGGCCTCGCGACGAGACGCCCCCCCGCACGCCCGCCCCATCCCGGCGGGCGTGCTTCGCTTCGAATGGGCCGCCCGGTCGCGTTCCACGGCCGGCGGCGGCGTGACGGGCGGCGCGGTCGGTTTCGGCCGCTCCATCCGCAGGGTCGGGATGAAGGTGCGGCTCGACATCGGCACGAGAATCGTCGGCCCCGGACGGTGATGCGGGAAAGAGGGCGAGCCGCCGGAGACGCGTGCCCCGCCGTCCGAACCCCGATCCCCATTCGAGCGATCGTCCGAGTTGCGATCAAGGCTTGATCGTGATCGTCGTCTGGGAGGTCGTCGGGACCGACCGCGTGATCCTCCGGGGCTCAGGGTTCCGGACCACCTTCTTGGGCTCGACGACGCGTACGTCCCTCCTGGCGTCGCCGACGCGCACTTCCTTGCCCACGACGAGTTCGTCGACGACGGCTTCGGCGCCGTAGGTGTTCTCCGCCAGCTCGACCGCCCCCGCCTTCGCGGCGTCGTCGGCCACGGAACCGCTCAGGATGACCGAACCGTCGGCCACTTCCACGTGGATCGCGGCGTTCCGGAAACGCTTGTCGGAGTGGAGCCGCGCGACGACGCGATCGTGGATTTCGTGCTCGCGCGCCGTCGCCTGCCCGCGGGCGACGGCCTTCTCGACCCCCTGGCGGATGCTGCGGCCCGCGCCGTCGAGTGATTCTCCGGCCCGATTGAGGACGCCTTGGGCGTGAGCGGTCGAGATGCTGGAGAGGACGATCAGGGCGGCGAGCGTGCGGGCCATGGGAAGACTCCAGGCGGGAGGCGAAGGACTTGTGGAGTCAGACGGGTGACGGCTCGAGTAGGCGGCCCGACGAGAACGCAATCAGGGCGCCGGCGACCGAAAGGGGCCGTCCTTTGGAAGGCCCGATGCTCGACTCGATGCGGACGACGAGGACGACCGGCGTACGCGGACCAACCTGACCCCCGGGGCCGGCGCCGACCCGAGGTCGGCGCGTGGCGCTGTGCGGGCTGGGCGGCCTGGCGCGGCGCGGGTCGATCGGCCGCTCTCGTGACGTCCGTCAGGCCTGCAGATCCGCGGGCCGCGGGGACGAAAGGCCGAGTGCCGCCAGGCCGATCGCCGCGACGTCCGTGAGCATGGATTTCCTGGGCGAGCCCCGGGTCGAGGGCCGAGAGGCGAAGCCTCTCGCTTTTCGAGGGGTTTTAAAATTCGAATTTGTTTATACTCGAAAACGAAGCTGTTTCCGACGGGCGGGGCCCGAAATCGACCGTCGGGCCCCGGGCGGGACGGCGCGCGACGGCGTCGGGAGGCGAGCCTCCCGGGCGCGGGGCTTCCGCCGCACTCCCCCGTGGGCTTAGAATCCCCTGATGGCAGCGCCCCTCCGGGCTAGGCCCCCGTCGGCGCCGGTCTTGCGACGGAGGGGGGCAGGGCGCGAGGCACGGCGTTCGTTCGCGGGCGATCGCGCCCGCGGCCGCGAGATCAGCCCCGCAACTCGACCGCGAGGGTCTCCCGGCCCGCGTTCGAGTCGTCGTTTCCGGCCGGGATCGATCTCGCCCCGAGGGACGCTCGGACCTTCATGACATTCCTCCCCGACCTCCGCGTGCGGCGGCGTCGTCCCGAGCTGATGGATCAGCCGGGGCTCGACCCGGTCGAGCATCGCCGCGCGCTGGCCGCCCTGCGGCGCGTGAACGGGTGGAGCCTGACGAGCCGGGCCGTCTGGCCGCGGATCCGCGACCTGGGCCGCGCCCGGCGCCGGGACGGATCGTCGCGGCCCGTGCGGCTGCTCGACCTGGCGACCGGCGGCGGCGACCTCCCCATCCGGCTCGCCCAGCTCGCGCGACGCGAGGGATGGACGCTGGAGGCCTCGGGCTGCGACCGCAGCGGGTTCGCCGTCGGGCACGCCGCGGAGCAGGCGCGCCGGGCGGGCGCCGAGGTCGCCTTCTTCCGCCATGACGTGCTGACGCAGCCGCTCCCCGAGGGCTACGACGTGCTGACCTGTTCGCTCTTCCTCCACCACCTCGACGAGCCCGAGGCGGTCGACCTGCTGGCCGCGATGGGGAAGTCGGGGGCCCTCGGTCTGGTCGACGACCTGGCCCGCAGCCGCGCCGGCTGGCTGCTGGCGTATGCGGGGATCCGGATCCTGTCCCGGTCCTCGGTGGCGCACGTCGACGGCCCGTTGTCGGTGGAAGGCGCCTTCACGTGCGAGGAGGCCCGCGACCTCGCGCTGAAGGCCGGCTGGACGGATCCCGAGGTCTCGCCGCGCTGGCCCTGCCGGTTCCTGCTGACGGGGGACGCCCGATGATCGTCGACGAGGCCGACTACGACGTGGTCGTCGCCGGCGCGGGGCCCGCGGGCTCGATGACGGCCCGGCAGCTCGCCCGCCAGGGGGCCCGGGTCCTGCTCGTCGACCGTTCCCGGTTCCCGAGGCCGAAAGTCTGCGGTTGCTGCCTCAACCCCCGCGCCCTTGCGACGCTGGAGCGGGCCGGCCTGGGCGGCCTGACGGCGGATTTGCAGGCCGTCGCGCTGACGGGCATGGAGCTGGCGACGGCGGGGCGTCGGGCCTCGATCGACCGCCCGCTCGGGGTCGCCCTGTCGCGCGACGCGCTCGACGCCGCGCTCATCGCCGCGGCGGTCGCGACCGGCGTCGAGTTCCTGCCGGCGACCACCGCCGCACTCCGGGCCGATTCCTCCGCCGACGCCGTCGCCGTCCGGCTCCAGCAAGGCGAGCGCTCATTCGACGTGCGGGGGCGATTCGTGGTCTCGTCGACGGGCCTGACCGACGGCCTCTTCCCCGCCGAGGCGCGCGAATCGCGGTCGCCGAACGCCAAGATCGGCGCGGGGGCGATCGCGCCGGCCGCGCCCGAGGGCTACGAGCCGGGGCGGATCCACATGAGCTGCGGGGACGGCGGGTACGTCGGCCTGGTCGTCCTGGAAGACGGCCGGCTCGACCTCGCCGCCGCGTTCGATCCCGACGCCGTCCGCGAGGCCGGGGGCCTCGGCCGGCTGGCCGGGTCGATCCTCGCGGGGGCCGGCCTGCCGCCGGTCCCGGGCGTCGCCGCCCTGCGCTGGAAGGGGACCTCGCCGCTCACGCGATCGCCCGGCCGGCTCGTCGAGGGGGGCGTGTACCGGGTGGGGGACTCGGCCGGCTACGTCGAGCCCTTCACGGGGGAAGGCATGGCCTGGGCCCTCGCGGGGGGCGAGGCGCTCGCCGCGACCCTGGCCGAAGCCCTGGCCGGCGTCGAGATCGACCCGGCGGGGCGCTGGGCGCTCGCCCACCGAAAGGCCGTCGGCCGTCGCCAGCTCGTGTGCCGGGCCGCCGGGCGGATCTTGCGCACCCCCTGGATGACGCGGTCGCTGGTCGGCGTCCTGGCCTTCCGCCCGTCGCTGGCCCGGCCGTTCCTCTCGATCATCCACAAGGCTTCCTGACCCGTCGCCGCGCCTCGAGCGTCGGCCTCAAGCAACAACCCGGGGACGTCATCATCATGCGAATCGAACTCCTCGGCGTCGGGACGGCGACGCCTTCCCTGAACATCACCCGCTCCGAGTCGGTCGACGCCGCGCGGACCCTGTGCGCCGAGGACGACGACCACGGCGAGGTGCTCCAGAGCCTCTACCGCCAGTCGGGCATCGAGAGCCGCCAGGTCGTCTACAAGGCCGAAGAGTTCCGCCGCATCGTCTACGGCGAGGGCGAGTACGACACCCCGTTCGTCCGCAAGGGGAGCGACGACCCGGGCCCCTCGACGGCCGAGCGGATGGTGCGGTTCGAGGCCGAGGCCCTCCCGCTGGCGCTGGAGTCGAGCCGGATCGCCCTCGAACGGTCGGGCGTCGCCCCCGGGTCGATCACGCACCTCGTGACCGTCTCGTGCACCGGGCTCGCCGCGCCGGGGGTGGACCTCGGGCTGATGAAGGGGCTGGGGCTGGCGGCGACGGTCGAGCGCACGCACGTCGGCTTCATGGGCTGCCACGGCTCCCTGAACGGCCTGCGCGTGGCCCGCGGGCTGATCGCCGCCGAGCCCGACGCTCGCGTGCTGCTCTCCTCGGTCGAGCTGTGCAGCCTCCACTACTCGTACGGTTGGAACCCCAAGCGGATGGTGGGCAACGCCCTCTTCGCCGACGGCGCCGGGGCCGTCGTGCTGGCCGCCGCCCCCGAGGGCGAGGCCGATCGGGACGCCTGGCGGCTGGCCGCGAACGGCGCCTGCCTGTTCCCGAACTCCGAGCAGGCGATGTCGTGGATGGTCCGCGACCACGGCTTCGAGATGGTCCTCTCGACGCGCGTGCCGGGCCTGATCCAGCAGAACATCCGGCCCTGGCTGGAGTCGTGGCTGGGGCGGTTCGACCTCGCCGTCGGCGACGTCGCCTCGTGGGCCGTCCACCCCGGCGGCCCCCGGGTGCTGACCTCCGTGGAGGAGGCGCTCGGGCTGACCCCCGGGGCCACCGACGCCTCGCGATCGGTCCTCCTCAATCACGGCAACATGTCGTCGGCCACCGTGCTGTTCATCCTCGACGAGATGATGCGTCGCGTCGCGCCGCGGCCCTGCGTCGCCCTGGGGTTCGGCCCCGGCCTCGCGGCCGAGGCCGCCCTCTTCGTCTGAGCCTCCGTCCCGGACGCCCTCCGTCGCTCAGCGACGGGCGGCGACGGTGCGGAGGACGGCGATCGGGATCATCGACGTATCGGGCGCGAAGCTGGCGACGTCGGCGATGTCGGTCCCCGGCTGGGTCTGCGTCCACATGGCGAACCGGTAGCGGTTCAACGCGGCCCCGCGCGAGGGGAACTGGGACGTATCCAGGAAGACGCGGAGCGTCGCCCCCCGGATCACGATCCGCGACGCGTCGATCGACTGGACCGAGCCGTCGGTCAGGTCGCGGATCTCGCCGGTCGCCGACGATCCATAAGGGCCGACGGTGATCGTCACGAGGGCGTCGGGCGTGATGCCGGGCCGGGCGGCGAACCTCGGGCCGAGCGAGCCCCCCGCGCCGCGGTCGACGCCGAAGACGTAGTACGACGTGTCCGGGTCGCGGAACTCGCCGCGGAGGATCGTGGCGAACTCCATCACGTTGTTCTTGAAGACGGCCCCGCCCGCGGCCAGCGGCAAGAGCTGGTCGTACGGCCGGCCCGTGAACAGCGACTGCTCGTGGGGCGTCCGGAAGGTGATGCCCGTCGTCGAGTAGGTGGTCTGCCCGGCGATGAACTGGCGGACGACCGACTGGGGATTGCGGACCTGGCGGCGGATCAGGTTCGCCCACTCGCTGCCGACCCCGCCCCCGAGCGCGCTCACGATCGCCGAGGCCGCCGCCGGGTTCGTGGCGACCGCCTTCGACGCGACGGCCTTCTGCACCTGGGCCGCGACCGAGCCCACGGCTTGCATGATGGCCTGATCCAGGCCGCTCAGCAACTGGCGACCTTCCAGCGATTCGACCGTGATGCGGGCCTTGCGGACATGACGTAGATTGCTCATCTTATGGTTCCCGGGTCGAGGGCCTGGGTGGATATGCTGCACGAGCGAAGCTGGACGTCCGACGCGTCGGAGATCTCTAGAACCCTAGGACCCCGACCGCAAAAAATCGCGAAAATCGCGCGACCCGCCGCGGCCTGAAGACTCGGACGACCGAGAAACTCGACTTGAGACGGCCGGGACGTGTCAAAATATCCTAGATCCACACTTGTT
Organism: Paludisphaera mucosa; assembly: GCF_029589435.1. NCBI lineage: Bacteria > Pseudomonadati > Planctomycetota > Planctomycetia > Isosphaerales > Isosphaeraceae > Paludisphaera > Paludisphaera mucosa. The sequence goes on along the minus strand of NZ_JARRAG010000001.1, from coordinate 262,007 downwards.
TCCAGGTGAGGATTTGCGAGGATCCGGCTTGGTCGATGACGTTTAGTGGGATGCCGTCCCGGCCGGCCACGCCTCGCCCGCGCGATCCAGCACGCCTGCGGCCTACCGCGACGGAGCCGTCGCGATGGGCCCCGCCCCGCCCCGCAAAGTCACGGCCCGGACCGTCAGCGACCCGACGAACCGTCGATCATCCGCCCCCCGGCAGCGAATGCCGCCGCCTGACCCGAAGACGGGACACTTGCCGCCCTCACCGACAGAGGGGTCTCCGCAATGTCACGCATCCTCTCCCCCATGGATCCGCGATCGAGATCTCGAGTCGCTCGAAGCCGATCGCGCTCGGCCCGTCGCCCTTTCGCCCTGGAGATGCTCGAAGCCCGCACCCTCCTCGCCGGGGATCCCACGGCCTACCTGGTCAACCTCACGAGCGCCGACGGCACCGGCTCCGGAGCCGCGGGCGACCTGGTCTACGTCGTCGACCGCGCCAACGCCGACGTCGACCCGGACGGCAGCGTCATCCACTTCGACCCGGCCGTCTTCTCCACGCCCCAGACGATCGTCCTGACGGCCACCTTGCAGCTGACCGGGACGGCCGGGCCGATCGCGATCGAGGGCCCCGGGGCCGCCCTGACGACGATCCGGGGGTCCTCCGGCCTCGTCTTCCAGGTCGCGGCCGGCGCGACGGCCTCCATCTCCGGCCTCACGATCACCGGCGGGAGCGGCCACTTGGGCGGCGCGATCAACAACGCCGGGAGCCTGCAGCTCAGCCGCTGCAGCATCAGCGATAACACCGCCGCCGCGATTTTCATTCCTATCCCCTTCTTCCCCAGAGCGGGGACGTCGTATGAGGGTGAGGGCGGGGGGGTTTACAACTCGGGCACCATGTCGATCGTCGACTCCACGATCTGCAACAACTCGGCCGACAAGTTCCCGGAAAGTTGGCTAAACATCACCGTCCTGAGTTCTGCGTCGGGTGGGGGCGTCTACAATTCGGGGACGATGTCGATCGTCGACTCGACGATCGCCGGCAACCGCTGCAACTCGTCCGATGGCTCCGGCGGCGGCGTCTTCAACTCCGGCGTCCTGTCCCTCACCTACGTGACGGCCGCCGACAACTCCGCCGTGCACGGCGGCGGCGTCGCGACGGCCGGCGGTCCCGGAGCCCGGACCGTCTCGAATCAGAGCCTTTTCCGCAACGCCGACGGCGGGAACCTCCAGGGCGGGCTCGACTCCCTGGGCCACAACCTCTTTTCCGACGTCCCCGCCATGGTCCTCGACCCGACCGACCTCGTCGGCGTCGCCCCCCTGCTGGGGCCCTTGGCCGACAACGGCGGGCCGACCTGGACCATGGCCCTGCTGCCCGGCAGCCCGGCGATCGACGCCGGCGTCGCCGTCGCCGGCGTGACGGCCGACCAGCGCGGCGTGATTCGACCCCAGGGCGCCGCGCCGGACGTCGGCGCCGTCGAGGCCCAGTTCGCGGCGACCGCGTTTGTGTCCCCGGCCGCGCCGACGATCGTCTACGGCACCGCCGCGACGACCCTCTCCGGCCGCATCGAGGTCGACGGTCGGATCCCCACCGGGCGGGTCGCGATCACGCTCGACGGCGTCACCCGGCAGGCGCCGATCGACACCGCCAGTGGCGCGTTCGCCTCGGTCTTCACGACCCTCGGGCTGTCCCCCTCATCCTCGCCCTACTCGGTGGCGTTCCGGTACGACGGCGACGCCGCCTTCGCGCCGGCGGCCGCTTCGGCCGCGCTCACGGTGCTCGACGCCTCCGCCACCCCGACGGTCTACACGGTGGACCGGACGAATGGCACTTAGATTTTGCTAGCTCGTTTGAGCATATGGAGTTTGATCTCCCTTCGCGGCCGCTTCAATTCCTCATACCCTCTCGGCCCCTTCCTGGTCATGCGGGGCTCGAACCGGTCGGGCCGGTCGGCCACGCGATGCACGGCGATGGCCCCGAGCAGTTGCTCGTAGAGTTCCTCTTGGTCGTCCGCACCGCTGTGCGCCCGGTAGGCGATCAGCGGCCGGAACGCTTCGAGAACCTGGAGCGTCGCTTTGAAGCTGATCGAGCGAGGTTCCACATTTTCGATGGTCGCCGCCTGTGCCATCACCGTGCGGATCAGGTTGTACGCCAGGACGTGGGCCCAGATCTCCTTGCGCACCAGCTCCGGCGTCTTGCACCGCAAAACATCCATCTGCAAGGTGATTTTGATCGAACGCAAATCCAACTCGTTGTTCCACCTGGCCCGGTAGAGCGAAGCCAGCTCCTCCGCACTCGCCAGCCCGGGGTCCAGGATGGTCGTCACGACGACGACCGACCGCGTCCGGAACCCGGGCTGCACTACGCGGAAGCGAACCTCGCGGACGGTGATCGCCTCGGGCAGCGCGTTGTACGTCGCCCGGTCCACCGAGCGGATCGACGACGGCTTCTTCCACACGACCACGTGATCGTCCTTGCCCAGGCGGGTCCCCTTGCGGAAGTCGGCCCGGCGGTGCGCCGACAGGCGGCTGACGGTGTCGACCCCGCGTTGCTTGAGCAGGTACATTCCGACCCAGCCCGACATCAGGCGGTCGCCCAGCAGCACGTCGCCGGGGCGGAGCACGTCCCACAGCTGGCGCAGCAGGCTGACCTCGCCCTGGCCCTTGCCGGCGTAGCGGCAGACGCCCAGGTCGAGGATCGCGCCGCAGGACAGCGAGATGATCGCCCCGATCCGGGCGGGGGCGAAGCTCGTCCCGGGCACTTGGTTGTAGGCCAGAGGGTATTCCCGGCGGTTCTCCGGGGTGTCGGGCATGGAGACCGTCGAGCCGTCGAACAGGCAGACGCGGCGGCCCTTCCAAAGCCACTGCGGGTCGACTCGCGCGTCCAGGTTCCGCCCCACGAGGCGGGCCACGGCGGCGAAGAACCGCTCGGGCAGGCGCTTCCGCGCCTGGCAATACGCCCCCGTCTCGGAGCTGCACGGCTCGAGCCCCTGTGAGACCCGGTGGGCGATCAGCCGCGCGACGGCGGCGCGGCAGGACTGGTCGGCGTTGAGCACCTGTCCGATGAACACCCAGAGGGTTACCAACGGGGCGTAGATGCGGTCATTCCAGGTCGCCTCGATCTCACGGAGGGCCTCCTCGAGGCCGCTGGCGGATAGGACGTCGGCGAAGGGGAGTCCGCCTTCCTGGACGAACTGTTGGCGGAGGAGGTCGATCTGATGCCGAAGACGTCCCTGCGCGTAGTTGAACATCAATCTGGCTCCGAGCCGGTGAGGGTTGTACGCCCTCATCAGAGCCAGAATGCCCGTGGCTTCCTATCCTGCGGCGGGGGAACCGTTTGTGAAAATCTAAGTGCCATTCGTGGACCGGACCGGCGGCTCCGGGGCGGGGCTGGGGCCCGAGGGAGACCTCGCCTACGTCGTCGCCCTGGCCGACGCCGACCCCAGCCCCCTGGGGAGCCGGATCCGATTCGACCCCGCCGTCTTCTCCACGCCCCAGACGATCGTCCTGACGGCCACCTTGCAGCTGACCGGGACGGCCGGGCCGATCGCGATCGAGGGCCCCGGGGCCGCCCTGACGACGATCCGGGGATCCTCCGGCCTCGTCTTCCAGGTGACAGCCGGCGCGACGGCCTCCATCTCCGGCCTCACGATCACCGGCGGGAGTGGCCGCCGGGGCGGCGCGATCAACAACGCCGGAAGTCTGGACCTCGTCGAATGCAGTCTCGTCGGCAACACGGCGTCCACGCCGAACGTCGGCTTCGATCCGATCACCGGGCAGCCCTTCATCGGCGAACCGGGCGCCGGCGGGGCGGTGTACAACTCGGGCGCGATGACGATCGAACGCACGACGATCAGCGGCAATCGGGTCGAGGGCGCCTTCATAAATAGGGCCACATACTACGGCGGCGACGGCGGCGGGGTCTACAACGCCGGCGCGATGACGATCTTGAACTCCACGATCAGCGATAATCGAATCCCCTGGCGGCTGAGCGCGGGCGGGGGGATTTACAACTCCGGGGTCCTGTCTGTCGCCGACACTACCCTCGCCCACAACGTCGCCGGCGTCGGCAGCGGTATCGCGACCACGGGCTACTCCAGTTCCCAGATCAGCTCGATCGGCAGCATCTTCTCCAACCCCACCAGCTCCCCGGAATTTTACCTAGGGGGCTTCGGGGCGGAGGACGTCGGGAACATCGCCGTCGCCGAAGGTGGTACCTTCCGTTCGCTGGGCCGCAACCTGTTCACTGACGCCCCCGCCGTCGCCCTCGACGCGACCGACCTCATCGGCGCCGACCCACTGCTGGGCCCGCTGGCCGACAACGGCGGGCCGACCTGGACGATGGCCCTGCTCCCCGGCAGCCCGGCCGTCGACGCAGGGGCCGCCGTCACCGGTGTGGCCGTCGACCAGCGCGGCGTGACTCGACCCAAGGGCGCCGCGCCAGATATCGGCGCTTACGAGGCCGAGGCCCGGACGCCCGCCTTCGAAGCGCTGGCGGCGCCGACGATCGTCTACGCGACCGCCGCGACCGTCCTCTCCGGCCGCATCGCCGCCGGCGGGCTGATCCCCGCGGGCGAGGTGGCGATCACGCTGGGCGGCGCGACGCACCTGGCGGCGATCGACCCGGCCACCGGCGCGTTCGCCTCGGTCTTCACGACCTCCGCGCTGCACGTCTCGTCCTCGCGGTATCTCGTCGCCTACCGCTACGCCGGCTCCGGCGACTTCGCCGCCGTCGACGGGGCCTCATCCCTGACCGTCCTGCCCGGGCCGCTGACCGTCGTCGCCGACGACCGGGCGGTCCCCTTCGGGGCCGAGCCGCCGCCGACGACGGCCTCGTACGTCGGGTTCGTCGACGGCGACGGCCCGGCGAGCCTGGCCCATCCCGTGACCTTGACCACGGCCGCCGAGGCCTACAGCCCGCCGGGGGCCTATCCGATGGTCGCCTCCGGGGCGGCGTCGCCCGACTACGCGGTGACGTTCGTCCACGGGACGCTCGTCGTCGCCCAGCCGGCGGGCCGGCTGGCGCGGCGCCGCGTGGCCTTCGTGACGAAGCTGTATCGCGACGCCCTGGGCCGGGCCGCGGAGCCCGCCGGCCTGCGGGCCTGGCTGGGCCGGCTGGACGCCGGCGTGACGACCCAGGCGGTCGCCCGCCGGGTCTGGGCCTCCCCCGAGCGCCTCGCCCTGGCCCGCCGGCCCGCCGCCTGGGGTCGGGCCGCCCGCAACGCCCCCTGATCGACCCGCCCGGTGGGGACCGCGACGGCTTCCTTCGGTTACACTAAGCGCGTCGGGCGAGGAGCTGCGGGGTCGCGGCTCCCGAGCCCGGCGCGTCGAGGGCGGTCGCGATGCAGCCGGACGAGGTCGAGCACGAGTTCGGAGTCCCCATCCCCGGGCGGATCCTGCCCCAGGAGCAGTGGGCGCGCACGGCGGTCAAGAGGCTCCCCGAGGCGGGGCCGCTCGACTTCGCCGCGATCTTCGGCCGCGAGGCTCCGCTGGTCCTCGACCTGGGCTGCGGCAACGGCCGGTCCAGCCTGATCGCCGCCCTCGCCCGGCCCGACGTCGACCACTTCGCGATCGACGTCCTCCCCGTGGTGATCCGCTATGCCACCCGCCGCGGCAACCAGCGCGGGCTTTCCAACCTCCGGTTCGCGGTCAAGGACGCCGAGACCTTCCTGTCGCGATACGTCGGCGACGCGGCGGCGGACGAGGTCCACCTCTACCATCCCCAGCCCTACCACGACGCCCGCCAGGCCCACCGGCGACTCGTCACCCCGCTGTTCACGGCCGACGTCCACCGCACGCTCAAGCCTGGCGGCCGGTTCGTCGTCCAGACCGACAACCCGGACTACTGGGCTTACATGACGCGGCTGCTCCCCCACTTCTTCGCCTTCGAAGAGCATCTCGAGCCCTGGCCCGAGAGCCCCGAGGGCCGCACCCGCCGCGAGATCATCGCCCTCCAGCGCGGGCTGAGGATCTACCGGGGGGTCGGCCGGCGTCGCGACGGGATCGACCCGGCCGGGGCCCTGGAACTCGCCCGCAGCCTCCCCCGCCCCACCTTCCAGAGCCGCGGCCCCTGGTGCGACCTCGACGGTTTGGAGCGGGAATCCCCCTGATCGGCGGGCCCGTCGGCCGCGCTCACTGGACGCCCGGCGTGCGCCGCGTCCGGGGGTTGCGGAGGATGGCCTCGACGAGCGGGGAGGCGAGGAATTCCGAGTCGGCGATGAGCCCCCGGACGATCCGCTCCGGGGTCGCCGTGCGATCCCGATCCTCGCCGAGCTTCTCCACCATCCACTTGACGTCGTCGGGGTTGGGCTCGATGCCGAGGTAGTTGCGGCAGAGCCCGATCACCAGGTCCTTCGGCGCGACCTCGGCCAGGTCGTACTGGCCGACGAAGCCGCCGATGACGAGGACGTCCCAGATGTGGGCCTTCTTGCCCTCCTCCTCGATCCTCTGCCGACGGTCCTCGTACGGCTCCCCCGGCTTGCGCGGGCCGACGACGTTGCCGGCGCCGGTCCGGGCCCGCTCAAGCTCCTCCTCCAGGGCCTTCAGCCGCTGCTCCAGGCCGGAGACGGCCGGCGGGGGGGCTGGGTCCGTCCGCGTGGCGGGCTCCGAGGCCGGATCGATGTTCGACGCCGGGGGGGCCTGCCGGCGGACGGCGTCATCCGTCCCCCCGCGCGAGGCCGCCTGCTGGCCCAGAACGGTCAGGCCGGCCGAGGCGGCGGCGACGGCGGCCAGGATCGTGAACGCGGACTTGCTTCTCGTCAGGAACATGGCCGACAACCCTCCTTTGACCAGGATTTCCACCGGTGCCGATAGACTCGCCGAAGCATCCAGGGCCGCGCGCACGGTCGCCGTCGCGAGCCCGGCGGGGAGCGCCGCGCGGGGGCGGCCGGGCTCGGGCGTCGCCCGCCTCAGGTCCTCGTCCACGCCCGCCTTCAGCCGTCGCCGGAGCATCTCGCGACCCCGCGACAGCCGGCTCTTGATCGTCCCGACGGGGCAGCCCAGACGTCGGGCCGCTTCTTCGCAGGTCAGGCCTTCCAGGTAGCAGAGGACGACGGGCGTGCGGAAGCGGTCGGGCAACCGGTCGATGCCCTCGTGGATCCCGTCGGCCGTCCCGTCCCGATCGAACCGATCCGAAGCCCCCGCGGCCGCCTCGATCCCGGACGCCCGGCGCCGACCCGCCCCCAGCCTGGCCCGATGGGCGATGCGGCAGGCCACGCGATGCAGCCAGGGGCCGAGGGAATCGCGGACCCAGAGCGAATCCGCCTTTCGGAAGAGGACCAGGAACGTCGCCTGGAAGGCGTCCTGCGCCTCGTGCTCGTCGCGCAGGATGTTGCGACAGGCGAGCAGCACCATCGATCCGTGCCGCTCGACCAGCGCCGCGAACGCCCGCTCGGCCGCCTCGCCGCGTCGGGCGGCGAACTGCTGGAGGAGCTGCCCGTCGCTGAGCCCCGAGGCCGCCCCCACGGTGAACAGCGTGCGCAGGTGTTCCGGGTACGTCGGCGACCGCCTGTCGATCATGGGCCGTCCTCGGGGCTTCGGGCTGCTCCTCCATGTAGTAAAGCCGAGAGGGCGACCTGGGGTTCCCGGCTTTCGGGGAATTTTCCGACATGCGCGATCCGCTCGCGTTCGAAACGCAGACAGCCGACCCGGAGGTCGGCTGTCGATTTGCGTCCGACGAGGCTCGAAGCCGTCGGCTAGGCCGTCGTCTTCTTGGCGACCGTCAGGCCCATGATCATCACGGCGAGGAACATCACGGCGAAGACCACGGCGAGGACCTTGGCGATCCCGGCGGAGGCGTCGCTCACGCCGTAGAAACCGAAGGCCGCGGCCAGCAAGGAGATGATCGCGAACAGGACTGCCAGGCGTAGCATCTGCGGCCTCCGTTCATGTTCATGGGAGAGAAAGTCGAGTTCCGCCGCCCCGGGGTGGTCTCACGCCCGGGCCGGCGGCCCATCGTGGAACCCGATCAGAAGAAGCGGCGCGACTGCTGCTGGTGCGAGACGGCGCTGCTGGTGTAGCCCGCGATGATGCCGGCCAGGAAGCCGACGCCGAACGCGGCGGCGACCCACTGGACGGGGTTGCGGATGACCAGCTCGCGGGCCTGGCCGTACTGCTCGCCCACCAGCTCGCGGGCGTGGCCGAGCTGCTCGCCGGCCTGGTCGCTCAGCTTGGAGTAGCCCTCGCGGAGGCGGTTCGTGGCCTGGCTGGCGGCCTGGCCGACGTTCTCGACGGCGTTCGAGAGCATCGAGGAGCCTTCGCTCATGAGCGTGTCGAAGTACTTCTCGATCTGCTCGCGCTTCTCGCCGGTCCGCTCCTGGATGCGGCCGATGAGCTGGTCGACGTTGCCGTTCGTCCAGCGCAGGTCGTCGTCGGTGAGCTGGGCCCACTTCTTCTTGACGTCGCCCTTGAGCTGGTTCCACTGACCCTGGAGGTTCTGGAGGTTGGCGGCCATGGTTCATTCCCCTTTGGTTTGGAGTGCCGGGCCGACCACGACGAGGTCGATCCGAATGCCTTTGTGATCTCCGACGTCACAAGCCCCGATCGCGAAGCGACCCGGGCTCGATCCGGCCAGGAGTCCGACCGGGCTTCACACGTCCGATCGGCCCTGGCGGTCGGGAGAAGGAAATCGCAATCGACGTGCCATTCGACCCCGGTTCCGGGGAATGACCCCGAATCGGGACGCGATAGCGTCCGGAAGTGGACGGTTGGCCGTCCCGACGCCTTCCCCACTCGCAGGGGAAGGCAGACCCCGGAGGGGTCGGATGATGGGGAGGACGCGCCAGGCCCCATCGGAAATCGCGATTCCACAACACGAAGAGGCGACGGCTTTCGTGCTCGTCTCCCCTTCATCCGGCCCTTCGGGCCACCTTCCCCCGCGAGGGGGGAAGGCCGGTCGGCGCGCACGGCGGCGCAGGCGGTTGCCCAGGGGTGGGAATCGTCCCGAAAGGTGGACGGCGGGTCAGGCCGTGGCCGCGGCGCGCTGCTGGAGGGCCTGCTGGATGGCCTTCCAGCCCAGGAGGCCGCATTTCATGCGGGTGGGGGTGAGGGGCATGCCCAGGAGCTTGACGACGTCGGCCGGGCCGAGCTTGCGGGCGTCGTCGACGCTGGCCCCTTCCAGGTGCTCGGCGAGCAAGGACGTCGCCGCCTGGCTGATGACGCACCCCTTGCCGTCGAACCGGACCTCTTTGATGCGGTCGTCGTCGCCCACGGTCAGCTCGACGTGGATCTGGTCGCCGCAGAATGGGTTGTCCAGGTCGCAGACGCAGTCGGGGCGCTCCATCCGGCCCCGGTAGGGGGAGGAGTAATAGTGGTCGAGGATCTCTTCGCGGTACAGCGGGTCGTCCATCGGGGGTTCCTTGACGGCGCGAGGGCCGGCCGGCCTCGGCCTAGCGACGTCGGAGCAGGCTCTTGATCGACCCGAGCGCGGCGGCGAGTTGGTCGATCTCGTCGGCCGTATTGTACAGGGCGAAGCTCGCCCGCGCGGAGGCCGGAATCCCCAGCCGCGTGTGCAGCGGCATGGCGCAGTGGTGGCCGGCCCGGATCGCGATCCCCGAGCGGTCGAGCAGGTGCGAGAGGTCGTGCGGGTGCGTCCCGTCGAGCGTGAAGCCCACGATGGGTCCCTTCCCCGCCGTCGCGGCCGGCCCCAGGATTCGCAGGCCCTCGACCGCCCCCAGCACCTCGTGGGCGTGGTCGATCAGCGCCCGTTCGTGGCGGGCGACGGCCTCGGCGTCGAGCGCCTCCAGGTAGTCGATCGCCGCGCCCAGGCCGATGACCTCGGCGATCGGCGGCGTGCCGGCCTCGAACTTGTCGGGCAGCTCGTTCCAGACGGCGGTCTCGCGCTCGACGCGGAGCACCATGTTGCCGCCGCCCAGGACCGGCTCCATCGCCTCCAGGTGCTCGCGCTTGCCGTAGAGCACGCCGACGCCCGTGGGCCCGAAGACCTTGTGGGCCGAGAAGGCCGCGAAGTCGACGTCGAGCGCCACGACGTCCAGACGCTCGTGCGCCAGGCTCTGCGCCGCGTCGATCAGCACCCGGGCGCCGCGCTCGCGGGCGCGGCGGGCGATCTCCTCGACGGGCGGCCGGATCCCGGTCACGTTCGACATGCCCGTCGTCGCCACCATCCGCACCCGGCCGTCGTCGAAGAGGCGGTCGAACGAGTCGAGGTCGTATTCCAGGTCGTCGGTCAACTCGACGTAGCGCAGCTCGGCGCCCGTCTCGCGGGCGATCATCTGCCAGGGGACGATGTTCGCGTGATGCTCCAGCTCGCTGAGGACGATCGCGTCGCCGGGCCGGAACGCGTGCCGGCCCCACGATCGGGCGGCGAGGTTGATCGCCTCGGTCGTCCCGCGGGTGAAGATCACCTGTGCGGGGTCGTCGACGCCCAGATGCCGCGCGACCTTGATCCGGGCGTTCTCGAACGCCTCGGTGGCCCGCTCGCTGAGGACGTGCAGGCCGCGATGGACGTTGGCCGGATACTCGGCCATGCACGCGCGGACGGCCTCGATCACCGACCGGGGCTTCAGGGCGGTCGCCGCCGAGTCGAAGTACCGCAGCGGGACCCCCGGGCGCACCTCCTCGCCCAGCGGCGGGAAGTCGGCCCGCACCCGCTCCACGTCCAGTTCGAGATCCCGGCCCGTCGCGACCGCGTCCGCCATCCGCCCATCCTCTCAACGTCGTCTTGCCGTCCCTCTCGCCGCTCTCGTCATTCTATCGTCGCCCCCCGCGTTCGCGCAGGGGGCCGACGCATCGGACCCGCCGTCGCTCCGGGGCGGGCCCCTTAAAACTTCCGAAGAATCTCGCCCCTTCTTTACGTTTCTGTATGAACAGAATATACTGAAAAGACAAAGAAGGCCGCCGCGAGCGGCCGAGCCGACACGCCGACGCCCCCAATTCCTGTCCGGGCCGGTGTCGTCTCAAGTGAGGAGACACCCCGAATGTGCGATGATTGCACTTCCGAAGCGGACGTCGTCGACGCCGGCCGCGAGCGCATTTACGAGTTCCTGGCGGCGATCCTCACGAATCCCGACGCCGGGACGTGGGGACGGGTGACGGATCCCGAGGAGCAGAGGCGGGACGTCGCGACGGTCGACGCCCTCCGCGCCGCCGCGGCGAGCCGGGACGTCGGCCTCGAAAACGGCGATGCGACGAGTTCGGACCTGGACCTCCGGGCCCTGGTCGTCGAATTGTGCCAGCCGCTCGGGCACCTGAAGGCCGACTGCGACCGGTTCTTCGTCCGGGCGAGGCGGAACTCCCACTCGCCGCTGGAGATGGATCATAAGACCGCGTGGCTCAAGCGGCGTCCCGAGCGGGCCGTCGAGGAGCTGAACCGGGAATACGAAGACGCCGCGTGTCCCGAGCACGAGAACCTGCCGACGCGTCCCGACCACGCCTCGCGCGAGCTGGAGTTCATGGCCTGGCTGATCGCCCAGGCGCGGTTCCAGCGGCGGATGGCCTGCCTGGGGGCGGCGTCGCCGGAGGCGGTCCGCAGTTGTGATCTTGCCCAACGCCACTTCTTCGGCCATCATCTGGCCGGGTGGCTGCCCGAACTCGCCGCGCAGTTGCGGGAATTCGCGGGCGGGGGCTGCCTGGAGCAGTTGGGGCGGTTCCTGGCCGCCTGGATCGCGACGGAACGACGGTGCCTGGACGTCGAGCCGAGGTTCGCCGAGGCGGACGAGTCGATGCAGACGACGGAGACGGCCCCGGAATCGACACGCAGTCGCCAGGTCGTCTGCGCCTGAGCCGCCCCGGACCGGACCGAGGTCGCTCCGGCGCCGCGATGGACGCGAAGGAAGGCAAGGAGGTCGGTGCGATGGACTTCGGATTCTCGGCGGAGCAGCGGAAGTGGTATGACGCGGCCGTGGCGTTCGCGCGCGAGCAGCTCGTCGACCCCGACTTCATCGGCCGCGACCAGCGCGGCGAGTTCTGGCGCGAGGGCTTCGAGCGCTGCGCGAAGTTCGGCGCCGCCGGCCTCCCCGTCCCCCGCGAATACGGCGGCCAGGGCGAGGAGATCGAGACGGCCGTCGCCGCGATGGAGGGCCTCGGCTACGCCTGCCCGGACACGGGCCTCCTCTTCGCGCTGAACGCGTCGCTCTGGACGATCACGATGCCGATCCTGGTGTTCGGCGACGACGCCCAGAAGAAGCGGTTCCTCCCCGGCCTCTGCGACGGCCGCTCCTTCGGCGCCAACGGCGCCAGCGAGCCCGAGGCCGGCTCGGACATCTTCAGCATGAAGACCCGCGCCGAGCGCAAGGGCGACCGCTGGGTCCTCAACGGCCGCAAGGTCTGGATCACCGGCGGCCCCGTCGCCGACGTCTACCTGATCTTCGCCACCACCGACCCGACCAAGGGGGTGCTCGGCATCACCGCGTTCCTCATCGACCGCGACACGCCCGGCTTCCACGTCGTCCGCGAGATCCCCAAGCTCGGCATGCGCACCGCCCCGATGGGCGAGCTGGTCTTCGAGGGCTGCGAGCTGCCCGCCGAGAACCTGCTGGGCCGCGAAGGCCGGGGGTCGCGGATCTTCAACCAGGCCCTGGAATGGGAGCGCGGGGCGATCCTCGCCAGCGTCGTCGGCACGATGCAGCGGCAGCTCGACCGCTGCATCCTGCGGGCCCGCCAGCGCAAGCAGTTCGGCCAGTCGATCGGCAAATTCCAGTCGGTGTCCAACCGGATCGTCGACATGATGACCCGGCTGGAGACCAGCCGGTTCATGGTCTACCGCTACGCCTGGCTGAAGAAGCAGGGGAAGGACGCGACCATCGCCGCGTCGATGGCCAAGCTCCACGTCTCCGAGTGCTTCGCCCAGAACAGCTTCGACGCCGTCCGGATCTTCGGCGCCCAGGGCTACACCGTCGAGGAGGGCCTCGAACGCGACGTCCGCGACAGCACCGGCGGCGTCCTCTTCTCGGGCACCAACGACATCCAGCGCAACATCATCGCCCAGCACCTGCGGATCTGACCGTCGCGACGGAGTCCCCGACCGTCCCGCGATTTTTCGCGAGACGCCCGTCCCCGTTCGGCGATCGTGGACATGGTCTTTATAAAGGGACGGTCGCGCCCCCTTGGGGTGGACGACGCTCTGCCCTCGGCGAGGACCGGGAGTTTTTTCAACGCGCACCGCGATCGCAGAAGCCAGTTTTTCCGCCTCAAAACCCCGTGGAGAATCGACTTACGGCCGATGGCTTCGTTGGTCTTTGGGACGAATGAACCCGAAGCGAAGCCGATGGGCAGGAGGCGATCCCGGCCGTTTCAGCGGCCCACCGGGACGACGCGGCGGATGCGGTGGTTCTCGGTATCGCCGATGACGAACGAGCGGCCGTCGGGGCCGAAGGCGACGCCGTGCGGGCGCGCCAGGCCCGCGGCCGCGGCGGGGCCGCCGTCGCCGTCCTTCGCCGCGACGCCCCGGCCGGCGACGGTGGAGACCTCGTGCGTCTTCGCGTCGATCCGACGGATGGCGTGGTTCTCGGTATCGACGATCAGCAGGTCGCCGTTCGGGCCGGCGTCGAGTTCCTTGGGGCCGTCGAAGGCCGCGTCGCGGGCCGGGCCGCCGTCGCCCCGGTAGCCCTTCGAGCCTCCCGCGATCGTGGAGACGGTCCCGTCGGCCGCGACCGAGCGGAGCGCGTGGCCGTTGCGTTCGAGGATCAACAGCGAGCCGTCCGCCAGCGCCTCGACCGCCCGGGGGCCGAAGAACGAGGCCGTTGCGGCCGGCCCGCCGTCTCCCGCGCGGCGGCCTCGGCCGTCGCCGGCGAAGGTGGCGATCCGCCCCGTGGCGAGGTCGACCACGCGGACGCGGTGGCCGGAGACGTCGGCGATGAACAGCCGGCCGCGGCCGTCGAGGGCGACGTCGTTGGGCTCGACGATCCCGGCGTCCGGCCCCGGCCCGCCATCGCCGGACGTGGCCTTCCCGCCGTCGCCGGCGACCGTCGTGATGATCCCGGAACGGCCGTCGACCCGACGCACCCGGCGGTTGAGCCGGTCGGCGAAATACAGGTTCCCGTCGCCGTCGATCGCCATCCCGTAGGGCTCGTCGAGCTTCGCCGCGGTCGCCGGCCCGCCGTCGCCTGCGAACCCTTTCCCGCCGTTGCCGGCCACCGTCGTGATGACGCCCGAGGCGTCCACGCGACGGATGCGCTGGTTGCCCGTGTCCGAGAGATAGAGGTTCCCCGCGCGGTCGTAGACCACGTCGAACGGCTGGTTCAGCCGCGCCCGCGCCGCGGGCCCGCCGTCGCCGGAGAACCCTGCCTCGCCCGTGCCGACGATCGTCTCGATCCGGGCCGGCTCGGATGTGGGTTCCTCGGCCGGGGCGAGAGCGAGGCTGGCCAGGATCAACGCACGCAGCAGCATCGCGAGACCGAGCATGGGATGCCATCCTCCGGGAACGCGGGAATCGTCGGCCGGCGTTCGAAAAGCGGAAGGCCCGCCGCCAGGGTCTTTCGACGCGGGAACGGCGGGCCTTCGTGAATCGCGGGGTGGAGGATCCAGTCCGAGGGCGGATTACCGCTTGGAGAACTGGAAGCTCTTGCGGGCCTTCTTGTGGCCGTATTTCTTGCGTTCGACCATTCGGGCGTCGCGGGTGAGGAAGTTGCCGGCGCGGAGGGCCTCGTCGATGTCGGGGCGGAACTCCTTGAGCGCGCGGGCGAGGCCCTGGACGACGGCGCCCGACTGGCTGGGCTTGCCGCTGCCGACCACGTTGACCCACACGTCGACCCGCTCGGTCATCTCGGTGGCCTTGAGCGGGGCGCGGATGTCGGTCTGCTGGACTTCCAGGGGGAAGTACTCGCGGGCGTCGAGGCCGTTGACGATGAACTGGCCGGTACCCTCGGCGATGCGGACCCGGGCGACCGCGGTCTTGCGCCGGCCGGTGCCCCAGGTGTAGGTTTTCGGTGCTGTCGCGGTCGCGGACATAGGGGTCTCTTCGTCCTCGGGCTTGGGGGGGGATCCGTCTCGCGGGGTCCGTCCGTATCAGCGGGGGCTCACTCGGCCGAGTCGGCGGCCTCGGGCGCGGGCAGGGCGGCCTCGACCGGCGGGGCCGGGAGGGCGAGCTCGGCGCCGTCGTCGGCGGGCTTCTTGCGGGCCTTCTCGACCGGCGGGGGCGCGAGGATGGCGCCGGCGGCGGTGGGGCGGCCGGAGTAGGCCTCGAGCGGGGCCGGGTTCTGGGCCTGGTGCGGGTGGTTCGGGCCGACGTAGAGCTTGAGCTTGTCCATCATCTGACGGCCCAGCTTGCTCTTGGGCATCATCCGCTGGATGGCCAGCTCGAGGATCCGCTCGGGACGGCGTTCGAGCAGCTTCCAGGCGGCCTCTTCACGCTGGCCGCCGGGGTGGCCGGTGTAGCGCTGGTAGGACTTCTCGCGCCACTTGTTGCCCGTGAACACGACCTTCTCGACGTTCGTGACGATGACGTAATCGCCGGTGTCGATGTGGGCCGTGTAGGTCGGGCGATGCTTGCCCATCAGGATCGGTGCGATCTGGGCGGCGAGTCGGCCGACGACCTGGCCTTCCGCGTCGATCGTGAACCACTGACGCGACAGCTCGCCGGTCTTCGCTTGGAAACACTTCATGGAAAGATACGCCTGGGTCGCAAAACGCGGAAACGCGGGATCGCGCAGCCTTGGGAAAAATACCATGTTACAAAGCTTAGGGCCGACGTCAAGACCTCACCGGCCCTGCGCGGCCCCTGCGGATCGTCGCGATCCTGACGATCGCGACGGCCGCACCGCCGGCCTCAGGCCCCCCCCAGCTCGCCGCTGACGACGGCCCAGGCCAGCTCCAGGGCGTCGGGGATCTTGGCGGGGTCCTTGCCGCCGGCCTGGGCGAGGTCGGGTCGGCCGCCGCCCCCGCCGCCGACGGCCGGGGCGACCTTCTTGAGCCACTGGCCGGCGTTCCGCCCCTGCTCGACCAGGTCCTTCGAGAACGCGGCCACGAGCATCACCTTCCCCTCGCCCGAAGAGGCGAGCAGGACGGCCAGGCCCTTCTCGCGCTTGCGCCGGAGGCCGTCGATCAGGACTCGCAGCTCGTCGACCGTGGCGTCGGCGACCGAGGCGATGACCACCGTCGCCTCGCCCGCCGTGCGGGCGGCGGCGAGCAGGTCGTCGGCCGTCGCCTTGGGGGCCGCCTCGGGCTTGCGCTGGGCGGCCTGCTTCTTGAGGGCCTTGATCTCCTCCAGGAGCGCCGCGACGCGGTCGCCCACCTGGCCGGCGGGGACGCGGAGGTTGGCCGAAAGGTTCCCCAGCGTCTCCTCCTCCTGGTGGACGAAGTCGAGCGCGGCCCGGCCCGTCAGGGCGACGATCCGCCGCGTGCCGGCGGCGACCGACTCTTCGGCCAGGATCTTGAACAGGCCCACCTGACCCACGCTGTCGAGGTGGGTGCCGCCGCAAAGCTCGCGCGAGAAGTCGCCCATCTGGACGACCCGGACGACCTCGGGGTACTTCTCGCCGAACAGGGCCATCGCGCCCAGGGTCTTGGCCTCGGCGATCGGCATCAGGGTCCAGGTGACGGGCGCGGCGGTCATGACCAGGTCGTTGACCGACTTCTCGATCGCCTGCAGACGTTCCTTGCCGACGGCCTCGGGGTTCGAGAAGTCGAACCGCAGGCGGTCGGGCTCGACCTTGCTGCCGGCCTGCTGGGCGTGCTTACCCAGGTGCTTGTGCAGCGCGTTGTGCAGCAGGTGCGTCGCCGAGTGGGCGCGGCGGATGGCCTGCCGGCGGTCGGCGTCGACGGTCGCCACGGCCTCGGCACCGACGGCGATCCGGCCCTCGACGACCCGGCCCAGGTGCAGGAAGAAGTCGTTCTCCTTCTTGGTGTCCTCGACCTGGAAGGTGAAGCCCGGCCCCCTGACGACGCCCACGTCGCCGACCTGGCCGCCCGACTCGCCGTAGAACGGGGTCTGGTCGAGCACCAGGGCGATCGGCGGGCCGCCCGCGGAGACCTCGGCGGAATCGGCGAGCCGGCCCTGTTCGAGGATGCCGATCACCTTGGCGGGCGCCTCGGTCGTCGTATAGCCGAGGAACGCGGTGCCCTTGTGGTAGGCCTCCTTGAGGGAGTCGAGCGGGCCGACGGCGAAGACGTCGGCGGCCTCGGCGGTCCCCCGGGAGACGGCGGCGAACTTGACGCGGGCGGCCTCGAAGCCCTTCTCGTCGATCCGCAGGTTCTGGTCGGCGGCGAGGCTCTCGGTGACCTCGACGGGGATCCCGTAGGTCGAGAGCAGGTCGAAGGCGTCGCCGCCCGAGACGACGTCGGAGCCGGCGGCCTTGGTCTTGCGGAAGGTGTCGTTGAGCAGCCGCATCCCGTTCTCGAGGTTGCGCAGGAACCGCTCCTCCTCGTCGCGGATCGCGTGCTGGATCCGCGGGACGCTGTCGGCCAGCTCGGGGTACCCCCCCTTCATGGCCTCGGCGACGACCGGGGCGAGGGTGTAGAGGAAGGGCTCGCGGCGGCCCATCTGGTAGGCGTCGAGCACGGCGCGGCGGAGCAGGCGGCGGACGACGTAGCCCTGCTTCTCGGGGCCGGGGCGGACGTTCTCGTGGAGGCAGAAGGTCAGGGTGCGGACGTGGTCGCTGGCCCGGCGGATGCGGACGCCGTCGACGGTGTCCTTGATCTTGGGGTAGTCGACGCCCAGGGCGTCGGCCGCGGCGGCGACGATCGGGATGAAGAGGTCGATCTCGTAGTTCGACTTGGCCCCCTGCAGGGCCGCCGCGGCGCGTTCGAGGCCCATGCCGGTGTCGATGTTCTTGTTCGGCAGGGGTTCGAGCAGGCCGGGCCCGACGCGGTTGAACTGGGTGAAGACGAGGTTCCAGATCTCGACTTCCTCGATGCCGTCGCCGTGGTAGAAGATCTCCGAGCAGGGCCCGCAGACGCCGTTGGGGCCGTGGGTCGGGGCCCCGGCGGGCCAGAAGTTGTCGTCCTCGCCCATCCGCTTGATGCGGCCGGCGGCGACGCCGATCTCCTTGTTCCAGATGTCGAACGCCTCGTCGTCGTCCTGGTAGACGGTGAACGTCAGGCGGTTCGGGTCGATCGCCAGGCGCTTGACGAGGAACTCCCAGGCCCAGTGGATCGCCTCGCGCTTGAAGTAGTCGCCGAAGCTGAAGTTCCCCAGCATCTCGAAGAACGTCATGTGCCGCGGGGTCTTGCCGACGTTCTCGATGTCGCCGGTGCGGATGCACTTCTGGCAGGTCGTGGCCCGCTTGAAGGTCGGGTCGCCCAGGCCCATGAACTCGCGCTTGAACTGGTTCATCCCGGCCGGCGTGAAGAGGACCGTCGGGTCGTTCGGCGCCAGCACGTCGCTCGGCTTGCGGACGCAGCCCTTGGAGGCGAAGAAGTCGAGATACGCTTCACGGAGTTCGTCGGTTTTCATGGAAGGTCCGCAGACTGACGGGTACGGGAGGACCGAGCGGCGCGCGGGCGCGCCGAGACCCCATTGTGCAGGACGCGGGACCTCGGGACAACCCGGCTTGGTGAGCCCCAGGGACTTGCGACCCATCAAGGCGGTGGGAAGCCCCCTTCTTCGATCAGGGCGCGGCGCAGGTCGATCCGATAGTCGAGGTTGATCTTCAGGACGACGATCGTCGCCCGACCGCTCGCCGTCCGGCCGGTCAAGACGGGACCGTCCCAGCGGAAGTGACGCGGCCACTTCTGACGTCGGGGGTTGAAGAGCGGGACGATGTTCCCGGTCTCGGGATCCACCCCGGCGATGTTCGGCCCTTTATGGCGAGTGCACGAGAAGCAGGCCAGGCAGAGGTTTCCCTCCTGGGTCCGGCCGTCGTGCTGCTCGGCGATGATGTGGTCGACCTCGAAAGGCAGTTCGTCGTCGGCCTGCGACATTCGGCAGTATTCGCACCGGCCGGCGGCGCGTCGCCGCACCGACCTCTCGATCGCGCGGTCCATCGGTTATCCGAGGGCCCCGGTCTTTTCCCCCTGATCGCCGTTCAATTTCAGGGACAGCCTGGCCTTCGACTTCAAAAGCGAAAGCATATGCCCGACTCGCTCGTAATTGTCGATCTCGGTCGACTCGTCGGCGGTCAGCGTCCCCATCTTGGCCCTGGCCAGCAGCTCGACCATGCGGTCCTTGTCGGCCGGGCTGAAGCCGAAGGCGAGGATCGCCCGCGCCGCGCCGGCGTCCAGGGTCGCCTGTTCGGGCTGGAGGACGCGACCCAGGATCGCCGCCTCGCTCGTGCCGGCATGGACGACGGGCATGGTTCGGTCTCCCCAGGCATCAAGGAATCGGGCGCGTTCGGGTCGTGGCTCGGCGTCGACGTCCGTCCCGCTCAGGGGGCGACGGTGACGGGTCCGCGGTCGGTCATGAGGCGGACGGGGCCCTTGCGGTCGGCGACGGCCTTGGCGAAGTCGGCGGGGTCGGCGACGGGGCGGTCGGCGACCTCGCGGATCATCTGCCAGGGCTTGAGGCCGGCCTTCTCGGCCGGGGATCCGGGCTCGACCTCGCGGACGACGACGCCCTGCGGGAGCGCCTCGATCGGGTTGAGCCCCAGCTGGGGGGCGATGAGCAGGCTGCGGTGGTCGACGCGGATCCCGCGCCAGGCGGGGGGGCGGACGGTGGCGATGATCTCGCCCTCGACGGGGAACTTGGCGATCACCAGCGTCCGCTCCAGCTCGCGGCCCTCGCGGATGATCTTCATGCGGATCTTCTCGCCGGGGGCGTAGGCGCTGACGGCCACGATCAGGGTCGAGAAGTCGTAGACCGGGACGCCGTTGATCGAGACGATCGCGTCGCCCTGCAGGAGGTCGCCGAGGGCGGCCGGCGAGTTGGGGGAGACCTCGGAGATCCGGTTCGCCTCGCGGCGGTTGCCGGTGAAGCCGGGGGTCTGGCGGATGCCGAGCAGGCCGTACTCGACCTCTTTCCCCTGCCTCAGGGCCTCCACGGCGCGGCGGCCCATATGGTCGATGGGGAAGGCGTAGCCGGCCATGGCGTCGTAGCCGGCGGGGCTGGCGGCCGTGGTGGTCAGGCCCACCAGCTCCCCCTTCAGGTTCACGACGGCCCCGCCGCTCATGCCGAGGTTGAGCTTGGAGTCGAGCTGCAGCAGGGTCGGATAGTGCGGCAGCTGGGGGGGCCGGTCCCTCCCCGAGCCGACCTCCGGATCGTACGAGACCCGGCGGGCGACGTTCGAGAGGACGCCCCAGCTGGCGTTGGCGCGGCCGTCCTGCATCGCGGCGTTGAACGGGTTCCCCAGGGTGACGAGGAAGGCCCCCTTGCGCAGGGTCGTCGCGTCGCCCAGGGGGATCGGCTTGAGCCGGGGCTTCTCCAGGCCGGGGCCGGCGACGGGCGCGATCACGGCGAGGTCGCTGCGGGGGTCCGCGGCGATGACCTCGGCCTCGAACTCCTGGCGGTCGACGGCCCGGACCACCAGCCGGGTGGCGCCCCGGACGACGTGGAAGGCGGTCAGGATCTCGCCGTCGTCGCCGATCACCACGCCCGAGCCGAAGTCGAACGAGATCGCCGCGTCGTCGGCCGGCCGGATGGGGGCGAACCGCGCCTCGGCGTCGGTCCGGGCGCGGGGCCGGCCGCGCACGGCCAGGGTCTCGCGGGCGTTCTCGCCCTTGTCGCGATGGATGGCCACGACCGAGCCCTCGGTCCGGGCGATCACGTCGGTGAGGACCTTCTCGAACGCGGAGACGACGTCGAGCGCCGGCGTCGCCGCGGGCGCGGCCGGCGGGCCGTCGTCCCACGCCATCCCCGCACAGACCAGGCAGAGCAAGAGCGCCATCGACTCATCCTTCCAGGCGGCCCGCACGGGCGGACGCGCGACCAGGCTCGAAAGACCCGGACCCATTGTCTCCCCGCCGCATCTCCGGCCGCAACCTCAGAAACCGTCGGCCGGCTCAGCGCCGCAGCAGCAGGCGGACCTCGTCGCTCATCAGGTCTTCGCGGGGGTAGGCTTCGAGCAGGTCGGCGGGGGGCTCGTGGGGGAGGCTCTGGCGGATCTCCTCGGCGACGAGGGTGAAGCCGGCGTAGCGGAGGTGGTCCTTGAGCTGGCGGATGGTCAGCATGTTCAGGCTGTCGAGGCACCGCAGCAGGGTGTCGCGATACTCCTCGACGGTCTTCCCCTGCCAGACGTCGGTCCGGCCCTCCTCGACCTCGGCCTTGAGGATCGCCTTGCGGACGCGGTCGAACAGCTCCTCGCGCGAGAGCCGGAGGTGGATCCAGGGCTCGTCGAGGACGTTCCACAGGTGGCCGCCCATGGCCGAGTGGTACATCGGGTTGATGATCAGGAAGAAGGCCCCGCCGGGCCGCAGCACGCGGTGGATCTCGCGGATCGACCTCCCGGGGTCGCCGACGTGCTCGAAGACCGACCAGGCGAACGCGGCGTCGAACGCGCCGTCGGCGTAAGGCAGCGGCTCGAAGGGGTCGACCAGCCGGAGGTCGACCGGCGGCACCGAATGGCCGGGCCCGAAGACGCCCTCGATGCGGGCGTCGAGCCCGACGAACTTGGGGACGACGTCGACGCCCTTGACCTCGCGGCAGATCGGCGCCAGGCCCCGGGCCATCAGGCCCTCGCCGCAGCCGAAGTCGAAGACGGACGCCCCCTCCAGCGGGACCACCCGCCCGAGCTGCTCGGCGATCACGTCGACCGCCCAGACGTAATGGGTGTAGAACCAGCGGTCGCGGTCCGCCAGCGACTCCAGGAAGGCGCGGTCGCGGGACAGGTCCGCGGCCGCGTTTTGCGATGTCGTCATGCTCGCCTCTCCGCCCGCCCGCAACGACCGCCGGACCGCCCTTCGGTCAGGCCTTCGCGACGTCGGCCGTCCTGGAGCACGCGAGGTCGGCGATCGACTTGACGCCGGGCGGCAGCTCGGCCTCCTCGTACAGCATGTTCGGGATGTCGTCGTGGATGGCGTAGCGGAGGCCGCAACGGGTGCAGACGAGGGATTCGCCCTCGAGCCGCAGCGGGGCGCGGCCGAGCGGGCAGACCAGAAGGGCGAGCATATCGTCTTTGATCATGGTGGAGCGTCCTGTCCTTGGCTTCTCCGGCGACGGCCGCGCCGCGCCGAATTCCGTCTTCTTTACCGGAGCGCGTATTATGTCGACTCGGGCCGAACCTTAGAAGACGGATTCGCGGCCGGCGGTTCTCCCCTTCCGCCGCGATCGGCCCGCGGTCATAATCCGGGGCATGGGCTACATCGTCCGATACGGCCGGATGCGGATCCTGGGCGCGTGCCAAGCCGCGCCGGGCGTGGAGCATCCGCGCGGCCAGCGGGTGGTCGTCCGCAGCGACCGCGGCCTCGAGCTGGGCGAGGTCCTCTGCCCCCTGACCGAGCGCTCGGCCCAGGCCCTGGAGCGCCGCGACCCCGGCGAGATCGTCCGGCCGGCCGAGGGCCCCGACCTCCAGCTCGAACAGGCCCTGCCGCCGCTGGAGAAGATCGCCTTCGCCACCTGCCAGGAGCTGATCGCCCGCCGCCGGATGCAGATGAACCTGGTCGACGTCGAGATCCTCTTCGGCCGCGAGCGGACCATCTTCTACTACCTGGCCGAGAAGCGGGTCGACTTCCGCGAGCTGGTGCGCGACCTCGCGCGAGCCCTGCGGACGCGGATCGAGATGCGTCAGATCGGCGTCCGCGACGAGGCGAAGCTGCTGGCCGACTACGGCGACTGCGGCAAGCCGGTCTGCTGCAATACCCACCTTTCGCAAATGCCGCCGGTCTCGATGAAGATGGCCAAGCTCCAGAAGACGACCCTCGACCCGTCCAAGATCTCGGGCCGCTGCGGCCGGCTCAAGTGCTGCCTCCGCTACGAGTACGACGCCTACCGCGACGCCGAGAAGGCCCTGCCCCCCAACGGCTCGCGGGTCGAGACCGTCAAGGGCCGGGGCCGGGTCATGGCCCAGGACGTCCTGGCGCAGAAGCTCGTCGTCGAGTACGAGGACGGCCGCCGGATCATCATCGGCCTCGCCGACGTCCTCGCCGTCGAGCCCAAGACGCGGGCCCCCCGGCGGCCCGACGGCCCGGCCCCTTCGGCGTCCGACGGCGAACCCCGCGACGGCCTGGAAGACGACGATCCCGACTCGGGGTTCGAAGAATGAGCAACTTCCGCGACGAGATCTGCCGCGTCATCGCCAAGGACCCGCGGTACTCGCTGGAGGCCTACGCCTTCGTCCTGGAATCGCTGCACCTGGCCCGCAACCGCAAGCTCCGCGAGGCCCGCCGGCTCGGCCGGGAACGCGAGCGCGAGCGGGCCGCCCGCCCCCTCAAGGGCCGGGGCGCGCGGAAGAAGGCCAAGGACGAGCCCCCCTCGGGCCACGTCACCGGCCGCCAGGTCTGCCTCGCGGTGCGGCGGCTGGCGCTCCGCGAATACGGCATGCTCGCCATGCCCGTCCTCGCCCGCTGGGGCCTGCGCTCGACCTCGGACGTCGGCGAGATCATCTACAACCTGATCGCCTCCGGCGACCTGGACAAGACGCCCCACGACCGCCGCGAGGACTTCGACGACGTCTTCGACTTCGAGACCGACTTCCGCCCCGCCCCGCTCGCCGAGGACGACCCCGACGACGCCCCGGACGCCCCCGAGGACGATTGACGCATGACCGCCGAGACCCGACCCGCGAACCCGACCACGTCCGCCCCCGCCCCGCGCGACCGCCGCCGCTTCGCCGCCGCCGTCGCCCTCTTCCTCGCCTGGATCGCCTTCCTCGTGGGCCTCGCCGTCACCGACGCCCAGCGCCCGATGGAGCGCGCCGGCGCGGTCCCCGACGCCGAGCGGCCGGCCCAGGGCTGATCCCGCCCGGGACCTCGACCGCGCCGCTTCGACATCAAGCGATGCGAATGTCTTAAGCTGGCGTGGATTCGATCGCTCCCCGAGGGACCGGCCGAGGGTCGTCGGCCCCGCCCGGCGCGTGACCGCGAGGCCGCGACGACTTCGCGAGCCAGGGGCCGTTTTCTCGGGTTTTCGGCCCCATTCGCGCCCTGCCGACGGGTTCGGCGGCCAGGGTCCACGGCATCACGCGCCGGCCTGCGAGAGCGGTTCCGCATCCACACGCGCGCCCATGGCGGCGGGCGCCGCGGCAGGATCGCGCTAAATTTAGATCAACGATATTGTTCGGCATATCGCGCGTCGGATAGGTTCCTGCTCCGGGCGATCGACCCGCCCCACTTGCACCTGTCTTTGCGACACACCTGTCGATTCGTCCGGCTCGTTTCTTACGCCCATCACACGTCACGCGAAGCGAAAGGCCGACCTATGGATCGGAAGTTCCGGATTGCGCTCGCGGCCGCCGTGGCCGCCTCGTGGTCGATCTCGGGCTGCGGGGATTCCGGCAGCACGTCGACCGCCGAACGGTCGGCCGAAGCGATCAAGACCGACGCCAAGGGCCAGGACGCGATGAAGGAGTTCATGCAGGGCAAGGGCGGCAAGTCCAAGGCGCATTGACCCGCTTCCCGCGGGGCGCGTTTCCCTCTCCATCCATCTCCCAGGACGCGAGGCCTCATCCCATGAAATTCGATCGACGCGGCGGATTCACGCTCATCGAGCTTTTGGTCGTCATCGCGATCATCGCGGTGCTGATCGCGCTCCTGCTCCCGGCCGTGCAGTCGGCGCGCGAGGCGGCCCGACGGGCCCAGTGCACGAACAACCTCAAGCAGATGGGGCTGGCGATGCACAACTACCACCAGGCGGCCGGCTCGTTCCCGATGGGCAACGCCATCGCCTACTCCGACCCGGGCGTGCAGACGACCTGGGGAACCTTCAGCGCCCACTCGATGATGCTCCCCTACCTGGAGCAGACGCCGCTGTACAACTCGTGCAACTTCGCCTGGACCGTCTGGTACGGCATGGGCGCGAGCCTGAACGCGACGGTCTGGAACACGAAGGTCAACGCGTTCCTCTGCCCGTCCGACGGCCAGGCCGGCAAGGACCACATCAACAGCTACTTCGGCTCGTTCGGCACCGGCACCGACCCCTGGGCCGTCAACACCAACGGCACCTTCGCCCCCGAGCAGACGGCCTACTCGGTCGCCGACATCACCGACGGCACCTCGAACACGATCTCGCACACCGAGGCCCTGGTCGGCGACTACAACAACACGCGGACGAAGTGGCGGCAGTACGTCTCGGGGGTGCCCGGCAGCGTGCCCGGCAACATGATCGTCCGCGACGCGCGGACCATCATGCCCCAGGTGGTCCAGTACGCCCAGAACTGCATGCAGGCCATCGTCGCCACGCCGGGGACGAACTCCAACAAGGGCCTGGCCTGGGCGACCGGCTCGCCCGGCCTGACCTTGACCAACATCATCTTCCCGCCGAACTCCACCCAGTACGCCTTCTCGTCCTGCCGCTGGGACTGCGCCGCGGGCTGCGGGACCGACTTCGGCCACATCCACATCTCGTCGAGCACCCACCCCGGCGGCGTGAACGTCGCCTTCCTGGACGGCTCCGTCCGGTTCGTCAAGAACTCGATCGACCAGAACACCTGGATGTCGCTGGGCTCGCGCGACGGCGAAGAGGTCGTCTCCTCGAGCAGCTACTGAGTTTCGCCGGCATGTTCATGCGTCGCCCCCCGCATCCGTCCTCGGGGGCGGGTGCGGGGGCGATCGCGATCCGTCGGTCACTCGACCGGACGCTCCGAAACCCGTCGCAGCGACCGGGAGAAGTACGAGACGACCGTCCAGCCGCTGAGCATCCCCAGCAGGTAGGCCACGATCGCCAGCAGCGCGACCGGCCCGGTCACGCGCCACTTCGCGAAATCGACCGTGATCGCCTCGGTGTTCTGGATCGCGAAGAGCCCGATCGCCCCGAGGAAGATCAGCAGCAAAACGCCCTGGACGTACCGCATCGCAGCGCCCCCCCATCTCGCGGTCGAAGCCGGTCGGACAAGTCCCGAACGAGCCTTCGCCGCAGGTCGACGGCAACGACCTGCAAAAGCCGCGCCGGCACCAGTGTCGCCCGTCCCGGCGGCCGCGTCGAGGGCGTGGGCGACTAATTCACGATCCCCTTCGTGATCATCATGAACACCTCTTCGAGGCTGAGGGGTTCCTCGGCGAACGACCGCACGGGGACGCCGGCGGCCATCAGGCGGCCGAGCAGCCGGCCCATGTCCTCGTCGACGCCGTGGAACTCGGCCGTGACGGACTGGCCGAAAGCCTCGACCGAGCGGATCGCCGGGTCGTCCTGGAGGATGGCGACCGCGCGGTCGGTCGGGCCCTCGGTCAGCTCGACCTTCAGCACCCTGTGGGCGCGGATCTGGCGCTGGATGTCGCGGATGCTGCCGGCCGCCAGCAGCCGGCCGCGCTCGATGACGCCGATCGAGGTGCAGAAGTCGGCCAGCTCGGACAGGATGTGGCTCGACACCAGGATCGTCTTGCCCATCCGCCGCAGCTCCATCAGGAGCGCCTTCATCTCCAGCCGGGCGCGGGGGTCGAGGCCCGAGGCGGGCTCGTCGAGGATCAGGACCGGCGGGTCGTGCACCAGGGTCTTGGCCAGGCAGAGCCGCTGCTTCATCCCCTTGGACAGCCCGTTGACGTAGTCGTCGCGCTTGTGGGAGAGGTCCAGCAGCTCGAGCACCTCGCCGATGATCCGCCGCCGGACTCCCCGGGGGATCTCGTAGGCGACGGCGAAGAAGTCGAGGAACTCCCAGACCTTCATGCCGTCGTAGACGCCGAAGTCGTCGGGCATGAAGCCGATGACGCGGCGGACCGCCATCGGGTCGTCGGTGACCGAGTGGCCGGCGATCCGGCCCTCGCCCGACGTCGGCCGCAGCAGGGTCGCGAGGAAGCGGATGGTCGTGCTCTTGCCGGCGCCGTTGGGGCCGATGAAGCCGAAGATCTCGCCCTCGCCGATGGAGAAGCTCAGGTCGTCGACGGCCGTGAAGTCGCCGTAGTGCTTCGTGAAGTTGATGACCTCGATCATGCGAGAGCCCTCGTCCCGTCCGGTCGGTCGCTCAGGGTGTCCGGGAAGCCGTCAGGTCGTAGTGTCGGCCGCCGGGGTCGGGCGGCGGGCCGTAGCCGAGATGGGCCACGACGACCGTCGCGCCGCGGTGGCGGTCGAGCGCCGGCTCGATCCGCGGCCCGGCGGCGGGGCCGGGGGTCCAGGCCGTCAGGCGGACCTCGCCCGCGTCTTCCGGCCGGCCCTCGCCCGCCCTCCGCAGGGCGGCCAGCAGCATCGACGGGTCGGGGCCGTCGAAGCCCTCGACGGTCGCCGGGGCCCGCTTCGGCTCGACCCCTTCGAGGGCGAAATCCGCGTCCCGGGCGATCGTGCCGAGGTAGGTCTCGCGGACCTCGTCGGGGCCGAGGAACTCGACCAGGGTCGCGTCGCGCAGCTCCAGGCCGCTGCCGTTGCGGATCGTCCGCTTGCCGGCCTCGCCCTCGATCGCGATCGAGCCGGGGAGCGCCAGCATCTGCTCGGCGCGGAACATCGCGAGGCTTCGGGGCTGGACGGTGAAGTCCTCCAGGGCCGGGACGGGGAACGATCGCCAGGCCGAGGTCGTGCGGTCCTCGCCGGCGATCGAGCGGCCGGTGGCGAACGGCAGGGCCAGGGCGGTCGGGTCGTCGGGGAAGCGGATCGTGTAGCGGCCGTGCCCCGTGCTGTAGAGCGATCCGAACCGGCTGAGATGCCCGCGCGGGTGGTCCGCCTGAAGCTCCAGCACGTCCAGCTCGTCGCCGGCCGAGTCGAACCCCAGGTCGTAGGCGGCGACCCGCTCGACGCCCACGGCGAACGCCAGCGCGAGCGCCGGCACGACCAGCCAGGCCGCCTCCCGCCGCCTCAAAACGACGCGGCAGATCAGCCAGTTCAACGGGGCGACGGCCAGCACGTAGGCCAGGATCACCTTGAGCACGAACGACGAGCTGGGCACCTTGATGCCGGAAGACTGCTCCAGGGCGTCGCGGCAGAGCCGGGGGATCCGGGCCTCGTCGCGCCATTCGGCGACCCCCGCCAGGTTGGGGAGGGCGCCCTCGCCGGCGGGGATCCCGTAATCGATCCCGACCGCCTGGCCGCCGCCGGGGGGCGGCGGGCTGTAGGCGACTCGCCCCTGGAGCGATTCCGGGCCGGGCTCGGGCGCCGGACTCGGGGCGCCCACGTCCCGCGCGGCGATGCGGTACCAGCTCAGGTCCGGCCCTTCCATGCTGCGGACGGGCTGGATCGGCCCCGAGGTCATCCCGAGCGCGACGACGGACTCCTCGGGGCGTCGGAGGATCACCCGGCGGATCAGGGTGTCGAGCCCCTTCCACGCGGTCAGGGCCGGGTCGGTCGGGTTGACGGCGAGCATGGTGATCCGCCCCCGGCCCACCCGACGCTCGACGGCCAGCGGGACCTCGCCGCCTTCCCGGATCGGCACGACGACCGAGCGCGGCCGGGCGCGCAGCCCCGCGGCCTGGACGGGCCGGCCGGCCTCGGGACGGATCGGGTCGGGGAAGTCGTAGCTGGGCCGTCGCCGCAGGACGTTCTCCTCGTCGGGCCCCGGGGTCCTCTGGAAGGGCGAGGGCGCCTGCGACGCATCCACGGCCGCGGGGGCGGGGGCGACGATCCCGGGCGGCGGGAGGTAGGCGTCCGCGAGCGCCCGCAGGTCGTCGCCGTCGAGCGCCCGGCCGTCGCCCGTCGAGTCGGCGGGGAGGTACGGGTCCAGGAAGCTCTCGCGGAGGACCGAGAACTTGGGGCCGGCGCCCCCCATCACGACGAGCTGGCCCCCCCAGTGGAGCCAGTCGACGAGGGCCGCCTGCTGCGAGACCGAGATCACGTCCGGCTCCATGCCGTCCCAGACGATGTGGCTGACGGCGGTCCAGGTCAGGGGATGGGTCGGCAGCAGCGGCTTGTCCGGCTCCAGGGGCAGGATGAGGCGGTAATACCGCAGCAGGTCGACCGCCTGCGTGTCGCTCCGATCGATCGACGCGGGGATCGTCGCGTTGAGGCGGGACCAGGCCGCGTAGCCGCCGTTGGCCTCCTTCGTCAAAACCAGGGCCAGCATCTGCTGAGGTGCGAGCGGGCGGACGGCGGCGAGATAGACCTGGTCGGCGCGGATCGCGCCGGTGCGGATCAGCTCGACGGGCAGGTCCTTCAGCCCGGCCGTACGGGGCAGGAGGATCGCCATGCCCAGCCGGCTCCGCTGCTCCTTCACCAGCCGCGCCTCGCGGCCGAAGCTCACGTCCCAGGAGGTCTCGGGGATCGGCACGGGGGTCGACTGGAGGCTCCCCTCGTAGTCGTCGAGGTTGGCGCGGAGCTCGACCGTCATGCCGTGCCAGTGTCGCGCCTTGACCCAGGGCAGGACGTCGCTGGGCGCGACCTGCGAGCGGTAGAACTCGAACGGCGGGCGGAGCTTGTTCTTCTCCGCATCCTTCTTGATCGCCTCGGGATCGCTCAGCATCCGCAGCCTCTCCTCGTCGGCGGACGTGAGCCCGCCCGAAGAGGTCGGCTCCTGGGCCCGGGCCGCGACCGAGGCCGCGCAGGCGATCAGGATGACGAGCGTCGCCACGGTAAGTTTCACAATCGACGCTCCTGCTCGGACGGGGCGGGAAGACGTGCGAGTCAGCGAAAGTCTAGCATCCACGCTCCCGTCGCGGAAGCGTCGGCGAGCGCCCTCGCCACCTCGCGCCGACAACTGTAATAGAAACGCCGCGCCGCCGGCAAGGCCCGGGCTCGGAAGGGATTCCGGCTCCCGCCGGGGGGGGTCGGCGGAAATTCCGCGCGGTATGATGTCGCCGCGGGCGGGAGAATTCGATGAATATTCATTAAGGCGACTGCGTTCGCGGGGCTTGGGGGGAACGCTTGGAGGATCGGGCGTCGGCGGAGACATCCCAGGGAGGGGGCGAGGTCGGCATGGCGAGCATCGCGTCGGCGACGGCGATCGCGGTCCGCGGGGCGCGGACGCACAACCTGAAGGGCGTCGACGTGGACCTCCCGCGCGACGCCCTGGTCGTCCTGACCGGCGTGAGCGGCTCGGGCAAGAGTTCGCTGGCGTTCGACACGGTCTTCGCCGAGGGCCAGCGGCGGTACGTCGAGTCGCTCTCCAGCTACGCTCGGCAGTTCCTCGACCAGCTCGAGCGCCCGGACGTCGACGAGATCGACGGCCTGCCGCCGACCGTGGCGATCGACCAGCGCGCCGGGCGGCCGAACCCGCGGAGCACGGTCGGCACCCTGACCGAGATCCACGATTCGCTGCGGCTGCTCTTCTCGCGCCTGGGCGCGCCCCACTGCCCGAAGTGCGGCCTGCCGATCCGGAGCCAGACGCCCGAGCAGATGGTCGCGACGGTGCTGGCGTATCCGACGGGGAGGCGGATCCTGGTCCTGGCCCCGCTCGTCCGCGGCCGCAAGGGGGCGCACGCCGACGTCTTCCAGGCGATCCGCCGCGCCGGGCTGATCCGGGCGCGGGTCGACGGCCAGGTGATCGAGGTCGACGAGCCGCCCAAGCTGGCGAAGACGAAGAACCACTCGATCGACGCCGTGGTCGACCGCCTGGTGATCCGCGAAGGGGTCGCGCCGCGGCTCGCCGAGAGCCTGAACCTGGCGCTGAAGCTCTCGGAAGGGCTGGCGACGATCTCCGCCGAGGTCGACGGGGCGTGGGAGGACCGGCCGATGAGCATCCACCACGCCTGCCCCGACTGCGGCGTCAGCCTGCCGGCCCTGGAGCCCCGCGGGTTCAGCTTCAACAGCCCCCAGGGCGCCTGCCCGCGCTGCGACGGCCTGGGCGTGGTCTCGGAATTCCAGCCCGACCTGATCGTCCCCGACCGCGCGAGGTCGCTCGACCGGGGGGCCGTCGAGCCCTGGACGAAGCTCGGCGCCAAACTCCGGGCCGCACAGGTCGGCGACCCCCGGGTCTCGGCGTTCCTCGATCGTCACAAGCTCGGCCGCGACGTCCCGCTGGACGACTGGCCCGAGGCCGTCTTCCAGGCCTTCCTGCACGGCGAGACCGACGGAGGCTTCGCCGGCGTACCGGCGATGCTCGCGGAGCTGGACCGGGCGACCGACCGCGGCGCCGTGAAGGCCGCGCTCGCCGCCTATCGCGAGGAGATCCCCTGCCCCGCGTGCAAGGGCGCGCGGCTGCGGCCCGAGTCGCTCGCCGCGCGGGTGGGCGGCCAGTCGATCGCCCAGGTCTGCGACCTGACCGTCGAGGCCGCCCGCACCTTCTTCGACGGGCTCCCGTTCAGGGAGGACGAGCAGGCCGTCGCGACCCCCTTGCTGCGCGAGATCCGGGGCCGGCTGCGGTTCCTGGCCGAGGTCGGCCTGGGATACCTGACGCTGGGCCGGGGCGCGGCGACGCTCTCGGGAGGCGAGCTGCAGCGGGTCCGGCTGGCGAACCAGCTCGGCTCGGACCTGGTCGGGGTCTGCTACGTCCTGGACGAGCCGACCTCCGGCCTCCACCCCCGCGACACCGCCCAACTCCTCGACGGCCTCCGCAAGCTCCGCGACCTGGGCAACAGCGTGCTGGTCGTCGAGCACGACGAGGCCGTGATCCGCGCGGCCGATTGGGTCGTCGACGTCGGCCCCGGCGCGGGCCCGGAGGGGGGCGCGATCGTCGCGGTCGGTCCGCCGGGCCGCATCGCCGGATCGGCCGCTTCGCTCACCGGCCGCCGCCTCCGCGGCGAGGACCGCCACGCCCCCAGCCGTTCCGACCGGCTGGCGCGGTCGCCGGGCTGGCTCACCATCCGGGGGTCGACGGTCCACAACCTGCGGACGATCGACGTCCGCATCCCCCTGGGGACGCTGACGTGCGTGACGGGCGTCAGCGGCTCGGGAAAGAGCACGCTCGTCTTCGACGTCCTGGCGCGGGCCTTCCGCCGCCGCGACCGGGCGTCGCTCCGCGCCATCCCCGAGCTGGGGACGATCGCCGGCTGGGACTCGCTGACGGCGATGGTCGAGATCGACCAGGCGCCCATCGGCCGCACGCCCCGGTCGACGCCCGCGACGTTCACCGGCGTCTTCGACGAGATCCGCCGCGTCTTCGCCAAGACCCGCGAGGCCCGCACCCGCGGCTACGGCCCGCCGCGGTTCAGCTTCAACGCCAAGGGCGGGCGGTGCGAGACCTGCCAGGGCCTGGGCCGCCGCCGCGTCCCCATGCAGTTCCTCCCCGACCTCTACGTCGTCTGCGAGGACTGCCGCGGCAAGCGGTTCAACCGCCAGACCCTGGAGATCCTGTTCAAGGAGAAGTCGATCGGCGACGTCCTCGACCTCCGCGTCGACGAGGCCCTGGCGTTCTTCGACGCCCAGCCCCGCGTGCTGCCCGGCTTGCGGTCGCTCCACGACGTCGGCGTCGGCTACCTCACCCTCGGCCAGTCGGGGGCGACGCTCTCGGGCGGCGAGGCCCAGCGGGTCAAGCTCGCCGCGCACCTGAACCGGCCGGCGGGCGGCGAGCGGCTCTACATCCTCGACGAGCCGACGACCGGCCTCCACTTCGCCGACGTCGACCGCCTGCTCGGCGTGCTGGAGCGCCTGGCCGACCAGGGCGACACCCTCGTCGTGATCGAGCACAACCTCGACGTCGTCGCCGCCGCCGACTGGGTCGTCGACCTCGGACCCGAGGCCGGCTCGCGGGGCGGCCGCGTCGTCGCCATGGGGACGCCCGCCGAGATCGCCGCCGCCCCCGAAAGCCTCACCGGCGCGTACCTGCGGACGGATTCCGACCGCCCTGCGATGGAAGACGAATAAGTATTTCCATAGGATTTATTGGCTTCACGTTGCCTGCGACGATGATCCAGGAGACGGCGTTCCGCGCCGCAGCCGGTCAAGGAGGAATGGCCGTGGACGACGAATCTTTGCGGCGGAGGTCGGGGAGGGTCGCGGTCGTCCTGGCGCGGCTGGCGGTCGCCATCCTGCTCGCCGCTCCACAGGCCTTCGCGGGTGACGCGGCGCGACGGCCGCCGAACCTCCTGCTCATCGTCGACGACGACCATGCGGCCGGGACGCTCGGTGCGGCCGGAGACCCCCACGGCGCGACGCCCCATCTCGACGCTCTGGCGCGGCAAGGCGTCTACTTCGAGCGGGCGTATTGCAACGCGCCGCTGTGCACCCCGAGCCGCCAGTCGTTCATCACCGGCAAGCTGCCCCACGCCACGGGCGTGACCCGCCTCCCCACGGCCCTGCCCGAATCGATGCGCACGCTCGGCCATCTGCTCGGCGAGCGAGGCTACCGCACGGCGGCGATCGGCAAGATGCACTTCAACGGCCCGTCTTCTCACGGGTTCGAGCTGCGTCGCGACTACGCGGAGTGGCTCAAGCACATCGGCTCGCACCCCCCTCCGCGCGGCGACCGCCGCAAGCCCTGGCGGCCGATGATCGACCCGCCCGCGACCTGGCTCAACGCCCGCGTCGAGGACGCGGGCCTGGACGCCGAGTCGATGGACGCCACCTACTTCGTCAACCGCGCGATCCGGTTCATGAAGGCGGACGCGGGCCGCCCGTTCGCCCTGGTCGTCAGCT
Organism: Paludisphaera mucosa; assembly: GCF_029589435.1. NCBI lineage: Bacteria > Pseudomonadati > Planctomycetota > Planctomycetia > Isosphaerales > Isosphaeraceae > Paludisphaera > Paludisphaera mucosa. Next base: position 228,685 of record NZ_JARRAG010000001.1, on the reverse strand, counting down.
TCTACGAGCCCCACGCCCCGTTCCACTTCCCGGAGGAGTCCCGCGGCCGGTTCCGGCCCGAGCAGTTCCCGGCCTGGCGACTCAGCGAGCGCGACCGGATCGAGCAGCCGAAGGTCTTCCGCACCCTCTCCGAGGCCGACGTCCGGGGCGTCCAGGCCGCCTACTACACCTCGGCCGCGTTCGTCGACGAGCAGATCGGCCGCCTGGTCCGGGCGCTCGACGACGAGGGGCACGGCGCGGACACCCTGGTCGTCTACCTGAGCGACAACGGCTACATGCTCGGCCAGCACGGCCGGTTCGAGAAGCATTGCTTCTACGAGCCCGCCGTGCGCGTGCCCCTGATCGTCCGCCAGACCGGCCGGCTGCCGGCGGGCCGGCGCGTGACGGACCTCGTCGAGCTGGTCGACGTCCTGCCGACGATCTTCAGCCTGCTGGGCCAGCCGATCCCGCCGGGCCTGCACGGGATCGACCAGTCGGGCCTGGTCGTCGGCGCGCCTGGGGCCGCGGGCCGGCCGGTCGTCTTCAGCGAGTACAACGAGAACGAGGAGGCGATGGCCCGGTCCGACCGCTACAAGCTGATCGTCGGCACCGGACGCCGCGCGCGCAAGGACGGTTACGCCCCCTCGAACCCGCCCACCGGCCCCTACGAGCGGCTTTACGACGTCCAGGCCGACCCCGACGAGACGACCGACCTCGCCGCCGACCCCCGCCTCGCCGCCGTGAAGGCCGCCCTGCTCCGCAGCCTCAGCGAGCGGTTCCGCGCGACCTGGGAAGGCCCCAAGCCGATCCCCGCCGGCCTCACCGAGCGCCAGACGATCGGCTGGTGCCTAACCCCCCGCGACAGGCCCAATCCCTGGGCCGGCAGGCACATGTGAAGTCCCACGATCTTTTGACCACCGCCACGACAGGAGTCGCCTAAAATATTATCCGATTTGCAACGATTCGTTTACGGATCGACTAAGCAATTAAGACCATCGCCCCTCGATAGCCTTGCCATGTGAGCCAGAATCGAAATCCGATGAAATTCGTTCGCAATTTGGTCCATAACATTGATCAATGCTTCACCAAAAATGACGAAAAAAGGAAACAAGGTGGCATTAATTGAGGTGGATCTATAAGATCCTCGCCTGCGGCCACCACAACCACGATGGCACCCGAGGATGCGGAATCGATCTCATGCGTAGAACTTGCTTGCTGCTGCTCGCCGGCCTCGCGCTCGCAGCGGCCCCCCGCGCCGAGGCGGGGACCAGCTACAATTTCAGCGTGCTCTACTTCGGCGGAGGGCTAGCGAGCCAGGCGCCGGGCAGCGACACCATCGTCGGCACGACGCTGTTCGACGACGACACGTTCACGTGGGACATCAAGGCCCAGGGCGGCGCCTGGCAGGTGCTGGCCGACACGTTTTCCTTCCCCCTCATGGCCTTCGGCGTGCAGGAGGCCGGCTTGCGCGTGGGCGATTTCACCCTGACGCTCAAGAACGCGGGCGTCGACGTCCTGACGACCAGCGAGGTCGGGGCCGAGCAGAGGTACGTCCACGTCGGCACGAATACGATCTTCCTGACGCAGGGGCTCGTCTTCGACGAAATGTTTCTCAGCTACCATCTGATCACGGCCGTCACGGACGATCCGAACGTCCCGGTGACGCCGATCGGCAGCACGATCTCGGGGCTGCTCCCGATCTTCGGCGCCCCCGAATTCACCTCCCCGGGTTCGGTCGTCTACGGCGCCGCCGTGCCCGAGCCCACGTCCATGGCGTTGATGCTCGTCGGCCTCTGCGGGCTGGGCCTGGCGCGTCGGCGCGGACGCACGACGTCCTGACCGGCCCAGCGGTCCGGCAGTTCCAGTCGAGCGACGATCTACGCAGGCCGCGATCGGGGGCGAGCACCCGGCATGGAAGTCGCTCGCTCCCGGTCCGCTTTCCTCGGCCGTCCCAGGCGGGCGGGGCTCCGTCCCCGGCTTCGGCTCCTGCCTCTTTCTCGCGAGACGGGCGAGTCTCAGCCCTTCTTGCCCATCAGCATGTCCATGATGAGCATCTCGAGCTCCTCATACTTCTTCGCGGCGCGGAGTTCCTCGACCTTCTTCTCGTCGACGGCGCGGACGATGTCGAGGATGCGGAGGAACAGGGTCTTCGAGTTGGACAGGTGCTTGAGCGAATCCTCGAATGTGGTCGTGCGCATGGCCTTGACGTCGAGGCCGACGCACTCGCCGTCCTGGCCGAAGCCGTTCTTGTCGAGGACCCAGACCTGGTTGAACGCCCGCCGCAGGTCGACGGAGCCGAAGGTCTTGTCCTGGTCGTACTTCAGGCCGTTCTGGTCGTTGAGGTGGACGCTCCAGAGCTTGCCGTGGTAGAGCGCGAAGGCCATGTCCTCGGACGGGTCGAGGCCGGCGAGCAGCGAGTGGGCGCTCTCGATCAGCACGCCCGAGCGGGCCGGGTCGGCGGTCTTGTAGCCGATCGCCATCATGTGGCCGACGGTGGGGATGAACGCCGAGTCGGTCGGCTCGTTGGGCTTGGCCTCGCCGAGGATCCGGATCGACTTGTTATGCTCCAGGATCGCGCTCCAGGCGTCGACGATCCGCGCCACGGCCGTCTTGGCGCACTTGGCCTCGCGGATGTAGGTCCCTTCGCGGGCCAGCCAGAGCACGTAGTTCTTGCAGCCGACCTCGTCCGCCAGGTCGGCGCAGCGCTTGGCGCGGTCGATCGCGTACTGCCGCTCCTTGGGGTCGTTCGAGGTGAACCCGCCGTCGATGGTGCGGGGATCCTCCCAGAGCCGCGGGGCGATGATCTCGACGAACAGGCCCTCGCCGTCGAGGATCTTCTTGACCTCGGCGGTCCCCTTCAGCGTGGCCTGCCAGTCGAGGTCGGCCGGCACGATGTCGTCGTCGTGGAACTGGACGCCGTCGAACCCCAGCTCCTTGTAGGTCTTCAGCTTGCGGGCGTATTCCATCTCCTTGCGGACGGTCGGGCCGAACGGGTCGGCGCCCTGGCTGATGTTCCAGGGGCCGAAGGTGAAGCGGTACTTGGTCGGGGTGCTCATGCGTCGGATGCTCCGGGGATCTGGCTGGCGCGCCGGGGGCGCCTCGCTCGCAAGGGGGGCGTCGACGGGCGGATCGCCGTCGGTCCCTGTACTCATAACCGAAGCCGGCCGGCCGCTCAATGGTCCTGCGGCCCCCCGCCCGCCGAGGACGCGCGACGTTGACAGGGGTCGGGCCGGCCGGGGATGATCCCAGGAGCGGCGCGGTGCGAATCGGCGGCCGGGCGGGGAGGGCCGGCGGGGTGAAGATCCAGACTCTGGCGTTCGTCATCCTGGTCCTGGCGGTCGTCATGGCGATGTGTCGCGACCCCGCGGGGCGGATCGGCGTCATCGTCTTCATCACCGGGATCGGCGAGGTCTTCCTGGGCCTCGCGGCGGTCATGGCGCTGTTCCAGACGATCGGCTCGATCGGCCTGGCCCGCGGCCTCCTGGAGCACGCCGAGGCCCTCGCCGCGACGACCCTCGTGCTCGCCCTGGGGACCGTCGGCATGACGTTCTGGCTCTTCGTCGGCGCCTGGTGCATCCAGCTGAGCGTCCCCTGAGCCGGCCCGGACCGAGCCCGACCGCCCGCGCCGCGACGACGGATCGACGACCAACCCCCGACCGAAGGAATACAAGGCAGGCCCGATGACGACGACCTTCGTTCCCGAGACGTTCCCCCGCCGCTGGCTCCCCGAGGGCGTCGAGCTGAAGACGTGGGAGCAGATCGAGCCCTGGTATCGGAAGCTGCTGGAACTGCCAGTCGACGCGCCCGAGCAGGTCGAGGCCTTCCTCACGGCCTCGGGCGAGCTGAACGCGGCCGTCGGCCAGGAAGGGACCGCGCGCTACGTCGCGATGACCTGCCAGACCGACGACCCGGCGCGCGAGGCGGCGTACCTCGAATTCGTCCGCGACGTCGAGCCCCGGCTCAAGCCCTACCTCGACAAGGTCCGCAACAAGTACCTCGACGCCCCCGGCCGCGCCGGGCTCTCGAAGCCGCGGTACCACGTGTTCGACCGCTCGCTGGAGAACCGCCGCGCGCTCTACCGCGAGGCCAACATCCCCCGCGAGACCCGGCTGGCCGAGCTGGAGCAGAAGTACCAGAAGGCCGTCGGCGCGATGACCGTCGAGTTCCAGGGCCAGGAGCGGACGCTGGCCCAGCTCTCGCCGTTCCTGGAGTCGCCCGACCGCGAGGTCCGCCGCCAGGCCTGGACGCTCGCCGCCGACCGCCGGCTGGCCGACCGCGCGATGCTCGACGACCTCTTCGACGAGATGAAAGCCCTGCGGATCGAGATCGCCCGCGAGGCCGGCTTCGACGACTACGTGGGCTTCGCCTACCGCAACCGCGAGCGGTTCGACTACGGACCGGCCGAGGCCCGCCAGTTCCACGAGGCGATCGAGAAGACCGTCGTCCCCCTGGCGGCCGAGATCCACCGGGCCCACCGCGAGCACCTCGGCGTCGAATCTCTGCGCCCCTGGGACGTCGCGGCCGACCCGCTGGGCCGGCCCCCCCTCAAGCCGTTCGAGGACGTGGAGCGGCTCGCCGCGGGGGCCGAGACGATCTTCCGCGAGGTCGACCCCGACCTCGGCACCCAGTTCGCGTACATGCGCGAGCGAAGCCTGCTCGACCTGGCCAACCGCAAGGGGAAGGCCCCCGGCGGCTACCAGACCAACTTCGAGGCCGACCGGCTGCCGTTCATCTTCATGAACGCCGTCGGCGTCGACGGCGACGTCCGCACCCTGCTCCACGAGGGGGGCCACGCCTTCCACACCCTGGCCTCGCGCGGCGAGCCGCTGGCCGCCTACCGCGAGAGCCCGCTGGAGTTCTGCGAGGTCGCGTCGATGACGATGGAACTCCTCGGCGCGGGGGTCGCCGACCCGTTCTACGACCCGGAGAAGGCCGAGCGGTCCTACCGCAAGCTGCTGGAGGGGATCGTCACGATCCTCCCCTGGATCGCGACCGTCGACGCCTTCCAGCACTGGCTCTACGCCAACCCCGACCACACCCGCGACGACCGCCGCGGCGCCTGGCGGGGCCTGGTCGCGCGGTTCGGCGGCGACGTCGACTGGTCCGGGCTGGAGGAGGCGCGTGACCACTCCTGGCACCGCCAGCTGCACATCTTCCTGTACCCGTTCTACTACATCGAGTACGGCGTCGCGCAGCTCGGCGCCCTGCAGATCTGGAAGCGGAGCCTGACCGACCGCGCCGGGGCCGTCGCCGCCTACCGCGGCGCCCTGGCCATCGGCGGCGCGAGGCCCCTGCCCCAGCTCTTCGAAGCCGCCGGCGCCCGCTTCGCGTTCGACTCCGAGACCATCGCCCCCCTCATGGCGGCCATCGGCGAGGAGCTGTCCCACCTGGCGCCGTGAAGCCTCGCGATCGCGGCCGCCCGCCCCATCCCCGGGGAGGCGGCACGCGAGGCGTCCGGCCTTACCAGAGGACGTATTCGGGGAAGGCGATCCTGGCGAGGCTCAGGAACAGCGGCGTCGACCGGCTCACGTCGTCGACGTCAAGGCGGTTGACGTCGACGACGATGGTCGCGCGCAAGGCGGGCAGGTAGAACATCTCGCTGCTGAATCCGAAGATCGTTCCGTTGTGGCCCACGAACGGGCCGATCATCTCGACGCCCTCGCCGTACTTCACGAAGTCCGGGGCCCCGGCCAGGGTCTCGCCCTGGAGGCGGGCCGCTTGGGTCTCGGGCTTCAGGAGCGTCCCGGTGCCGAGCGCCCGGGCGTAGACGGTCAGGTCGCGGAGCGTCGATATCATCGCCCCGGCCCCGCCGGCCACCGCGGGGTTGAGCACCGTCTTGTCGACCGGCCGGCCGGCCTCCGCGTCGAGGCTGTAGCCCCGGAGCGGCCCCGGCAGGCGGTCGCCGGTCGGGTACGACGTGGTGGTCAGGCCCAGCGGCCGGAGGATCGACCGCCGGATCTGCGCCCCCAGGTCGCGGCCGGCGACCCTGGCCACGATCTCCTGGAGGAAGATGTAGTTGAGGTTGTTGTACACCGTCTCCCGGTCCGCCGGCTGGAAGTCGTGGGCCATCGACGCGGCCTTGTCGATGCTCTCCTGCGGCGTGATCCGGATCAGGGGGTCGGCGTAATATTCCCCCAGCAGGTCGTGCCCGAGGGAGTCGGGGATCCCGCTGCGCATGCGCAGCAGGTCGTCGACGGTGATCGAGTCCGCGTGGGGGAAGTCCGGATACCACTTCGCGAGGGGGTCGTCCAGGCTGAGCTTGCCGCGGTCGGCCAGCTGGAGCACGGCCGTCGCCGTGAACGACTTGGTGATGCTCGCGATCCGAAAGGGCATGGCGGCGCCCCTCGCACGCCCGGTCCGCAGGTCGGCCTCGCCCCGGACGGCCACGTAACTCCTCGAGCCGGGGATCGTAATCATCACGGCCGCGCTCGGAAGCCCGTCCTGGGCGACGGCCCGATCGATCTCGGCGTCGAGCGCCCGGACGACCTCGGGCGAGAGCCGGCCTCTCGCCCCGGCCGGCGTCCGAAGCGCCTGCACCTCGACCTGGGTCGCCCCGCCCTGACGCATGCCGGCGGGGCGTCCGTGCGAGGCGGCGGCGACCAGCCCGGACGCACCGCCCGGGACGGTCGTCATCAAACGGCGAGCCTCGACCGCCTCGAACGAGGGGATGCGCCGACGGCTCGATCGGCCTTTCGTCGTCTTCATGGAGCGGGCTCTCGACGCTTGTGGATCCGGCCCCGAACGGCGTCTGTGCACGATCGGGGACCTCAAAATGTAGCGTCGGCCCGTCGAAGAATCCAGGAATCTCGAGGGTTCGTCCGCGTCGCCCTCGATCGCCGAGTCAGGCGTCGTCGACCTCGGGGATCGGGTCGCAGTCGTCTTCCTTGAGGATCTCCTCGGCGTAGTGGGAGCCCTCGATCATCATCTCGGCCTCGGCGTCGGCGCGTTGGCCCCGCGGGCCGGGGAAGAAGCTGTAGAGGACGGGCATGAGGTAGCGGGTCAGGAAGAGGGTGACCAGCATCCCGCCGACGACGACGATCGCCAGCGGCTTCTGCGCCTGCGAGCCGATCGAGTGGGCCATCGCCGCGGGCAGCAGGCCGAGGGCCGCCGTGAGCGACGTCATGACGACCGGCCGGACGCGCAGCTCGGCCCCGTGCATGATCGCCTCGCGCACCGGCAGGCCGGCCCCGCGCATCTGGTTGAAGTACGAGATCAGCAGCACCCCGTCCTGCACCGCCACGCCGAAGATCGAGATGAACCCGACCGCCGCCGAGATCGAGAAGGGGGTCGAGGTCAGCTTCAGCGCCCAGATGCCCCCCATGGTCGCCGCGATCACGTTGGCCATCACCAGGAGCGCGTCCTTGGTGGAGTTGAAGGCCATGTAGAGCAGGATCAGGATCAGGCCGATCGCCAGCGGCACGATCCACATCAGCCGGGCGTTGGCCTGCTGCATCTGGGCGAACTCGCCCGACCAGACGAGCGAGTAGCCGCGCGGCAGCTTGGCCCCCCCGGCGGGGTCGTCGACCTTGCGCTGGGCCTCGGCGATGGCCGAGGCCAGGTCGCGGCCCCGGACGCTGAACTTGATGGGGATGTAGCGGCGGTTGTTCTCGCGGTAGATGTACGAGGCGCCCGGCTTGTGGGCGTGGATCGCGGCGAGCTGGGCCAGCGGGACGCGGTAGCCGGCGGCGTCGCCGCGGCCGGGGACGTCGATCATGATCCGGCTGATGACCTCGGGGTCGTCGCGGAGAGCGGGGGGGAGCCGCAGGACGATGTCGTAGAGCTTCTCGCCCTCGACCATCCGCGAGAAGGAGCGGCCGCCGATGGCGACCTGCACGGCGTCCTCGACGTCCGAGATGTTGATCCCGTGGCGGGCGCAGGCGGCCCGGTCGATCTCGATCTCCAGGTTGGGCTGGCCGACGATGTGGAAGAGGCCGACGTCCTCGATCCCGGGGACGCGGTCGAGCACGTTGACGACCCGCTGCCCCGCCTCCTCGAGCGACTGGATGTCGTTGCCGAAGAGCTTGACCGAGTTCGAGCCCTTCACGCCCGAGAGCGCCTCCTCGACGTTGTCGCGGATGAGCTGCGAGAAGTTGAAGTTGACGCCCGCGAACGCCTTGAAGCGCTCGGCCATCTCGACCTGGATCTTCTCGCGGGTCATCCCCGGCCGCCACTCCTCCATCGGCCGCAGCGGCACGTTGAACTCGACGTTGAAGTACGAGGTGACGTCGGTGCCGTCGTCGGGCCGGCCGACGTGCGACATCACGCCCCGGACCTCGGGCGTCTCGGCGATCGCCGCCCGCAGCTTCGGGGCCATCTGCGCCGCCGCCTCCAGCGAGACCGTCCGCGGCAGGATGGCGCGGATCCAGAGGTTCCCCTCCTCGAGCTGGGGCATGAACTCGCCGCCCAGGGTCGGGATCATCAGGGCCGTCGCGGCCATCAGCCCGCCCATCAGCAGCATCGTCAGGAACCGGTGGTTCAGCACCCGGTCGAGGTTGTGCAGGTACCGCTTCTTCATCAGCCGGTCGACGATCGTGTCGGCCTCGTGCGTCTTGTTCTTGAAGAAGAACGAGCAGAGCACCGGGGCCAGCGTCAGGGCCAGCATCAGAGCCCCGAGGATGGCGAACGCGTACGTGTTGGCCATCGGGCCGAAGAGCGCCCCCTCGGGGCCGGACATCGAGAACAGCGGGATGAACGCGCAGACGATGATCGTCGTCGAATAGAACAGCGCGTGCTCGATCTCGTTGGACGCGTCGATGATCCGGTCGATCAAGGGCCGCGAGCGGTCGGAGCCGTGGGCGGTCAGGTGGCGGTAGATGTTCTCGACGATGATGACCGAGCTGTCGACGATGATCCCGAAGTCGACCGCCCCGATCGACAGCAGGTTGGCCGACTCGTGGCGGAAGTACAGGACCGTGATCGAGAACAGGAGGGCCAGCGGGATCATGATCGCCACGATCGCCGCGCTGGCGAAGTCGCCCAGGAAGACGAACAGGACCGCGACCACCAGCGCCATGCCGACCACGAGGTTGTGCAGCACGTTGTGGGTCGTGACGTGGACCAGGTCGGTCCGCTGGTTGAAGACCTGGATCCGCATCCCCTCGGGGAGGAGCTTCTCCTGCTCGATCTCCTCGAACTTCTTGCGGACGGCCTCGGCCGTGGGCAGGGCCTGCTCGCCCTTGCGCATCAGGACGATGCCCTCGACGACGTCGTCGCGGCCGTCGCGGCCGACCACGCCCAGGCGGGGCCGCGAGCCGACGACGGTCGTCGCCACCTGCCGCAGGTAGACGGGCTCGCCGTTGCGCGAGGTCACGACGACCTTGTTGAGGTCCTCGAGCTTGTCGATCTCGATCGCCAGCGCCCGGGGGGCGTTCTCGGGGTCGAGGGGGTCGAGCCCCTTGCCCAGCAGGCCGACGGCCCGCACGTTGTGCGCCTGGCTGCCCAGCATCAGGACGTCGCCGCCGACGATGGCGTTCGAGCCGTTGATCGCGTCCTCGACCTGCTGCATCGACACCTGGTACTGCCGCAGCAGGCGGGGGTCGACGAGGATCTGGTACTGCTTCACCGTGCCGCCGAAGCCGGTGACGTCGATCACCCCCGGCACGGTCTTCAGGGCCCGGCCCAGCACCCAGTCCTGCACGGCCTTGAGCTGGTTGAGCGTGTAGCGGTCGCCGTCCAGGACGTAGCGGATGATCTCGCCGGTGGGGCTCCAGGGCGACAGCGACGGCGTCACGCCCGCCGGCAGGCTGCCGACGAACGAGATCCGGTTGATGACCTCCTGGCGCGCGGCCCAGTAGTCGGTGCCGTACTCGAAGATGCACTTGATGTCGTTCAGGCCGGCGAGCGACGTGCTCCGCAGGTACTTCAGCCCCTTCATCCCGTTGAGAGCCGTCTCCAGCGGGATGCCCACCAGCCGCTCCATCTCCTCGGGGCTGGCGCCGGGGTTCTGGGTGATCACCTCGACGAGCGGCGGCGTCGGGTCGGGATACGCCTCGACGTCCAAATGCAGCGCCGAGTAGACGCCCGCCGCGATCAGGGCCGCGACGCCCAGCAGGACGATCAAGCGGTTGTGCAGGCTCCAGGAAATGATCGCGCGAACCATCGAATCGCCTTCCGTCCGCTTGCGCACCGCGTCGGCCCGGCGACGCCCCCGGACCGACCTCCATCGTTCCAGGCCCGCCGCCCGGCGGCGAGCCGCCGCGACCGACCTCCCCGAAATCCCCCCCGGGCCGGCGCGCGACGCCGCCCCCATCGAGGGATCTCGGCGCGGCCCGGCCCTGGCGGGATCATTCAAACATTTTAATGTTCAACCCGCGCGGCGTCGAGGGGGGACGAGGCGGGAGCCGACCGTCAGCGGTCGGGGTCGGGGGCGAAATCGACCGGAGGGAGGGCCTGGACGGCCTGCCGCAGCGCGTGCTCCCACTGGACGTGGATGGTGGCGAGGTCGGGGTCGCGGTCGGGGAACCGGCGGCGGCGGTCGAGGGTGAATTCGTCCTTGCCGTAGACCAGGAGGTCGATGGGCGGGCCGACCGTGACGTTCGAGCGCAGGGTCGAGTCGATCGAGATCAGGGCGTAGCGCGCGGCGTCCTCCAGCGAGGTCCGCTCGTAGCGGACCCCCCTGTCGAGGATCGGCCGCCCGTATTTGCACTCGCCGATCTGGAGGAAGGGCGAGTCCTCGGTGGCGCGCAGGGGGTTCCCCTGGGGATAGACCATATACAGGTCGTGGGGCCGGCCCCGGATCTGGCCGGCCAGCAAGACGTGGACGTTCACCTTGAAGCCGTCCTGCTCCAGGGCCTTGCGGTCCTGTTCGGAAACGCGGCGGACCTGCTCGCCGACGCAGCGGGCGGCGTCGTACATGGTCTCGACCGCGGCCAGCCCCTTGCCGGCCTCGAAATCCTTGCGGAGCAGGGTGACGATCGACTGGCTGCACGACAGGCTGCCGCTGGTCATGGCCACGAAGACGCGGTCGCCGACGCCCTCGAAAAGGTGCATCTTCCGGCAGACGTTCACCTGGTCGTAGCCGGCGTTGGTCCGCGAGTCCGAGGCCGCCACGAAGCCGTCCTTCGTGATGATGCCTACGCAATACGTCATCGTGCCCAGCCTCCGCGCCGCATCGCCCGATCGAGCCCCCGCGCCCGAAATCCCCCAGAGCTTGAATACCATCTGGCGGCGGGCCCTGGCAAGGCTTTCAACGCCACGCCTGCTCATGAAGACATCCGAAAATCGGTCGTCGATGGACGCGGGTTTGGGGCGTTGGTATGATTTTCGCACCTCTCGCGCGAGCCGCCGTTCACGAAACCGACTCGCCAATCCCCCTTCTCACGGGCGGGCCCATGTTCATCAGGATCGGCTACGACATCCAGTTCGACGTCCCGGCGCCCATTCCGATGATGATGCTCTTGCGCGTCCATCCGTCGGTCGAGCCGGCGCTGGTGCGTCCCGAGGCGCTGGCGGTCGAGCCGGCCGTCGCGGTGACGGACTTCACCGACGGCTTCGGCAACCGCTCGCGGCGGATCCTCGCCCCGGCCGGCGTCCTCCGGCTGACGAACGACGCGGTCGTCGAGGTCGACGGCCTGGCCGACCCCGCGGCGCCCGACGCGCAGGAGATCCCGATCCAGGAGCTGCCGACCGAGGTGATGCCGTTCCTGCTGGCGAGCCGGTACTGCGAGGTCGACCGCCTCAGCGACATCGCCTGGAACCTCTTCGGCAACACCCCGCGAGGCTGGGGCCGCGTCCAGGCGATCGTCGACTGGGTCCACAACCACATCACCTTCGGCTACCAGTACGCGCGCTGGACCAAGACGGCGTACGACGCCTACATCGAGCAGCAGGGGGTCTGCCGCGACTTCACCCACCTGGCCGTGGCCTTCTGCCGCTGCATGAACATCCCCGCGCGGTACGTCACCGGCTATCTCGGCGACATCGGCGTGCCCATCTCGCCCGACCCGATGGACTTCAGCGCCTGGTTCGAGGTCTACCTGGGCGGCCGGTGGCACACGTTCGACGCCCGCCACAACCGGCGGCGGATCGGCCGCCTGCTGATGGCCAAGGGCCGCGACGCCGTCGACGTCGCCATCACCACCAGCTTCGGGCCCTCGACCCTCAAGAAGTTCGTCGTCTGGACGGACGAGGTCACCGACGCTTCGGGCGAGACCAAGGTCCACCCCTGACGACGCCGATCGACGTTGCGGGGCTTCATCCCCCCGGTTAGGATCGACCCGTCGATTTTCCGACGTTTTCCAGGCATCCCCGTCAGCGTCCTCGATTGACGCTCTCTCGATGCGAAATAAGGGCTGGGTCCACTGCCCAGACTGTGACGCGTGGGTCGCGACCCCCGGCGAAGACCAGATCGCGACCCCTCTCTTCGTGGCGACCTGCCACCACTGCGGCTCCGAATTCGACTGGCGATCCTTCAAGTGGGACTGGAGCCGCCGATTCCTCGTCGGAGCTTGCTTCCGATGGGAGGAGTACGTCGCCCCTCGGGAAGATCCCACCTACATCTGGAGCCATGAACACTGCGCCATGTGTCGGCAGACGTTCATGGAACTGGACCACCCGAGCATCCAGCGATTCGGTTACGTCGCGAACGCGAACGGCCAGGAGTGGTGGGTCTGCCGAACCTGCTTCGACGACTTCCAGGAGGAATTCAACTGGCGGGTCGAGCCGCCGGACTGACGACGCGGGGCGTCGACCCGGCCGGCCTCACGCCACGTCGAACGAGGCGGCGAACGGCGAAGGGCTCGGCGGGGCCTTGCGGGCGCGGCGGTTGGCGGGCTTGAAGTCGGCCTTGTCGATCTGGTAGCGGCGAAGCTTCTCGCTGATGCTCCGCCGCGACAGGCCGCAGTGCGCGGCGCACTGGTCGATGCGGCCGCGGTACTTCTCCAGCACGCGGGCGAGGTAGGCCTTCTCGATCCGCTGGGTGAACTCCTCGGTCAGCTCCTGGAGCGGCCGGAAGTGGTCGAAGTCGAGGCTGAACGGCTCCTCGCGGCGGGGGACGATCTCGGGGGGGAGGTTCTCGGGCTCGATGCTCGGGCCGGGCGTGGTGAGGACCATCAGCTCGAGGACGTGCTCCAGCTCGCGGACGTTCCCCGGCCAGTCGTAGCGGAGCAGCCGCGAGAGCGTCGCCCGCGACATCGTCTTGGCGGGCAGCCCGCGCTCCTCCAGCTTGTGCAGGAAGTGGTGGACCAGCAGCGGGATGTCGTCGAGCCGCTCGCGCAAAGGCGGGGTCTCGATCGCGACGACGTTGAGGCGGTAATACAGGTCGCTGCGGAACCGGCCCTCGGCCACGGCCTCCGCGAGGTCGACGTTGGTCGCGGCGAGGACCCGGCAGTCGGCCTGGATCGGCTCGGCGCCGCCGACGCGCTCGAAGCGGCCGTCCTGGAGCACGCGGAGCAGCTTGGCCTGCATGCCGATCGGCATCTCGCCGATCTCGTCGAGGAAGAGCGTGCCGCCGGCCGCCGCCTCGAACCGGCCGACGTGCTGGCGGTCGGCCCCGGTGAAGGCCCCCCGCTCGTGGCCGAACAGCTCGCTCTCCAGCAGGTGCTCCGGCAGCGCCGCGCAGTTGACGGTGACGAGCCGGCCGCTGCGGGTGACGTCGCTCTGGTGGATCGCCTGCGCGACCAGCTCCTTGCCGGTGCCGGTCTCGCCCGTGATCAGGACGGTGCAAGGCGACGAGCCGACCCGCTCGACCCGGGCGAAGACCTCGGCCATCCGCCGGCTCCGCCCCAGGATGTTGTGGTAGGCGAAGCGGCGGCGGAGCTTGGTGTTGAGCTGGGCGATCTCGTCGGTCAGGGTCCGATCCTTGAGCGCCTTCTCGACCTGGTGCTGGAACAGCTCGGGGTCGATCGGCTTGACGACGAAGTCGTAAGCGCCCAGGCGGATGGCCTCGACGGCCGACTCGACGCTGGGCTGGCCGCTGATGACGATGATCGTCACCGGCATGTCTCGCGAGCGGATCTCGCGGATCAGGTCGATCCCGTTGACGTCGGGAAGGTTCAGGTCGGTGATGACCAGCGAGAACGACTTCTCGACGAGCAGCTCCAGGGCCGCGGTGCCGTCGTGGACGATCGTCACCTCGCGACCGGGGCCGGAGAGGATCTGATCGAGCTGCTGGCAGTAGAGCTCGCTGTCTTCCACAACGAGGATGCGTCGATCCATGGCGCCCTCATCCAGTTGAGGCGATGTCCAATCCTGTTGTTGCCGGGCCGAGGCCCGAGCCGCCATGATGCGAAAGAGCGCGACGCGCATTTATCCGGCTCTATCGTCTCATCCGTGACTATACCAGGTCACTCCCCGCGTTCAAGCCGAAAATCCCGGCGACCCCCAGATTCTCAGGCCCTCCGCCGCCTGCGATCCCTCCGCGCCTGCCCCGTCGCGTCGCGGGCGGCGACGGACGTACAATCGACCGACCCGAACCCGACGAGGACCCGCCCCATGGATCCCAGGACCGGCCCCCTGCCCCCTCCCGCCGACGTCGCCCTCGACCCCCGGGCGGTGGAGATCGCGCGCGTCTGGATCACCTCGGAGGGCCAACGGGCCAGCCTCGCGGCGACGCTCTGGGACGACCCGGCGGCCTGGGGGCTGATGCTCGTCGACCTGGCGCGGCAGGTGGCGAAGGCTTTCGCCGCAGAGCAAGGCGGCGAGGCGGCCGAGGTCCTGGCGCGGATCCGCGAGGGCTTCGACGCCGAGTGGGACCACCCGACCCACGCGACGGACGGCTGACGGTCCGTCACTTCGAGGCTCGCCGGAGCCGGTCGAGCAGCTCCCCTCGCTTCAGGCTCCGGGCCTCGTCCGGGCTCACGCCCGCGGCCCCGGACTTCTCGATCCAGCGGCGGGCCTCCGCCTCGGTGACCGGATCGTCGGGGCGGGCGAGCCAGGCGTCGGGCTCCAGGCAGCCGCGCAGGGCCATGAGCTGGACGGCCTCGAAGTGGGCGTCGCCGGGCTTCATGTCGCGGAAGTACATCAAGACGGCGCCATGCTTCACGAGGCGTTCCTGGAGGGCGGCGACGGCGACCCGGCGGGGCGCGAGGTCGGCCTCGATCGCGAGCGCCGCGGCCTCGCCGGCGGCCTCGCCGAGGGCCATCCAGCAGGGCTCCATCCGCAGGGTGCTGAAGCCGACGTGCGTGCCCGAGACCGGCACGGGCGTCAGCAGGCCGTCGACCTTCTTCGGGACGATCACCCCGTACGGGACGGTGTAGGGCCGGCTCGGCGAGCTGAAGAAGCCGTCGAGGTGCGCCCGTCCCGGCTCGCGCTTGCGGACGGCGTGCGAGTCGAGCGCGTAGTGGCTGGCGGTGACGCTGTCGGCATGGATCGGCGGGCGGCCGTCGGGCCTGGTCGGGACGGCGTCCTTCGCCGCGAAGGAATACTCGCCGACGACGCGACGACCCTCGCGGACGTAGACCTGGCGCGGGAAGTGGCCGTCGTCGGCGAACTCGGACCTCGCCAGGCCCCATTCGCGGCACCGGGCGCGGAAGTCCTCAGGCAGCGCGGGGTCGTTCTGGGCGAAATACAGGAGGCCCAGCGTGTAGTCGCGGAGGCGCCCGGCGAAGTGGTCTCGCCAGTCCCATCCCGAGGTCGGCCAGGGCCAGTTCTCCTCCGGGAGGTCGGACGAGAGGAAGTTCCAGTGCTGGTTGTTGGCGTCGACCTTGCCGTTGGGGATCGCCACGGGGTTCACGATCCGGCCGATGGAATCCCACGCCAGGGCCATGGACTTGCCGGCCTTGCCGCCGGGCGCCGTCGTGCGACCCTCCCGGACGTCGTCGGCCAGCGAAAGGTACTCGTCGCGGTCGTATCGAGCGGGCCTGGCGACCTCGACGCGGTCCTCGGGATTCCTCGTCAGGCAGAGGCGGTAGTTGAACGCCTGGATGGCGTTGTCGGCCTGGCCCGTCGAGCCGGGGCCCGGGACGCCGCCCCAGGCCTTGTAGAGTCGGCCGGCCATCGGCTCGTCGTTCTCGTCGCGGCCCTCGCGGCCGACGCGGTACGCGCAGCCGGCGGCCGCGGCGAGGTCCCCCTCGTAGGTCGCGTCGATGAACACCTTCGCCCGGTAGGTCTCGACCGCGCCGGAATCGCGATCGCGGACCCGGATCGCGACGAGCCGGCCGGCCTCCCGGTCGACGTTCGCCGGCTCGGCGTCGAACTGGCGGCGACGGAAGACGGCCAGCCGGCCCTTGTGCTCGGCGATCAGGCCCTCGAAGACCTGCTCGGCGACGCGGGGCTCGAAGTGATAGCCGTCGGAGCAGTCGCGGGCCTGCGGCGAGTCGGCCCCGTAGGTCGCGACGTAATGCCGCTTGACGCGGCCGACGAACTCCAGGAAGAGCCCGCCCGTCGCCCCCCGGGTGCCGATGTCGGTCGCCCCCAGGCCGTTCGCCGGCAGCCCGCCGACGTGCGTCCCGCGCTCCAAAATCGCCGCCGTCCGCCCGGCCCTCGCCGCCGCGACCCCCGCCATGATCCCGCCGGGCGTCGACCCGACGACGACCACGTCGAAGGTCGCGTCGGCCGCACGCGCCCGCCCCGGCGAGAAGGCCAGGATCCCGACGAGAGCCCAGATGCGAAGTCCGAAGTGGTCATTCATCGTTCGGGCCGTCGTGAGGGGTGATCGAAAGGGTTGGCGTGCTCACTTCGGGGCCTCGCCGGCGAACTTCCAGGACGGCGTGAAGTCGCGCGTGAGCTTCGCGTCGGTGAGGCGGGCCCGCACCAGCTCGACGGGCATCGGCCCGCCGGTCAGGATGCGGTCGTGGAACGCCTTGTGGGTCATCTTGCCGGAATCGACGAGTTCCTTGCTGAGCGCCCGGAACTGGAGCCCGCCCAGCATGTACGACGCCTGGTACAGGGGGCCGTAGCCGCCGGCCAGCGACCGACGCACCTCGCCCTCGGCGCTCGAGCGTTCGTGGCCGACCTGGTCGACGAGGTAGTCGATCGCCTCCTGCGAGGTCATCTTGCCCAGGTGGTACTTCAGGGAGAAGACGATCCGGGCGCAGCGGTGGGTGCGCCAGAAGAGCAGGCCCAAACGGTCTTCCGGGGTCTTCGGGAAGCCCAGGTCCCAGAGCAGGATCTCCCAGTACAGGGCCCAGCCTTCGGTCCAGAACGGGGTGCCGAACGACCTTCGGTGCGGCTGGTGCCGTGCGTTCATGAACATCTGGAGGTGATGGCCCGGGATCAGCTCGTGCATCGCCAGGTTCTTGGTGAAGTGCACGTTGTTGGACCGCATGGCCATGAGCTTGCCCTCGTGGTCCATGCGGTCGGCGGGGTAGGCCATGCTGATGGCGCCCCCGGAGTAGAAGTAGTAGGGCTGATGCTTCTGGTCGTCGGCCGGCGTGGTGTGCACGGTCCAGCTCTCGCGGGCGAGGGGCGGGATGGTGACCAGGTCGCGGGCGTCGACGAACGCCAGGGTCTCCTCGACGAGCCCGCGGATCATCCGATACTGGCCGCCGGGCTCGACGTGATCCTTCTTGACCTTGTCGGCCGCGGCCTTCCAGTCGTCGCCGAAGCCCAGCTCGGCGGCGGCCTTCCTGCGCTCGGCGTCGCACCAGGCGAACTCCCGCTCGCCGACGGCCAGCAGCTCTTCGGGTGAGTAGGCGATCATCTCGGCCCGGAGCGCGGCCTCGATCTCCTCGCGGCCGATCGGCGGCGCGACCAGTGCGGAGCGGTCGCCGTCCTTGACGCCCGCCACGGTCTCGCGGAGGTACTTGACCAGCTCGCGCAGGCCCTCGTCGGCCTTGCGATGGGGGTCGCGGGTCCACCAAGAGAAGAGCGGATCGAATCCGTCATAGCCCTCGAACCACCCCGCCAGCGCCCGCCGGTTGGCCTCGATCACGCCCGCCGCGCGGTCCGCCAGGTGGGCCGGGATCTTGTCGTCGGGCTTGCGGGCCTCGGCCTGCTTGCGCACCTCGTCGACCTGCTTGCGGATCGCCACGAGCGTGCCCGCGGCCTTCTCCGGATCGACGGGAACGAGCCGATATCGGGCCGCGACGAGCGCCTCGACGGCCGCCGCGAACGGGACGAACGGCGCGACCTCGGCGTCGCGCCCGGCGACGAACTTCGCCGATTCGGCCGTCGCCCTCAGCTCGTTGGCCAGCAGCAGGTAGTCGATCTTGCCTTCGAGGCCCAGGGCGTCGAAGTCCATCTCCCGCAGCCGCGCCGCCCAGGCCGCGGCGAACTCCCGGCTGCGCCGGCGCGAGCCCTCCCACGAGTCGACCTCGCGCGGGCCCTTCGCGTCGGAGCCGTCGACCGCCCAGCGGACGACCGCGGGGGCCATCTCGCTCGTCGACTCGGCCACCAATGAGCCGATCGGGCCCACCTCCACGTCGCCCGCCCGAGAGATCCCGTCGGCCGACGCCGCGAGCAAGCAGAAGGCCGCGACGAATCCACGCATCCGCATCGTTCCACGATCTCCCGGGGTGTGGGCGGGCCTCCGGCTGAAGGGCCGCGCGGGCTCGCCGAGTATGCGCCCGATCCGGGCCCGTCGCAACTGCCGCGCTACTTCCGGCACTCGATGAAGATGACCGGAGGATGGGACAGGAAGGGTTCCCAGTAGGCCCGCCCTTTCGCCGCCTCGCCCAGCGGAGAGAGCCGGGGGAGACGCCACCGCACGTCCCGGAACCCGGCGTCGTGGAGCGCCTCTTCGTGGGCCGATGCGTCGAGGTGATAATTCTCGACCCGCAGAGTACCGTCCTCCAGGTCGAACGTCCAGGTGATCGGCGTCCCCTCCCGCAGCGCTCCGGCCGCCTCCACGTCGAACCCATAGGCGGCGAACGACGGCAGGCGGTCGAAATCGAGCCCGGGGTTCGTGTTGGCCGTGACGAACCGGCCGCCCGGCTTCAGGCAGTGGGCGACGCCCCGGCACATCGCAGCCAGCTCGCAGCGGTCCCGGGCGTAGTTGAGCAGGTAGGCGGCGACGGCCAGGTCGAACTCGCCGGGCAGGCCCAGCTCTCGACAATCCCCCACGAGGTAGTCGACCCCGACGGGCCGCGCCGCCTCCTCGGCGCGGGCCAGGGCGATCATCCCCTCGGAGAGGTCGACGCCCAGGACCTTCGACGCCCCGAGCAGCCGCAGCCGGCGGGTGTAATGGCCCTCCCCGCAGGCCAGGTCCACCACGGCGGCCCCGGTCGGGTCGCCGACCAGCTCCATCAGCGTGAACGCCTCGATGAACGACCGCCAGGGCTGCTGCTTGGCCCGCTTGTAATCCCCGGCGATCGCGTCGTAGTCGGTCGACAAGGCCTGCCCCCTCTCTCTTGCGACGAGATGCTGCGGCGCGCCGGGCGCGAACCCCGCGATCCACCATAGGATCCGAGGATGACTCGCCATAGGATCCGGAGGCGAAATCCGCCGGCGCAGGCCGGAAGCCCCGACGAAGAGGAACCCTCATGCTCCGCCGCGAACTGCTTCGCTCCCTCTCGCTGACGACCTGGCTCGGCCGGCTTCGGGGGATAGACGCGTGGGCCGGGGCAGGCGACGAAGCGCCGAATGCGGCGGACGCCTACCGACGGGCGTTTGCCTGGGTCAGGAAGGTCCCTTCGGAGCGGTGGGGGGAGGCCCGCGAGGCCCTGGAGACGGCGAGGCTCGGGCCGGAGGTCGACCGCTGGATCGAGGAGTCTCGCCCCGCGCTGGAGGCGATCCGCGAGGCGGCGAAGATCGACGCCTGCCGGTGGGGTGACGACGAGATGACCGCCGCGGACATCGATCGCGACCGCCTCGGCATCGCCAACCGGCACATCGTCCGCATGACCTGCCTGTCGGTCCGGCGGCTCGTCGAGGCGAGGCGGTTCGACGAGGCGCTGGACGACGCCTTCTCCGCGCTGGCCTACGCGCGGCGGGTCGGGGCGGACGGGCCGTTCATCGCCCGCCTCTTCGAATGCGCCGACGAGGCCGTCACGCTCCAGACGTTGGGACGGGTCCTCACGCGCCTGGACCGGCCCGCGCTCGACCGGCTCGCCCATCGCCTGGACGGCCTACCGCCGGTCGCTCCTCCCTCGGGAACGATCGGTCCCGAGTCGCGGTTCATCCTCGGGACGCTTCGGGGCCGCCTCGCGGCGATGGGGGCCGTGGTGGACGACGAGGGCTGGAAGCGGCTCGATTGCGACGACGCCGAGATCGCCGCGCTGAGGCGCCTGACCGGCGGGGATCGCGCGAAGCTGCTCGCCCACCTGGACGCGACGGTCCCGGACTTCGCCGAGCTGGGCCGGCGGCTCGACCTGCCCCGCGGCGGGCGGGACGAGGCCCTCGACGCCTTCGCGCGAGCCCGCCGGGACGACGCCCCGCTCGCCGCGGGGCTCGTCGAGGCCGCCCGAGGGATCGCCGCGGCCGTCGAGCGGCAGGCCCTCCTGCGCGTGATGCTCCGGGCCGGCTTCGCCCTCGTCCGCGACGGCGAGGACGCATTCCGGGCCCTCCGCGACCCCTTCGGCGACGGGCCGTTCGGCCTCGAACGCCGCGAAGGGGGCCGGGTCTTGCGGTCGGCCTTCCCCGGCCTGAAGTCGCCCGCGACCGAGTTCCGCGTCGGCGAGCCGGGCTGAGCCGTCGGGCCTCAGTGCGCGGGCTTCAGGTGCCGGTCGAGGAACTCGTAGGCCTTCATGCGGGTCTCGGGCTCGAAGGAGTGCTCGGCGTCGGGGTATTCGGCGACGAGGTCGTCCTCGGCGTGGTAGAGGCCGTAGATGGGCCGGGCGGCGCGGATGCAGACGCGGACGCCTTCGGAGTCGAAATTGGCGTCGCGCAGGGGCGAGCAGGTGAAGAACGGGCGGGGGGCGAGCGCCCCGATCAGCTCGGGGAAGTCGAACGGGATCTTGTTCAGGTCCAGGCCGTACTTCTCGCGGAGACGGGGCATGTAGCCCTTGTGCGACCAGCCGGCGACGTCTCCCTTGTAGTAATAGGGGAAGGCGGTGAAGCCGCAGGAGGTGACCACGACCTTGAGCCGGGGCTCGAAGAGCGCCGTGAAGATGGCGTTGTGGCCGCCCAACGAATGGCCGATCACGCCGATGCGTTCGGGGTCGACCTGGGGGAGCGAACTGAGCAGGTCGACCGCCCGCTTGCCGTTCCAGACCGCCTTCATCGAGGCGCTGGCATAGCCCATCTTGTAGACGTCGCGCGGGTACTCGCCGAAGTTGGGGTAGTCGGGGGCGAGCGTCACGTAGCCGCGGCGGGCCAGCTCGCGGGCGTAGGCGAGGTCGGGCTTCCCGCCCAGGCCGGCGGGCTCGTCCTTGCCGATGGCGATGGTCTGGTGCAGGCAGAGCATCGCCGGCCGCTTCGTCGCCGGGCCCTCCTTGGGGGCGTCGGGGATCAGGAGCCAGGCCGGCACGCGGTCGCCGGGCTCGGCCTGGTACTCGATCCTCTTGCGGACGTAGCCGTCCTCGGGGAACTCGGCCGTGACCTTCCAGTCCAGGGGCGCGAGCCGCTCCGGGCCGGGGAGCGGCCCCATGACCTCCTGGAGGTGGGCGAGGACGTGGCCCCGGCGGGCCTCCCAGTCGGCGACGCTCTCCACGGGCCGCTCGGCCCCCCTGGCGTCGCGGACGACGAGCAGGTCGGCGTGGTCCGTGTAGGCCGGGGCCTCGGTCGGCGGCGGCGGGGCCTGCGCGGCCGCCGGGGGGGCGAGCGCGAAGGCGGCCGCCAGGAGGAGGAAGGGTCGCGGGGATCGTCGCATCATGCCCATCGGCGGCCTCGGGTCGCGTCGTGCCGGGAGGGCCGCCGCAAGGTCGACGGCCGAGGCCCATTATACGACGAGACCGTTCCCCGAGGAGGCCGGCCCCCCCTCCTGCGTGCTGAGGGCCTGCTGCCGGAGCGCCGCCGCGCCCATCAGGCCGCCCAGGCCCATCGACTCGACGGCCGTGCTGGGGACGAGCATGAGCGCGCCCTTCTCCTTCAGGCCCTCGTAGAGGATGTTCATGGCCCGCAGGTGCAGCGCCGTGGGGTTGCCCTCGTAGTGCCGGGCGGCCTCGTGGAAGAGGTGGGCGATCTCGACCTCGGCCTGGCCGAGGATGATTCGGGCCTCCTTCTCGCGGGCGGCCTGGGCCTCGCGCGACATGGCGTCCTGGAGCGACTCGGGGATGATCACGTCGCGCATCTCGACCGAGTGGACGGTGACGCCCCAGGGGTTCGAGCGCTCGTCGATCAGCTTCTGGAGGTCGGCCTCGATCTGCTCGCGGCCCTTCAGCAGGACGGTCAGGGGCGTGCGGCCGATGATGTCGCGGAGGGCCGTCTGCGCCGCCCACGAGACGGCCTCCTTGTAGTCTTGGACCTCGAGCGCCGCCTTTTCGGGGTCGTAGACCATCCAGAAGAGGACGGCGTCGACGTTGACGGGGACGGTGTCGGAGGTCAGGGTCTCCTCGGCGGCGAAGCTGGTGGTGATGGTCCGCTGGTCGACCCAGGCCGAGATCCGCTCGACGAACGGGACGATCCAGAACAGGCCCGGGCCTTGCAGCCCCGCGTATCGCCCCAGCCGGAGCACCACGGCGCGCTCCCACTGCTTGGCGATCCGCGGCGAGCCGGCGAGGATCAGGCCCAGGACGATCCCCGGGAAGACGATCCAGAACCGGCCCGACAGGACGGCGGCGACGATGCTGCCGGCGACGCTCGCCGCGAACAGCAGGAACCCGATGAAGTTCAGACCGTTCATGCTGGGGGCCTCCATTCGGACCTGCCTGGAACGACTATCCACGCGTGTGATCGCCATGACGACCTCTCTCGGTTGAAAGCCTCGCCTCGAGCGCCGCGATCGCCTCGCGGGCCGAGAACCCCAGGGCCTGCGCCTCGGACAGGTACCGATCGCCCAGGGCGTCGAGCCGCTTCTTCAGCTCGGGACGGCCCGCCGCGCCGACGCCGGGGGACGCGACGAACGTCCCCACCCCGCGCCGGGTCTCCAGCAGGCCCGCCCGCTCCAGCTCGCCGTAGACCCGGGCCACCGTGTTGGCGTTGACGCGCAGGTCCACCGCGAGCTGGCGGACCGTCGGCAGCCGGTCGCCGGCCGCCAGCGCCCCGGTCGCGACGGCCGTCCGGATCGCCCGTTCGAGCTGGGCGTAGAGCGGCGTCGGGTCGTGGGAGTCGAGTTGAAACACGGTCGCTTGCCCCATTGTTCTAGTTCAATGGTACAAGTCGAATCGGCATTGTCAACCGAGTCGTGGCGCGGGCGGGATTTCGGCCAAGTCGCTCTGGACGAAAGGGGCGACCTGGGGTCAACTCTCGGGATCGCGCCCATGGGACCGGCGCGCCCCGGGCGAGCCGCGGTCGCGGCGTGGGGCGCGAGCGCACGGAGGCGTCGCCGGGGCGGTCCTCGACGGCCGGGTTTAAGGAGAAGCTCATGCGGAGACTCGGATTCGCGGCGGCCCTGGCGGTCGGGTTGGGTGTGGGGGCGTCCGCGGCCCGCGCGGCCGAAACGTCGCCGCAGAAGATGCTCGACATCAAGCCGACGCAGCAGAGCGGCGTCGATTACGAGACCCCGGCGGACCAGGCCGCGATCGACGCCTGCAAGGTCGAGACGGTGACCGACGCCCAGAACCGGCCGATCGGCTACGCCCTGCGCGACGGCCAGGGCAAGCTGCTGCGGCGGTTCGTGATCACCAACGGCGGCAAGTTCCTGACCCAGTGGAGCTACTACCAGGACGGCTTCGAGGTCTACCGCGAGAGCGACCTGGACGGCGACCGCCGGCTCGACGAGTGCCGCTGGATGAACTCGGGCGGGACCCGGATCGCGACCGTCCAGGACAACAAGATCGTCGGCTGGAAGCGGCTCTCGGCCGAGGAGGCCTCGAAGGTCGCGGTGCAGGCCATCGCGGCCGGCGACGCGGTTTTGGTCGAGTCGCTCGTGGCCACGCCCAAGGAGCTGACGGCCGCCGGCCTGCCCGCCGCGGTCGTCGCCAAGGTCGCCGCCACCCCCGAGCAGCGGGCCGAGCAGGTCGCGGCGCTGGCCAAGGCGCTGGGCAAGCTCGCCTGGAACCGGTTCGACGGTGCGATGCCGCACGCCATCCCCGCGGATCCCGCGGCGGGCGTCGCCAAGGACCTCGTCCTCTACGAGAACGCCATGATCTTCACGAGCGCCCCGGCCGCCGCCGGCGCGCCCGCGGCGAAGCTCTCGATGCTGCAGGTCGCCGAGATGATCCAGCTCGGCGACGTCTGGAAGTTCGTCGAGCTGCCCCGCGCCGTCGACCCCGAGAAGCCGGTCGTCGCCGCCGCCACGGGCATCCGCTCGTCGCTCTACGAGACGGCCGCCGGCTCCGGCGGCGGCGCCCGCGACGAGGGGATGGAGAAGGCCCTGCGGGCCCTGGCCGAGTTCGACAAGGCCAACGTCGCCGTCCTCACCAGCGGCGAGAAGCGGTCGATCGCCCAGTATCACCTCAAGCGGGTCGCGCTCCTGAAGGCCGTCGCCGACGCCGCCCGAGACCCCGAGGAGAAGCTCGGCTACGAGAAGCAGGCCGTCGACAGCATGGTCCTGGCGTATCAGACCGGCGAATGGTCCAAGGGCCGAGAGGCGATCGAGGCGATCGTCAAGGTCCCCGGCAAGCTCGCCTCTTACGCCGCGTACCGCCTGATCGGCGGCGAGTTCGTCATGCGGAACGAGGAGCCCACGGGCAACTTCGTGGCCAACCAGAAGAAGTGGATGACCGACCTGGAGGGTTTCCTCAAGCAGTTCCCCAAGTCCGACGAGGCGTCCGAAGTCTGGCTGCAGCTGGCCAGCTCCAACGAGTTCAACGCCGAGGAGGACAAGGCCCGCGAGGACTACGCCAAACTCGTCGCCGACTTCCCGGAGACCCCGGCCGGCAAGAAGGCCGCCGGCGCGCTGCGGCGGCTGGACCTGGAGGGCAAGCCGCTGGCCGTCAAGGGCGCCGGCGTCGACGGCGCGACCATCGACACTTCCGCCTTGCAGGGCAAGACGCTGCTGGTCGTCTTCTGGGCCTCGTGGGGCGGCCAGTCGGTCCGCCGCGAGCTGCCCGACCTGATCAAGATCGCCGAGAAGAACCGCGACAAGGGGTTCCAGGTCGTGGGCGTCTGCCTCGACAACGAAAAGGCCGACTTCGAGAAGTTCCAGAAGGAGCACAACCTCCCCTGGCCCCAGATCTTCGAGCCCAACGGCATCGACGGCCGGCTCGCGGTCGACTACGGGATCATCTCGCTGCCGACGATGTTCCTCGTCGACGCCCAGGGCAAGGTCGTCAACCGCAACCTCCGCTCGGCCTCCGAGGTCGAACGCCAGCTCGAGAAGACCCTGGCCGCCAAGCCGGCCGCCGTGGCGGTGGGCGTCAAGTAAGGCCCGGCGAGCCCCTCGCCCCATCGAATCCAAAGGCCGGAGCCTCCCGACGCGTTCGGGGGGCTCCGGCCTTTCGCATTGGTGGACGACGCCCGGAACGCCGAGCATCCAAACCCTTCTCCCGCCGGGAGTAGGTGGCCGGGACGGCCGGATGAGGGTCGCCGCACTTCGAGGCGGACGACGAACTCCGAGCCCGCCGCTCCCTCCGCGCCCCGACGACCCTCATCCGCCCCTGCGGGGCACCTTCTCCCGGCGGGAGAAGGGATAATCCATCGGAATCCGCCTGATGGGTGTCACGCGGGCGGACGGCCCGGCCATGATGCCTTCAGAGGCCCCGCCCCGCCCGGGGCCGGCGACGCGATGCGCAACGAGGGCGACCGCCATGATCTTCGACGTCATCCCCTTCCTCGGGCTGCTCGGCCTGATCGCCTGGCTGATCGCGCAGACGCGGAGCCAGACGGCCGAGATCGCGTCCCTGGGGCGACGGATCGACGAACTCCGGCGACTCGTCGTCCAGCGCCGGCCGATCGCCGAGACGCCGGCCCCGATCGCGGAGCCCGTCCCCCTGGATCCCGCGTTGATGCCGACGCTCGTCGGAGCCCCCGCGGCGGCGCCGACGCCGGAGCCGGGCCATGCGCCGGCACCCGCGCCGACAGCGGGCTATTCCCTGTCGGAAGAGCCCGTGCTGGCGACCGAAGCCCTCTGGAAGCCCCCTCGCCCGGCCCCCGCGCGGGCGGCTCCGGTCCCGCCTCCGCCGCCTCGCCCACGCGAGCCCGGCCGGTTCGAGACGGCGGCGTGGGAGGCGCTCGCCAAGATCGGCAACTGGATCGTGGTAGGCGAGGAGCACCGCCGGCCGGGGGTGTCGGTGGAGTTCGCGGTCGCCAGCACCTGGCTGCTGCGGCTGGGGGTCGTGATCCTGGTGACGGGCCTGGGCTTCTTTCTGAAGTACTCGATCGACCGCGGCTGGGTCGCCCCCGCCTTCCGGGTCGCGATGACGATCGTCGCCGGCGCCGGCCTGCTGACGGCCGGGATCCGCCTGCTCGGGGGCCGCTACCGGCCGCTCGGGCACGCCTTCCTGGGGGCGGGCATCGCGGCCTTCTACTTCAGCGTGTATGCGGCCTCGGGGTTCCACCACCTGATCGGTTCGACGCCCGCCTTCGCCCTGATGGCGCTTATCACCGCGGCGGCCTGCGTGCTCGCGGTGCGGTTCGACTCGCTGCTCGTCGCGGTGCTGGGAATCTGCGGCGGCTATGCGACCCCGCTGATCCTCTCCAGCGGCAGCCGGAACTACCAGGGGCTCTACGTCTACCTGCTGCTCCTCGGCTGCGGCGTGCTGGCCGTGAGCGCGCGGAGGAGCTGGCGGCTGCTGAACTACCTGGGGTTCGTCGCGACGTACGGGCTGTTCCTGGCGACCTTGATGAATTACGAGCCGTCCCGGTTCTGGGAGACGATGCCGTACCTGGTCGCCGTCTTCGTGCTGTACTCCACCTCGATGATCGTCTTCAGCGTGGCCCGTCGCGAGCCGTCGACGCTGCTGGAATGGATCGGCCTGACGACCAACGCGGCCGTCTTCTTCGGGATGAGCTACTACCTCGTCGAGTGGTCGTACGGAATCCGGGGGACCGCGGTCGTCGCGCTGGGGCTGGCGCTCTTCCACCTGGCGCACGTGGGCTACTTGTTGGTCCGGGACGTCCGCGACCGGGGGCTGCTGTACGGGTTCCTCGGCCTGGCCAGCTTCTTCCTGGCGGTGACGATCCCCCTGGCCTTCTCGCGCGACTGGATCACCGTCTGCTGGGCCGTCCAGGCGCTGACGACGCTCTGGCTCGCCGGCAAGATGCGGAGCGGCTTCCTCCGGGGGGCGGCGTTCGCCCTCTACGCCCTGGTCCTCTTCCGGTTCGGCCTGATCGACCTGCCGCGATCCTACGGCTGGTCGGACCCGGCGACGACGGGCGCGGCCGCGTACTTCGGCCTGGTGCTCCAGCGGGTGATCGCATTCGGGGTGCCGATCGCCTCGATCGCCGGCGCGGCGTACCTGCTGCGACGGCCGGGCGGGGCCTGGGAGACTTCCCTGGACGACGGCGAGGCCGAGGCTCCGCGCGTGACAGGCCTCGCCAAGGGCCTGGTGATCGTCGCGGCGGCGATGGCCTTCCTGTTCCTGCACCTGGAGATCGCCCGGACCGTGGGCGACCTCTTCCCGGCCGCGACGGCGACGGCCCTGACCTTCCTGTGGCTGGCGGCCTGCCTGGCGCTGATCGTGCAGGCCCGGCCCGGCGCCGCCCCGGCGGCCTGGATCGCCCTGGCGTTCGCGATTGCGGGGGTGCTCATCAAGGTTGCGGTCTACGACCTCTCCGGGTGGGGGCTCGACCCGACGTTCACCTACGGCGGCGACTACTCCCCGCTCGACGCCCTGATGCGGACGCTCGAATTCGGCGCGGTCACGGGGTTCCTCGCGTTCGCGGCGACGCGGCTGCGGGGGGCCGAGGGCCGGGGCGACGTCCCCGTCGCGTCGGCCGCGACGGCGGCCGGGCTGGCGACCGCGATGGCCTTCGTCTTCCTGACGCTGGAGACCCACACCATCCTCGCCCGGTTCGTGCCCACGCTCCGGGCCGGCGGCGTCTCGATCCTCTGGACGGTCTTCGCGCTCGGCCTGATCGGGGCGGGGATCCGGCACCGGATCGGACTGATCCGCAAGGTCGGCCTGGGGCTGTTCACGATCGTGGGCTTCAAGGTCTTCCTGGTCGACCTGGCGACCCTCGACCCGTTCTACCGGATCGTGGCGTTCCTGCTGCTCGGCGTCCTGATCCTCTTCGGGGCGTTCGTCTACCTCCGGTCCGAGGCGGTCTTCGCCCGGACCCTCGAACCCCGCGACGAGGGAGCCCGACCATGACCGCGTCCGCCCGCCTCCCCCTGCTCCTCGCCGGCCTGGCCCTCGCCGGCTCCGCGGCCTCGGCCGGGCCCCCCTTGCAGTTCCACCGGGAGATCGTCCGGCGCGATCGCGGCGACGCCATCCTGGTCGTGCCGATCGACGCCCCGATCTACGCCGAGACCCGCGACGGCTTCCCCGACGTCCGCATCCTCGACGACCGCGACGCCGAGGTCCCCTACGCCGTCGAGCGGGGCGTTCGCCGCCGGGCCGTCGCCGATCGCGAGGAGGTCCGGTCCCGCGTCGTCTCGCTGAACGTCGTCGAGGGCGAGGCCCTGGAGGTCGTGGCCCGCCTCGAAGACGACGCCCCCGAGCCCGCCGGCGCGACCGTCCGCACGCCCCTGGCCGACTTCGAGCGCCGGGTCCGCGTCTTCGGCTCCCGCGACGGCCAGGCCTGGACGCCCCTGATCGACGACGCCCGGATCTTCGACTACTCCCGGTTCATGGACGTCCGCGACGTCGACGTCCCCTTCGCGGCCCGGGGCTTCCGCTGGTTCAAGCTGGTCTTCGAGCGCGAGGCCGACGAGCTGCGGTCCCCCTTCCACCAGTTGAGCCGCAGCCGAACCGAGGGCGAGCGCGATCGCCGGACCGAAGTCGAGACGATCCTCCGCCGCCCCTTCCGCATCGACCGCATCGCCTTCTGGCGGACCGTCGAACGCACCACGGGGGAGGAGCCGGCGACGTCGACCGTCACGCTCGGCGTCCTGAAGGTGGAGGCCGACCGCCGCGAGCGCGAGACCCGGATCGACGTCGACGCCGGCCGGCTGCCGCTGACCCGCCTGACCCTGCGGACGTCGAGCCGGAACTTCCACCGCCCCGCGCGGGTGCTTGCGGAGGTCGAGGAGGGACCGCCCGGCCGCTGGGTCGACATCGGTCGCGGGACGCTCTTCCTCTACCAGCTCGACGCCTTCCGGCGCGAGGGGCTGGGCCTGGACGTCCCCGAGCGC
The DNA here is from genome assembly GCF_029589435.1 of Paludisphaera mucosa. Taxonomy (NCBI): domain Bacteria; kingdom Pseudomonadati; phylum Planctomycetota; class Planctomycetia; order Isosphaerales; family Isosphaeraceae; genus Paludisphaera; species Paludisphaera mucosa. The sequence goes on along the minus strand of NZ_JARRAG010000001.1, from coordinate 199,614 downwards.
CGGGCCGGCCGCCTGCGGATCGTGGTCGAGGACGGCGACAACCCGCCCCTGGACGTCACCGGGGTCGACGGCGAGGTCGCCGACCACCGCCTCGCCTTCCTCGCCTCGCCGGGCCGGACCTACCGCCTGGCCTACGGCTCCGACGCCCTCGCCCCTCCCCAGTACGACGCCGAGTCCGTCCTGGCCGCCCTCGGCCCGGCCCGCCCCCGGGAGGTCGTCGCCCTGGGCGCCCCGATCCCCGACGCCGGCCGCCGCCCCTCCGCGACCCAGCCGGTCCGGGCCGACGCCACCCTCTGGCTGACCCTCGCCCTGGTCCTCATGACGGCCGTCCTCGCCTGGGTCATCCTCCAGGCCGTCCGGCGAGTCGACAAGACGCCGCTCGACGAGTTCGACGCCTGAGAGCCGTCTCCCAGGCCCGCCGCCGCGACTGGCTTCGAATCGGCTTCGTCCGTCACCACGACCAACGAACCCATCGGCCATAAATCGCTATAAACATTGATTTTAAGATCGATTTTCCGGGTTTCGTCCCTCGAAACACGTCTTCATTTTCCGCCCTCCCCGACTGCCTTCATCTGCCGGCACGACGCGCCCGCGCAAATCGACCCGACAATAGGATCATGGCACCGATTCGGCGATTTTTTGAACGCGATCTCAAACCCAGGGCGGGCCTGGCGAAATCGCCCTCTCCTCTCGTGGAAAACGCCCGCGATAGGCGGACCGGGGCGAGCTTGCGGCAGCGACGGAGCGAAGCGAACGACGGAGGGGAGCCGCCCGCGAAGCGGGATCGCCCACATCCTGACCGCCCGGATCGTCGAAACGAGCGACCTGTGTTAGGTTGAGTCCTGATCCAGCCGCGAACAGGACGGCAAAGCCGTCAGTCCACCCCGTGGAGTTTCGACCTATGCCACGAACGGCCTCGATGTTTCTGGCGACGGCCCTGTTGCTGGTGGGCTTGGCCGACGCCTCCGGCGACTCGCAGGACGATGCTTCCAAGAAGGAGCTGAAGGCCATGGCCGGCACATGGAGGCCGGTGTCGGCGGAGAACAACGGGTTCAAGGTCCTCGAAGCCGATTTGAAGGACACCCGCAGGGCCATCGACGCGGATGGCAACTGGACGATGCGACGGGGCGACGAAACCGTCGTCGAATGGAAGGCCAAGTCGCTCGACCCGACCAGGACGCCCAAGACCATCGACATCGAGGTGGCCGGCGGCGAGTACAAGGGCGTGGTCTATCTTGGCATTTACGAACTCGACGGCGACACGTTGCGGATCTGCTTCGCCATGCCCGACCGACCCGTCCGCCCCACGGAATTCTCCGCGGGCGAGGGAAGCGTCCGCGCCCTTTCCGAGTTCAAGCGGGAGAAGAAGTAGACGACCCATGACCGAGCGATAGGGCCGAGGCCAGGACGAGGAATGACGACCGACCACGAGACTTCAGTTTTGTCGGAGTTTGTTATCGGGCTCGTCCTCATCCTGGCCGTCATGGGATTCCCCGTCGCGTGGCTCGCGTCCGAGTTCCGCTGCGGCCGCAAGGTGCGGATCGCGCTCGGGATCGCCGCGACGGCGGTCGTGGCCGTGGCGGCGTGGGCCCTGGGGGCCGCCGTTTCGCACTTCCAGTACAACGCGGATTTCGGCTCCGCGACGAAGGCGTTGATCGAGGCGTCCATCGAGCAGATCGAGGACGGCCGCCTGGACCGCGTCCTGAAGGCGTGGCGGGGCCTGAACGCCCAGTACCGGCCGACCTACGAAAACCGCGCCCAGTACCCGGAGCTGGCGGCCGAGGCGACGAGCCTGATTCGCGGCGAGACCCCCTTCGTGGCCGGCACGCGCTGGGACGTGGGAGCGTTCGACCGCGAGACCTGGGTCGGGCACTGGGAGGACGATACGGGCTTCTGGATCGTCGTCGGCTCCAGCCTGGACGTCCACCGCTCGGGCTATCCCCCCGAAAAGATGCAGGCCGCATCCCTGTCCGGCGACTTCACGAGGCTCACGTTCCGCGAAGGGGAGCGGTGGCGTCACACCCTGACCCTGGTCGACAAGTATGAACTGACCCACGAATCGTTCGACCTGACCCGACAGGAGGTCTGGCGAACGGAGCCGATGTTCAGGCTGATTCGGGCCACCGAGGAACAGAAGCGGGGGACTCGGCGAGACGCGAAACCGCAGCCGTGAGGCCCGCGACAACCGACCGCGCGCCGGCCCCGATACCACCGGCCGAAGGGCGGCGGCGAAACGTGTCGAAATGAGAGACGGTTCCTCAAGTCCTCCGACCCCTTCCCCCCTCGCGGGGGAAGGCAGACCCCGCAGGGGTCGGATGAGGGGGAGGCCGCGCGAGGCCGCGTTGGAATCCGTAATCCCGCAACACGATGGGGCGACGGCGGCCGTGCTCGTCACCCCCTCATCCGGTCCTTCGGACCACCTTCCCCCGCGAGGGGGGAAGGATTTTAGGGTCGGGGAAATTCGCGCGAGCGCTTCGCGCCGGGGGTGGGATGCGGTAGGATGGTCCTCCCACACACGCTGAGGGTCGATGCTCGTTTGCGCGCGTCTTGCACGCCCGGCGCCCGGCCGAAGCCTTCCGAAATACGAAGTGAACTCGATCGAGACCCGCGTCCCATGATCATCGTCTTGAAGCCCCATTCCTCGCCCGACGTGGTGGCGCACGTCCTGGAGCGGATCGAAGCGCTGGGGCTGACCCCGCACCTCAGCCAGGGGGTCGCGCGCACCATCATCGGCGTCATCGGCGACGAGGACAAGCTGCAGGTCGAGCCCCTGCAGGCGATCCCCGGGGTCGAGCAGGTGGTGCCGATCCTCAAGCCGTTCAAGCTCGCCAGCCGCGAGTTCCACCCCGAGGACTCGGTCTTCGACGTCAAGGGCGTCCGGATCGGCGGCGGCCACCTGGCGATGATCGCCGGCCCCTGCGCGATCGAGGGCGAGGACCTGCTGTACGAGACGGCGGTCAAGGTCCGCGACGCCGGCGCCAACATCCTCCGCGGCGGCGCGTTCAAGCCCCGGACCAGCCCCTACAGCTTCCAGGGCCTGGGCGAGGAAGGCCTGCGGATCCTCCGCCGCGTGGGCGACGCGCTGCACATGCCGGTCGTCACCGAGGTCATGGACCCGCGCCAGGTCGAGCTGGTCGCCAAGTACGCCGACATGTTCCAGATCGGCGCCCGCAACATGCAGAACTTCGACCTCTTGAAGGAGGTCGGCAAGGTCCGGCTCCCCGTCCTGATCAAGCGCGGGATGAGCGCGACGGTCAAGGACCTGTTGATGTCGGCCGAGTACATCCTGGCCCAGGGGAACCGCGAGGTCATCCTCTGCGAACGCGGGATCCGGACGTTCGAGGACTCGACGCGGAACACCCTGGACCTGTCGATCGTCCCCAACGTCAAGGGTTTGAGCCACCTGCCGATCATCGTCGACCCCAGCCACGCGACGGGCCGGCCCGAGCTGATCCCGGCGATGGCGCGGGCGGCCGTGGCGGCGGGGGCCGACGGCGTGCACGTCGAGGTGCACACCTGCCCCGAGAAGGCGCTCTCCGACGGCCCCCAGGCGCTGCTGCCCGAACAATACGCCCGCCTCACGGCCGAGCTTCGTCGGCTCGCCGAGCTGATGGGCGCGACCATCGACGTCTGCGAAGGAGTCTCGGTCTGATGCGAACGCTGCTGATCGCCGGCAACTGGAAGCTGAACCCCACCACGGCCGAGGCCGCCGCCGCCCTCGCCGAGGGGGTCAAGAACGGCCTGGGCTCGGCGACCGACGTCCACGTGGCGCTCGCGCCCCCGTTCGTCTTCCTGGGCGCCGTCGACCGGGTCCTGGAAGGCTCGCCGATCGGCCTGGCCGGGCAGGACCTCTACTGGGAGTCCAACGGCGCGTTCACGGGCGAGATCTCCGGGCCGATGCTCGTCGACGTGGGCTGCACCCACGTCATCCTCGGCCACAGCGAGCGTCGCCACGGCATGGGCGAGACCAACGCCCACGTCAACAGCAAGCTCAAGGCCGCCCTGGCCGCCAAGCTGATCCCGATCGTCTGCATCGGCGAGACCAAGGAGGAGCGGCTGTCCGAGAAGACCGAGGAAGTCCTGCTGGAGCAGCTCACCGGCTCGCTCGCCGGGCTCTCGAACGAGGAGATGGCGGGCGTCGTGCTGGCGTACGAGCCGGTCTGGGCGATCGGCACCGGCCTGACCGCCTCGCCCGAGCAGGCGCAGGCGGTGCACGCCTACATCCGGGGCTGGCTGACCCAGGTCTTCGGCGAGGCGACGGCCGCCCGGGTCGTCGTCCAGTATGGGGGGAGCGTCAAGCCCGACAACGCCGCCGAGCTTCTGAGCCGCCCGGACATCGACGGCGCCCTGGTCGGCGGCGCCGCCCTCAAGGCCGCCGACTTCCTCGCCATCATCAAGGCGGGCCGGGACGTCACGGCGGCCGGCAAGTCGTGATCGGATCCCGACGCCCGACATCGCCCCCGACCCCGACCGAGACCAAAGGATTCCCATCGTGGCCGTACTGACCGCCATCTTCAACACGATCCTCGTCCTGCTGTCGCTGTTCCTCATCTGCCTGGTTTTGATCCAGCGCGGCAAGGGGGGCGGCCTGGCCGGCGCCTTCGGCGGCGCGGGGGGCTCCAGCGCTTTCGGCACCAAGGCCGGCGACACGTTCACCCGGATCACCATCGTCGCGGCGTCCATCTGGATCCTGATGACGATGCTGCTCGTGATCCTGACCAGCAGCCAGCAGGGCTCGTCCCTCTTCGACGACGCGGCGACGTCGCGCACCCGCGACCTGACGAACAAGTCGGCCGTCCCGCCCGCGGCCGCGCCCGTCGACGCCGGCGGCGCGACCACGACGACGACGCCGGGGGCCTCCCCCGTCGCGGCCCCCGCGCCGACCGCCCCGGCCGAGAAGGTCCCGGCGATCCCGGACGCCAGCACCTTCCCGCTGACCCCCGGCAACGACCCGCCGCCGACGCCCAAGTGAACCCCGACCCGGGCGGAAGCCCGGACGCCGGGCCGAACGCGACGAGACCCACAGGAAGCGAGGCGGACGACCACCGCCTCGCTTCGACCGTTCTTCGACACCGACCGACGAGGCCGCCTTTGCTGCTCAGCATGACCGGATTCGGGGAGGCTCGGGCGCAGGAGGCGGGCCTGGCGATCACGGCCGAGGTGCGCTCGGTGAACAACCGGCACCTCAAGATCAGCGCCAAGATCAACGACCCCTACGGCCGCCTCGAGCCCGAGCTGGAGCAGCTCGCCCGCGAATACGCCCGCCGCGGCACGGTGCAGGTGTCGGTCCGGATCGAGCGGCCCCGCAAGGTCGAGGACTACCGGCTCAACCAGGTCGCCCTGGCCAGCTACCGCGAGCAGCTCGAACGCCTGGGGGGCGGCCCGGTCGACCTGGGCGCCCTGCTGGGCCTCCCCGGGATCGTCGAGGAGTTCCGGACCGCCGCGCCCGACGTCGCCGGCGAGTGGCCCGTCATCGCCAGGGTGGCGACCGAGGCCCTCAAGAATTTCGAGGCCGCCCGGGCGCGCGAGGGGGCGGCGATGGCCGCCGAGCTGCTGGCCCTGGTCCGCTCGATCCGCGAGTCGCTCGCCCGCGTCGCCGACCGCGCCCCCCTGCTCGTCCAGTCGTACCAGAAGCGGCTGACCGAGCGCGTCCAGGCGCTGGTGCAGGAATACGGCGTCGCGATCGACGCCAAGGACCTGATCCGCGAGGTCGCCATCCTCGCCGATCGCAGCGACGTCTCGGAGGAGCTGGTCCGGCTGCGGGCCCACCTGGAGCAGTACGAGGAGATCCTCGACGGCCCCGAGAGCGGCGGCCGGAAGCTCGAATTCGTGGTCCAGGAGATGGGCCGCGAGGTCAACACCGTGGGCTCGAAGTCGAACGACGTCGAGATCAGCCGGATCGTGGTCGAGATCAAGGGCGTCCTGGAGCGGATCCGGGAGCTGGTGCAGAACGTCGAATGACGACCATCGCGAGGGCCGACGTGGAAGCCGAAGCGGGGGAGACGGACTGGACGACGCTGCCGGGCCGCCTGGTGGTCCTGTCGGGCGCCTCGGGCGCCGGCAAGAGCACCCTGGTCCACCGCCTGCTCGACCGCGCCGGGCCCAGGGTCCGGCGTTCGATCTCGGCGACCACCCGCGCCCCCCGCGAGGGCGAGGTCCCGGGCCTGGACTACGACTTCGTCGGCCCCGAGGAATTCGAGGCGCTCCGCGACGACCTTCTGGAATCGGCCGAGGTCCACGGCGCCTGGTACGGCACGCCGGCCGGGCCGGTCCGCGAGGCCCTGGCCCGGGGGATCTGCGTGGTCCTGGTGATCGACGTCCAGGGCGGCTTCCAGGTCCGCCGCAAGGTCCCCAACGCCCTGCTCATCTTCGTCCAGGCCCCCTCGCTCGCGGCGCTCGAGACGCGTCTGCGGGAGCGGGGGACCGACGACGACGCCACGATCGCCCGCCGGCTGGCCAACGCCCGCCGCGAGATCGAGGCCGCCGAAGGCTACGACGTCCAACTCGTGAACGACGATCTGGAAACCTGCGTCGACGCGCTCGTCGCGACGCTCGCGGGACACCTCTGTGGAGACGGGATCGACCATGATTGAAGAACTGAAGGAAGAAGAGATCGTCAACAAGGTGGGCGGCCGGTTCAAGCTCTCGACCCTGATCCAGAAGCGGATGATCGCCCTGAACCAGGGGGCCCGCCCGCTGATCGACGGCCGCGGCCTCGACAAGATCTCGATGGTGATCCAGGAGATCATGCAGGACAAGATCTACCTCGACATGACCGGCAAGCTCCAGACCACCGAGGCGACCGAGGACTACGACGCCGACGGCGGCACGGTCGACCTTACCCAGGCGGCGGAATGAGCGCGACCCGCGCCTGACCCCGCGGCGGGCGCGATTCCCCCGAAGCCGGCGCGACCGTCCGTCCGATGACAGGGGATGCCGACTCCGTCATCGACTTGGTGGGATTCCGCGCCGAGGGGCCGCCGCGAGGCGGCCGCCGCCGCGGGGCGTTCGGGGGGACCCATGCTTCTGCGACAGCGCCTGTTCCGCTCGGCCCCCGGGCTCGCCTTCCTGATCCTCAACCTCTTCCTGGCGCTCAGCCTCGTCGGCTACGACCCGGCCGACGCCCTGCCCGGCCGCGGCCGGCCCGACGCGGCCGCCGCGACGGCGCAGCTCGCCAACCCCTGCGGGCCGGTGGGGGCCCGATTGGCCCACCTCGTCCACCAGGCATTCGGCTGGGCGTCGTGGCTCGCCCTGGGGGCGCTCCTCGCGCTCAACCTGCTGGTCGCCCGCGCCCGCCGACCGGCCGACCGAGTCGCGCCGGCCGTCGGCTTCCTGCTCGTCCTGACCGTCGCCGCCGCCTTGATCGACAAGTTCGCCGCGGGCCTGCGCCCCAGCGCGCCGGTCGGCCCCGGCGGCTACGCCGGCGCCATGGCCGTCGCCGCCCTGGAGAGCCACTTCGGCCTGGCGGGGATGCTCCTGATCCTGGCCGCCGCCGCCCTCTTCGGCGCGGCGCTCTGCCAGGAGGCCCTCGTCTCGCTGCCGGCCCAGGAACTGTCCGCGCTGATCCCCGGCCTCTTGCGGCGGCGGCGTCGCGAGCCCGCCCCCATCGCGGGGGTGCCGGCCCTCGCCGACTGGCAGCCCGCCCCGCAGGCCCTGGGGAACGACCACGCCCCCCGGGCGGCCCTCCCCCGGGGCGCGGTCTTCACCGAGGTCGCCGCCCGCCCCGGCCCCCTCGTCCAGCGCGGCCCGGCCCTGCCGCCGGCGCGGCCGCCGCAGGCCCAGGTCCCGGCCGTCGCGCACGCGGCGCACTCGTATCCCAAGATCGACCCCGGGTCGCCGTACCAGCTCCCGCCGTTCGAGCTGCTGGAGCCGGCCGCGCCGCCGCAGGTGCAAGAGCACGAGGCCCAGATCCACGCCCGCGCGATGCTGCTGGAGCGGACGCTGCTGGACTTCGGCTATCAGGTGCGGGTCGTCCAGATCGACACCGGGCCGGTCATCACCCAGTTCGAGATCGAGCTGGAGGCGGGCCTGCGGGTCTCGCGGATCGCCGGCCTGGCCGACGACCTGGCGATCGCCCTGGCGGTGCAGACGGTCCGCATCGTCGCGCCGATCCCGGGCAAGACGACGGTCGGCATCGAGGTCCCCAACGACCGCCGCACGATGGTCCGGCTCGGCGAGGTGATCGAGGGGGTCGAGCGGACCCTCTCCAAGTGCCGCATCCCGCTGTTCCTGGGCAAGGACGTCAAGGGGACGCCGATGGCGTTCGACATGGCCGACATGCCCCACCTGCTGATCGCCGGCCGGACCGGCACGGGCAAGTCGGTCTGCCTGAACGCGATGATCCTCTCGATCCTCATGACCCGTCGCCCCGACGAGGTCAAGATGATCATGATCGACCCCAAGGTGGTCGAGCTCTCGCAGTTCAAGAAGATCCCGCACCTGATGCACCCGGTCGTCACCGACATGAAGAAGGCCGAGTCGATCCTGGCCTGGGCCTGCGACAAGATGGACGAGCGCTACGGGTTCCTCGCCCGCGCCGGGGTCCGCAACATCTCGTCGTTCAACGCGCTGGGGCCCGACGAGATCCTCGCCCGGATGCAGCCCGAGGACGACGAGGAGGCGGCGCGGATCCCCACGTTCATGCCCTACATCGTCATCGTCGCCGACGAGATCGCCGAGCTGATGATGACCGCCGGCAAGGAGGTAGAGCAGCACATCGTGCGGCTCGCCCAGAAGTCGCGGGCCGTCGGCATGCACCTGATCCTGGCGACCCAGAAGCCGACGGTGGACGTCGTCACGGGTTTGATCAAGGGGAACATGCCGGCCCGCATCGCCTTCCAGGTCGCCAGCCGGAGCGACTCGCGGGTCGTGCTCGACGAGATGGGCGCCGACAAGCTGCTGGGCAACGGCGACATGCTCTTCCTGATCCCCGGCACCTCGCAGATCGTCCGGGCGCAGGGGACGTACGTCTCCGACGCCGAGCTGAACCGCGTCACCGAGTACCTCAGCCAGTACCCGGCCGAGTACAGCCGCGAGATGATGCAGCTCAACGTGGGCGGCCCCTCGGGCAAGGAGCGCGGGTCGGCCCTCAAGGAGCGCGACGACCTGTACGAGCCCGCCATCGAGGTCGTGATCCGCGAGGGCCGGGGCTCCTCCTCGCTCCTCCAGCGCGCCCTGGGCATCGGCTACGGCCGGGCCTCGCGGCTCATCGACTTCATGGCCGAGGACGGCATCGTCGGCGAGTTCAAGAGCGGCTCCGCCCGCGAGGTGCTCTACACCTGGGAAGAGTGGGAGGCCCTCAAGGGCGGGGCCGAAGGCGGCGACGCGTCCGGCGACTCGAACGGGGCGGCCGCGTGAGCGCGGGACCGGACCGCAACCCCCTGAAGACGACGGCCCTCGCCCTCGCGGCGACGTACGGGGCGCTGGTCGTCGCGGTGGCGGCGACCTATTCGCGGCTGCCGGCCCGGGTGGCCTCGCACTTCGCGGCGGACGGCCGCGCCGACGGCTGGTCGTCGCGGCCCGCCTACGCGGCGATCCTGCTGCTCGGCGCGGCGGCGGTCGCGATCTTCTGCGCCGTCCCCGTCAACCTGGCGCGGGTCGTGCCCGACGAGATGATCAACCTCCCCAACCGGGAGTACTGGCTCGCGCCCGAGCGTCGCCGCGAGACGCTCGACCGCCTGTCGGCGCTGGGCCTGGCGATCGCCGCCGCGACGACCGCTCTCTTCCTGGCGGTCCACCTGGAGATCGTCCGGGCGCATCGCGAGGACCCGCCCCGCCTGCCGCTCGCCGAGGGGCTGGTCCTGATCGCGGGCTACCTGATCGCCCTTGGCGCGGTCGTCTACGCCTTCGGGTTCCGCGCCTGGCGGGTCGACGAGCGGTCGTGACCCGGCCGTCAGGGCCGGGCGGGCGACCTGGCGGCGCGGGAGTAATACGTCGACCTCGGGAGCCGGCGACGGCCCGGATCGAAGCGGCTCGAGAAGTTCGTCCCCGAACGGTCGCGGACGGTGAAGTAGCCCGAGACCGAATGGCCCGACATGTCGAACCGGCCCGTGCCGTCGGCGCCGCCGTAGTTCAGGCTCGACCGCGGCGTGGACATGTGGCCGCTCCGCCGGGCGGAGGAGTATTGCTGCTGCTGGGAGACCTGGGCCTTGCCCTCCTTCGCGACCGATTCGGCCAGGTCGCCCGACTGGGCCGAGGCGGAGGGGGCGAAGGCCGCGCCCAGGAGGGCGAAGGCGGCCAGCGAAAGGGTTCGCTTCATCATGATGGTTGGCGTCTCGCGGGAAAGACCAAACACCGACGGCGACCGGAGGCGATCGCCCTCAATCGCACTATTTTCGCGGCCGTGCGTGTGGTTTTCAAGAACATGCGCGTGAAAAATCGAAACACGCGCCGCGCCGGAAGCCTCAACGACGCGCGTAGCGCTCGCGGTTGAACTTGCGGACGTACTGCCGGGCGAGGATCTGGAAGAGGTCGTCCTTCTCGCCGGACCGCGTGAGGTCCTGTCCCTTCTTGACGACCCCGATGTAGCCGACCAGCATCTCGTCGGAGGCGGCCGGCCCCCAGGTGATGACCTTCGGCGGGCTGTTGGGGTTGAGCGGGTGCGCCGAGTTGTCGAAGTGGGCGACGACCTGGACCGTGGAGCCCTTGGGGAGCGGGATCCGGTCCTGGAAGTAGTACGTGCTCTGCCAGGCGGGGTCCCAGTGGGGGACGTCGATCAGCTCGCGGACCGTGCCGTCGGGGAGGGTCGCGGTCATCCGGAAGTCGCGGCCGAGCTGGTGCATGTGGGGGGTGACGCCGAGCGCCTCGACGTCGATCGGGACGTGCCACGCCGCCTTGACCTCGACGTTCGGGTCGCCGGCGGGGAGACGGAGCTTGTCGTTGGTGGCGTTGGCCCAATGGATCGACTGCTCGACCGGCTTGCGGCAGAGGTGCAGGCCGATCCGCGTGCGGTCGACCTCGCGCTTGCCGGTGGGATGGTAGTGGACCTGCAGGATCACGTCCGACCCGCGGGGCACGAGTCGGCCGACGCCCTCGGGGAGGTGCACGACCTGGTTGCCGGCGGCGAAGCCCCCGAGGTCGCCGTCGATCGGGACCCCCGCGCCGGAGTACGACGTGTAGCCCGGCCCTTCCTCGGCCTTGTCGCGCTCGCGGCCGTTGCCCTGCAGGTCGATGAAGGCCATCAGGTGGTGGACGACGCGGCGGTTGCCGGGCTGGTACTCGACGGCCGAGATGTAGACGTCGTGCGACAACCGCGAGGGGATCACGAAGCAGCGGTAGAGGTCGGATCCGCTCGCCGGGACGACGAACTCTTCGAGCATCTCCAGGACGACGTCGGGCTCGCCCAGCGACCAGGCCCCCTGCGTCGGGGCGGGCGCGGCCGCCGTCTCGTCGGCCCCCTCGCCCTCGGGCGAGTCGGCGTCGGCCCAGAGCCGGAGGGTCTCGATCTCGGCCTCGCTCAGCGTGGGGTCGTGCTTGAGCGGCGGCCCGAAGCGGGGGTTCGCCTTCCACGGCGGCATCGTGCGCGCCTCGGCGACGGCCGCCAGGTCGTGGGCCCGCTTGCGGGCCTGCTCATAGGTCTCGAGCGCGAACGGGGCGACGTTGTCCTTGCGATGGCAGTTCACGCACCGCGCCTGGAGGATCGCGCGGACGTCCTTGCGGTACGTCGGCGCGGGCGCGACGGCCGGGGCGGCGGCGGGCGGCTGGGCGACGGCGGCCAGCGTCGTCGTGCAGCCCACGATGAATGCCGCCGAGCGCGCGAAGCGAACGGCCACGGACGGACGTCGAGTCCCCATGAAATGCGTCCCTCGGATGTGAGAATAGGCGAAGCGACGGCCGGACGATTCCCTTCAGGACCGTTCCCCGCAGGGGCGGGATCGCCCCGGGACGCGTCCTCCCCCGGCGAGGGGATCGGGCCTTCCTTCACGGGACCGGCGCGCGAAAATCCGCGAGGCGCGGACGACGAACGCAGGGCCCTTGGGGAAGGCCTGAAATGAGCACGCGATGGATCGTCTTGAATTTCGGAAGAAGAGAAGAGTCGATCTCACCCTATCATTCTGGATCGACGCCTACAAGGACCCGGAATCGGAATACCTTAGGATTCATATAAGCGATTTCCATGCCGTTGCGTCGGTCGTCGGGGTTGCGTGGGCGAGACGGCCGGGGTCCAATGAAGGATGCGTTTCGAAACCGGGCCTCCTCTCCCCAAGTTGGAGCCGTCATGATGAACCGCTGGCTCTCCCCCGGCGTCGCCCCCGCCCTCGCCGCCCTGGCCCTCGCGCCCATCGCCGCAATGGCCGAGGAACCCGACGCGTCGGCCCGCAAGATCGCCGAGAAGGTCACCGCCGAAGGCGCGGCGATCTTCGACACGTTCAACGCCCACGCGATGGCGGCCACCTACGACGACGCCGCCGTCCTCACGACCTATAAGAAAGAGGACGGCAAGCTCGTCCGCGAGGTCATCGAAGGCCGCCCCCGCATCGAGGAGGCGTACGCCAAGCTCTTCAAGAACCCCGAGACGATCAAGGCCCGCAACCTGGTCGACCGCGCCCGGCTGATGAGCCCCGACGTGCTGACCATCGACGGGACGTTCGACACCGACTCGCTCAAGCCCGACTCGGTCAAGGTCCCGTTCCATCAGGTCCGCCGCGAGAAGGACGGGAAGTGGCTGATCAGCAGCATGGAAATCTACCTGACCTTCGGGAAATAGCCGGACCGCGGCCGTCGGCCCGCGCGTGGCCGGATCGGTCGCCGTCGTGGCCGGTCGTGCCGCTGGCCCCGGTGTTCGTCGCGCTGGCCGTCGGCGTGGTCGTCGACCGCCGCTTCGAGCCCTGGGGCGCGACCGCCTGGGCGGGCGGGCTGCTCGGCTTCGCGGCGGCCTCGCTGCTGGCCTTCCGGCGGCCCCGGCTTTCGAGCCTGGCCCTGGCGGCGGCGCTCGCGGCGGCCGGCGGGGCCTATCACCACCTGCGCTGGACCGACGCGGCGGCCGACGACCTCGCCGCGGCGGTCGGCGAGACGCCCCGGCCCGCCTGGGTCCGGGGCTACGTCGAGGAGGTCGTCGGCCGCAGCACCCGGGAAGGCCGGGGCCCGGGCGACGACCCGCGGACCCGGACCCGCTTCACGCTCCGGATCACCGAGATCTGCGACGGCGCGACCTTCCTGCCCCGGTCCGGCCGGGCCGACGTCTCGGTCCAGGGCGACCGCTCCGACCTCGTCGCCGGCCAGCCCGTCCAGGTCGCCGGCCGGCTGGCGCGGGCGGCCGGGCCGCTCAACCCCGGCGAGTTCGACCGCCGCGCGCACCTGCAAGCCCAGGGGATCCGCCTGACGATGGGCGTCGACGAGCCCTCGGGCGTGATGCCCGACCCCGAACGAGGCCGATCGTGGCGCGTCGGCTGGCTCGGCGCGATCCGGGCCTGGAGCCGCGACCGCCTGATCGACGGCCTCGACCCCCGCGCCGCGCCGCTGGCCTCGGCACTGGTGCTGGGGCGTCGCGACGAGATCGACCCCGAGATCGACGACGCCTTCGCCAGGACCGGCACCACCCACCTGCTCGCCGTCTCGGGCCTGCAGCTCCAGATGGTCGCCTGGGCGATCGGCCTGGGTTTGGTGGTCGTCGGCGTGCCCCGCCGGCTGCGTTACACCCTGGTGGCGGCCGCCGCCGTGGGCTACGCCGGGCTCGTCGGCGGCTCGCCGTCGGTCACGCGGTCGATGGTCATGACCGTCGCCTTCTGCGCCGCGCTCGCGGCGAGCCGGCAGTGGCGGCCGGCCGACGCGATGGCGCTCGCCGGGACGCTGACGATCCTGGTCAACCCGGCCTTCCTGTTCGACGTCGGCTGCCAGCTCTCGTTCCTGGCCGTCGCCGCCCTCTTCTGGCTGCTCCCCGCCGCGGTCGCGTTCGGCGCGGAGGTGCACGCCCGCGTCGTCGGCCCTCCCGACCCGCTCGACGAGCTGGAGTCGTGGAACCGGTCGATCTTGCACCGGACGAGCGACTGGCTGGCCTATCACGCCGCGCAGCTCGCGACGGCGTCGGCGGTCGTCTGGGCGGTGGCGGCGCCGTTGTCGGCCCTGCAGTTCCACCTCTTCTCGCCGGTCGGCGTCCTGCTGAACGTGCCGCTGATCCCGCTGACCTCGATCGCGCTGCTGGCGGGCGCGATCAAGCTGCTGCTGGCGGCGGTCGGCGCCACGCCCCTGGCCTGGCTGGCGGGGCTGGTAGTCGGTCGGACGCTCCACCTTTCGGAAATCGTCGTGCGATGGGGCGCGGCGCTGCCGTGGGGGTCGTGGTACACGCCCGGGCCGCCGGCGGTTTCGGTCCTGGCGTTCTACGCCCTGCTCGCCCTCGCCGTCTACCTGACGAACGCCGGCCCGCACCGGGACGAGCCGTCGCCGGGCCTGCGGCGGGGCCGTCGGCTCGCCTGGCTTCTGGCCTTCGCATGGTGCGTCCCGGGCTGGATGCTCGCCGGCCTGGGGCGGCGGCCGGCGACGCTGGAGGCCGACGTGCTGGCCGTCGGCCACGGCCTGGCGGTCGTCGTGCAGACGCCCGAGGGGAAGACGTTCCTGTATGATTGCGGCCGGATGGACGACCCCGGCGTGGGCCGGCGGATCGTCGCGCCGGCGCTCTGGTCGCGGGGCGTCTCGCGGCTCGACGCCGTGTTCCTGAGCCACGCCGACCAGGACCATTTCAACGGCCTCCCCGACGTCCTCGACCGCTTCGCCGTCGGCGAGGTCGTCGTCGCCCCCGGCTTCGTCGGCCGCGACAACCCGGCCGCGACGTTTCTGATGCAGGACCTCCACCGCCGCGGCGTCCCGGTGCGAACGCTGGCCGCGCCGACGGCCTGGAACGAGGGCTCGACGCGGTTCGAGGCCGTCCACCCCCCGGCCGGCTGGGCCGCCGACGCGCCCGACAACGCCCGCAGCCTGGTGCTCGACGTCTCCCACGCGGGCCGACGTCTCCTGCTCACCGGCGACCTGGAGCAGCTCGGCCTGGCGGAGCTGCTCTCGAAGCCCGAGCCCGAGCGGCCGATCGACGTCCTGCTCGCCCCCCACCACGGCGGCAAGGCCGCCAACCCGCCGCGGCTCTACGCCTGGGCCCGGCCCCGGATCGTCGCCGTCAGCCAGAAGCCCCCCGTCGCCGGCTCGGCCGACGCGTTGACGCCCCTGGAGGCCGGGGATATCGTTCTCTTACGGACCTGGCGGGCCGGCGCGATCCTCCTGACATGGTCGCCCGAGGGGATCGTCGCGCGGGGATTCCTCGAACACGAGCGGGACGGGGAGGGGCGGCCGGGATGACGTGGTTGATCGCGACCGTGGGTGTCGGCGCGGGGATCGTGGCCGGCCTGGCGCTGGCGGTCGTGGAGTTCGGCGCGTGGGCGCTCGTCACGCCCCGGCGGATCTCCGACCCCCCGCCCGATCCCAAGCGCGACGCCGGGACGCCCGGGGCCGGCGCGTGGTCGCCGGGCGAGACGATCCGCGTCACCGCGGCCGACGGCGTGGAGCTGGCGGGGCGGTGGGTGCCCGCGGAGCGGCCGACGGGCCGGGTGATGATCCTGATCCACGGGTTCATCGACGGCCCCGCCATGATGCTGCTCGACCGCGGCCCGGCGATCCTCGCCCGCGGCTGGAGCGTCGCGGCGATCGACCTGCGGGGCTACGGCGCCAGCCAGGGCCCCTACTCCAGCTTCGGCGGCCGCGAGGCCGACGACCTGCACGCCTGGCTCGACGCCCTCGCCGGCCTCGTCCCCCCCGGCGAGCCCTTCGTCCCCGTCGTCTGGGGCCGCTCGATGGGCGCGGCGATCGCGCTCCGCGCCGCCGTCGAGGACGACCGCGTCCGCGCGCTGGTGCTGGAGGCGCCGATGGTCGACCTGCAGGCGTCGGTGGCGACCTTCATGCGCAAGCGGAAGCTGCCGATGGCCCCCGCGCTCTCGCGGCTCGTCGTCCGTCGCGCCGGGAAGATCGCCGGCACGTCGCTGGCCCGCCCCCGGGCCCTGGAGATGGCCCCGCGCTTCGATCGGCCGGTGATCGTCGTCCACGGCCGCGACGACGACCTGATCCCGACGGCCCTCGCCCGACGCCTCGCCGACGCCTTCCCCACGCCCGCCCCGTTCCTCGAAGTCCCCGGCGCGAAGCACGCCGACGTCGCCCGCGTCGGCGGCCGTCCGCTGCTGGAAGAAGTTCTGGACTTCGTCGACCGGTCGATCTGACCCGCCTCGGCCCCCGCCCTGAAGGCTTCTCGCGAGAAAGCAGGCGTCGCCCATGGCGCGGATCGGTCTTTTGAGCCTCCCATCGCCGGGACACGCCTATCCGATGGCGGCCCTGGGTCGCAAGCTCCAGTCGAAAGGGCACGAGGTCGTCGTCTTCCAGCTCCCGGACTACGAGCGGAGGGTGCGCGAGGCGGGCCTGGAATACCGCGAGATCGGCCGCACGTCCTACCCGCCCGGCTCGATGCGGGAGATCGACGCGCGGCTCGGCCGGCTCAAGGGGATGGCCGCCCTCCGTTACACGATCCGCGAGGTCGCCGGCAGCACGAGGATGGTCCTGGACGACGCCCCGGACGCGATCCGCGCGGCGGGCGTCGAGGCGCTCGTCGTCGACCAGGCCCAGGTGGCCGGCGGGACGGTCGCCGAGCGCCTGGGCCTGCCGTTCGTGAGCGTCGCGCTCGCGCTGCCGCTCAACGTCGACGCCGAGACGCCGCCCTTCCAGTTCCCCTGGCGCCACCGCGAGGGCTTCGCGGCCCGGCTGCGGAACCGGGCGGGGCACGTGCTCGCCCAGGCGATGGGCTGGCCGGTCGCGAAGGTGATCCAGTCTCGTCGGCGGGCGTGGGGGATGCCCCTCCTCGGCGGGGTGAACGCGGCCTTCTCGCGGCTGGCCCAGATCACGCAGCTCCCGGCAGCGCTGGAGTTGCCGGGCCGACGCGTGCCGCCGACCTTCCACTACACTGGGCCCTGGACCGACCCCGCGGCGCGGGCGGCCGTGGACTTCCCCTGGGATCGCCTCGACCCCGTCCGCCCCATGGTGTACGTCTCGATGGGGACGCTCCAGAACCAGCGGCTCCCCGTCTTCCTGATGATCGCCCAAGCCTGCGCGGGGCTGGACCTGCAGCTCGTGATCTCGCTCGGCGGCGGCAGCGACCCGGCCGCGCTGGGGGGCCTTCCCGGCGACCCGATCGTCGTCGGCTTCGCCCCCCAGCTCGAACTGATCGGGCGAGCGCGCCTGACCATCGGCCACGGCGGGCTGAACACGACGCTCGAATCGCTCGAGAAGGGCGTTCCGACGGTCGTCCTGCCGGTGACGAACGACCAGCCTGGCGTCGGAGTCCGGGTCGAGCACGCGGGCGTCGGCCGCTCGGTCCCCGTCGCCCGCGCCTCGGCCGATCGGATTCGCGAAGCCGTCCGCACCGTCCTGGACGACCCCGGCTACCGCGAGCGGGCCTCGGCCCTGCGCGCGAGCATCGAGGCCGCCGACGGCCTGAACCGCGCGGCCGACCTCGTCGCCGCGGCCTTCGCCGCGGCGGGTCGTTGAAAAATCGCGGCGGAAGGCCCAAACTCGCGGGCCGTCGTGGAACGGTCCGACGAACCTCCTGGAACCTCTCGATGATCCGCGCCCGCATCACGCTCGCCCTCTTCCTGACGATGTTCGCGGCGGCCCAGGCGACGGCCGGCGAGGCCGGACGCCGGCCCAGCATCCTCTTCCTCTACAGCGACGACCAGCGGGCCGACACGATCGCGGCGCTGGGCAATCCGAACCTGCGCACGCCGAACCTCGACGCCCTGACGCGGAGCGGGACGGCCCTCACGCGGGCCTATTGCAACGGCGCCAGGCAAGGGGCCGTCTGCGTGCCCTCGCGGGCGATGCTGCTGAGCGGCCGCGGCCTCTTCCGCGTGCAGGAACAGCTCCAGGGACAGGACACGTGGCCCGCCGCCTTCGGCCGCGCCGGCTATGCGACGTTCGCGACCGGCAAGTGGCACAACGGGCCGGCCTCGCTCGTGAAGTCGTTCCAGAAGGCCGAGGCGATCTTCCTCGGCGGCATGGGCGACCCCTACATGCTCCCGCTCCAGGACCTCGCGCCCGACGGCACGTTCGTCAACAAACGCCTCAGCGGGGAGCATTCGGTCAAGCTGTTCGCCGACGCCGCCTCGCGGTTCATCAGCGCCCAGGCCGGCGACGCCCCGTTCCTCTGCTACGTCGCCTTCAACTTCCCGCACGACCCCCGCACCGCGCCGGCCGAGTACCGCGCGAAGTACCGCGACGGCGCCATCCCGCTGCCGGCCAACTACCTGCCCGAGCATCCCTTCGACAACGGCGAACTGCTCGTCCGCGACGAGCGCCTCGCCCCCTGGCCGCGCACGCCCCAGGTCGTCCGCCGGAACCTGGCCGACTACTACGCCTCGATCGAGTACCTCGACGCCCAGGTCGGCCGCATCCTCGACGCGCTCAGGGATGCGGGCCGCATCGAGGACACGATCGTCGTCTACGCCGGCGACCACGGGCTGGCGATCGGCAGCCACGGCCTCTTCGGCAAGCAAAATCTCTACGAGCACTCGATGCGGTCGCCGGTGATCCTGGCCGGCCCCGGCGTCCCGGCCGCCCGCAAGGTTGACGCGTTCGCCTACCTCCACGACCTCTTCCCCACCCTCGGCGAGCTAGCGGGCGTCGCCGGCCCCGAAGGCGGCGAGGGACTCAGCCTCGTCCCCGTCTTCCAGGGCCGCGAGCCGACCCGTCGCCCCGACCTCTTCACCGCCTACCGCCACCTCCAGCGCGCCGTCCGCGACGACCGCTGGAAACTGATCGTTTACCCCCGCATCAACAAGCTCCAGCTCTTCGACCTCCAGGCCGACCCCGCCGAGCTTCACGACCTCGCGTCCGACCCCGCCCACGCCCGCGAGGTCGCCCGCCTCACCGCCCTGCTCCGCCAGCGTCAGGCCGAAGCCGGCGACGACCTCCCGCTGCGATCCGAACAACCGGAGCCCGAGGCGTTCGACTTCTCGAAGGTCCGGTGAAGACGCCCGCCGACATCAGCGGTAAAATCGCCGAGCAAGCTTAAACCCTTCGTCGAAGGTCGACCCGCCATCGGGCCGAGATCCGCCAGGACGAGTAACGGCCGAAGGCGAGACGGGGTCAGGAGGACCATTGTGGCAAGCTCGAAAACTCCATCGGGACGCGACGGCTTCACCCTCATCGAGCTCCTCGTCGTCATGGCCGTCGTCGGCCTGCTCGTCGCGCTCCTCATCCCCGCTGTGCAGGCGGCGCGGTCGGCCGCGAGGAGGATGAGCTGCGCGGCTAACCTGAAACAGCTTGGGCTGGCGACCCTCAACTACGAGTCGACTTTCCACATCTTCCCTTTGCGATCGTCAGGCGCTCAACAATCCCAATTCGTGGCACTGCTCCCCTTCCTGGATCAGGTGCCGCTCTATTCGTCCATAAATATGAGCGGGTTCCTGGTGACCTGGCCCGCAGGCCTGAATACGACTGCAGAAAGCACGAGATTGAGCGTGTTGTCGTGCCCAGCCGACTCGGCCTCCAGCCAGACGAAATCGCCCACGAATTACGCCGGCAACGTCGGCTACGGTTTTCAGATGGGGTATTCCAACAATGGCCTGTTCAGCCTCACGCCGGTGCACGTCGCCAGCGTCATGGACGGCACCTCGCAGACCGCGCTGTTCGCCGAATGGGTGATCGGCTCGTCGGTATCGGACGGAGGTTCGGGAGTCGCGGATCGAAGGCTCTACGTGTTCGACACCCCGAGCTTCGCAGGCGATCAAAATTTCGAGCCGTTCGCCTCGTATTGCGGCCGGGGCGTCAACCTATCGAATTCACCCGTCACCAGCGTGAAGGGCGGCGGGTGGTTGCAACCGGGCGAGGGCCTCAATCTTTACAACCATGACGTCGGATTGAACGGCCCATCGTGCACGAATGCCGGTGGGGTGCCGAATGGCGCGTGGACCGCAGGCAGTCGTCATCCCGGGATTGTTCAGGTCGTCTTCGCCGACGGGCATGTTCGGGCCGTCAAGGAGACGATCAGCCTCATCAGCTGGCGAGCGATGGGGACCCGCGCGGGGGGCGAGATCGTGGACGCAAGCGAATTCTGAGAGACGGTTCCAGAGGGTCGCCTGGAGTCTCGTATGACGGCCTTCCCCCCTCGCGGGGGAAGGCAGACCCCGCAGGGGTAGAATGAGGGAGAGGGCGCGAGGCCTCGTCGGAATCCACGGGCAGACTGTCAGCAGGAATCAACCGCCTCGGAGATGCGTCGACCGACGAATGCGATTCAAGCGAGCCGCTGGGGCGGCTCGAGGGTATGACAGGGCACGGGAGTCTCACGGCATGGACGAGTTCTTGCTCAGCCTCGTCGCGGCGGGAAACACCTTCAACCCGTCCCTCATAGCACTGCGAGCAAAGGGCTACTCTTTACGGATCGAAGTCGTGGACGACGGAGGCAGCAACTTGTGGTGCGCGAGCAAGGACGGCAGAAGATTCGCCGGATATTCGCCTCCCGAATTACTGGGCCTGGTCGCCCTCTGGGAACACCTGGGCGACGACTGGAATCGGCAGACTCCAGACATTCTGTCCGAGTTATTCGACGACCCGAGTTAACTCATCAAAACAAGCGGCCTTCAGAGGGTGCTCGCGGGGTTGCTCCACGTCGCCTTCGGCCTGTTCATGCTTCCGAAGGCGGCCGCGATACTGCCGTGTCTATCGAAAACCCACCGGCGGCATGGGAGGCCTTCGATGCCGGAATTCATCTATTGCTTCGGCTACGAGACCCCACGCCAGGCCCGGAATAACGACCGCCATGGCTGGGACGACGAGAACAGTCACGGCCTCACGATAAGGGCGGAGAGCGAGGAAGGCGCCATGAGGTGGGGCCGCGAGGTCGCCGAAAGGTTCATCCAGCTCCTCCTCCGCGATGAGTCGATCTCCTGGAAGGCGCTCGGCTTCGCCGATTGGATCGAGGTGGCTGGCGGAGAGTCTCGGGATATGCCCGTGGTGCAGGACGGCGAGTACCCCGACTACGCTCCCTGGCTGCGAGAGCAGGCGGACGACGCATGAACCCGGCGCCCTGCCGGCGCCCTCACGATGCGTCGTCGAACTCCAACCGCGGGATGCTGCTGGCAGAGCAGATCCACCTCGGATTCGCCCCGTTCCAGGAGTGCGGTTCATAACACGCTCCAGGGTCGCATCGCTCGTTTTTCGCAAGCTTATAGTTCGACCACCCGCGAAGGACGCCGACGCCGGCTCAATCCCCGGCCAGGCTCTTCTTCGCCTCCCGCAGGATCTCGTCCGAGAGGTCCGGATCGCTCACGACTCGCGACATCGTCAGGGCGCCGATCATCGTCGAGACCGCCGCGAGAGCCTTGCGCCGCGCGGCTTCGGGTGGATCGTCGCCGAACGACCTCGCCATGATCGCGACGAGTTTCAGGAAGCCGTCGGTCGCCGCCGCCCGCGTCGTTTCGTCGCCGCGGCCGAGTTCGCTGCCGATCGCCGACAGCGGGCAGCCGTGGGCCGGGTCGTCCCGGTGGCCGGTGGAGAGATAGCTCGCCGCCGCCGACTTCCCCGAGGCCTCGGCGTTCGTCAGGAACGCGAGGATCGTCTCCACGGCCTCGGCGCAGGCTTCCGCGACGAGCTGGTCCTTCGACGCGAAGTGCTTGTAGAAGCCGCCGTGGGTCAGGCCCGCGGCCTTCATCAGGTCGGCGAGCCCGGTCGCGACGATCCCGTTCTTCCGGAACTCCCCGGACGCGGCCGTCACGATCCGCTCGCGGGTCCGCGCCGCCTCTTCTCGCGACTTCCTCACGACGCCTCCTCGATCGATACTTAGATTTCGTTTGACATCCAATTTGTCTAGGCCTACGATTTGGATGTCGAATACAATCTTATCCGATCCCGAGGGAGAAATCCAATGAGCCAGGTCAAAGTGCTGGTCACCGGGGCGACGGGGGACACGGGGCGGGCGACGATCGACGAGCTGCTGGCTCGCGGCCATCGGGTGCGGGCGCTGGCCCACGGCCGGGACGAGCGGTCGAAGGCGTTGCAGGATCGCGGGGTCGAGGTCGTGTACGGCGACCTGCTCGACTTCGGCCAGGTGCGGGCCGCGCTCGATGGGGTCCGGCGGGCGTATTTCGTCTATCCGATCCGCCCGGGCATCTTGCAGGCGACGGCGTATTTCGCCCAGGCGGCGAAGGAGGCCGGCGTTGACGGCATCGTCAATATGTCGCAGAAGTCGGCGCGGGAGGATGCGAAGAGCCACGCGGCGACCGATCACTGGCTCTCCGAGCGGGTCTTCGACTGGTCGGGCCTGACGGTCGCCCACATCCGGCCGACGTACTTCGCCGAGTGGCTGCTCTACCTGGCCCCGATGATCAAGGCCGGCCTGCTCCACGTGCCGTTCGGCACCGGGAAGCACGCCCCGATCGCGGCCGAGGACCAGGGCCGCGTGATCGCCGGCATCCTCGAGGATCCGGCGAAGCACAAGGGCGCGATCTACCCGCTCTACGGCCCGGTCGAATACACCTATCAGGAGACCGCGCAGGTCTTGAGCCGCGTGCTCGGCAAGGACGTCCGCTACAAGCAGGTCGACTTCGAGGAATTCCAGAAGGTCCTGCAAGTCCGCAACAAGGCGACCGACGGCAACGCCTTCCTCTTCCAACACCTCCGGGAAGTCGCGATCGACCATCAAAATGGGATCTTCGAGGGGACGAACGAGCTGGTCGAGAAGCTGGGCGGCCGGCCCCCGATCACGCTCGAAGCGTTCATCGAGAAGCATCGCTCGGCGTTCGTCTGAGACGTCTCCTCGACCGATCCTCCCGCCCGAACATCGCGAGGTGCCTCATGACCGGATCGCTCTCGACGGCCGCGCTCTTGACCGCCACCGCGGCCGGCGTCGTCGCCCTCGTGGCCCTGGGGCTCGCCGGGGCGGCCCGACGGGCGGGGCTGGCCCATCCCCGGACGTTCGCCGGATCCGCGGCGGCCGCGATGGTCGTCTGGCTCGCCGCCACGGCCGCGCTCGCCCGCAGCGGCGTCCTCGCCGACTGGTCGGCCTTCCCGCCGCGCTGGCCGCTCCTCCCCCTGACCGCGCTGGGGACGTTCGTCGCGCTCAGCTCGACTGACACCTTCCGGCGGCTGCTGGCCGCGACGCCCGTGTGGCGGCCGGTGGCTTTGCAGACGTTCCGGGTGGCCGTGGAACTCGCCTTCTGGCGGCTCCATGCGGAGGGGGTCGCGCCCGTCCAGGTCACCTTCGAGGGCCGCAACTTCGACGCCCTCGTCGGCCTTTCGGCCCCGTTCGTGGCGGCCGGGATCGCGTCCGGTTGGATCGGCCCGCGCGCGACGATCGCCTGGAACCTGTTCGGCCTGGCGATGCTGGCCAACGCGATCGCCACCGTCGCCACGTCGTCCCCCGGCCCGCTCCACCTCGCCTGGCCGGGCGAGCCGTTCGCCGCCATCGCCGCCTGGCCGGTCGTCTGGATCCCGGCCCTCCTCGCCCCGGTCGGGATCTTCCTCCACGTCGTCTCGATCCGGCAGGCGTTCGCGCGACTCACGTCTCGCGAACCTGGACGCCTGGCGACCGAGGGATGCTGAAACGCGTCCACCCGGATTCGCGTCTTGGCCCGGAGGGGGCGGGGGTCCTACAATGGGGGCGGTGGGGACGTCTTCCCGTCGGGGGCCGGTGCGGATGCAGGTCGGCGAGTCGCAGGGGATCGAGATCGGTGCGGTGGCGAAGCGCCCGCTGTTCGGGGCGTCGGCGGACGAGCTGCGCGCCTGGGTCGTGGAGCGGGGGCACAAGGCGTATCGCGTCAAGCAGATCCACCAGTGGGCCTTCCACCGGCGGGCGAAGGCGTTCGGCGACATGAACGACGTCCCGCGCGACCTGCGCGACAAGCTCGACGCCGAGTGGACCCTGTTCGCGACCGAGCTGGCCTATCGGGGCGTCGCCGACGACGGCACCGACAAGTTGCTGCTCCGCTGCCGCGACGGCAAGAACATCGAGTGCGTCCTCATGTCGGACGCCGAGGAGACGCGGCGGTCGCTCTGCATCAGCACCCAGGTCGGCTGCGGCATGGGCTGCGTCTTCTGCGCCAGCGGGCTCAAGGGGGTCGAGCGCAACCTCACCTCGGCCGAGATCTTCGACCAGGTCCTGCAGGCCCAGTCTCTGCTGCCGCCGGGCGAGTCGGTCACGCACATCGTCGTCATGGGGATGGGCGAGAGCCTGGCGAACCTCGACGCCCTGCTCGTCGCGCTCGACCGCGTCTGCTCGGCCGAGGACGGCCTGGGGATGAGCCAGCGGCGGGTGACGATCTCGACGGTCGGCCTGCCGGAGAAGATCCGCAAGCTCGCCGCCCAGGACCGCCAGTACCACCTGGCCGTCTCGCTGCACGCCCCCACCGAGGAGTTGCGCGACGAGCTGGTGCCGGTCAACGAGAAGATCGGCCTGGCCGCCGTGCTGGAGGCCGCCGACGACTACTTTCAGATCACCGGCCGCCAGGTGACGTATGAGTACGTGATGCTCGGCGGGGTGAACGACCGCCGCGAGCACGCGCGGGCCCTGGGGAAGCTCTTGAAGGGCCGCAAGTCGCACGTCAACCTGATCCCGTACAACGCGGTCGCCGGCCTGCCGTTCCGCCGCCCCGAGCCCGAGGACGTCCGGCGGTTCGTCTCGGACGTCCAGAGCTACGGCGTGTCGGTCACGGTCCGGCGCACCAAGGGACGGTCGATCGACGCCGCCTGCGGCCAGCTCCGGCGCCGGTTCGAGGCGGCCGGGTCGCCATCGTGACGACGTCCCCCGACCCCGCCATTCCCAGCCGAAGGGAGCGCCCGTGAGCCGTGGAGAACTCGACGCGCTGGAACGCCAGCTCGAGGCGCGCGACCCGGACGTGCGGCTCATGCTCCAGATCCGCGACGACGTCCCGGGCGCGTTCGAGGCGATGGTCGCGCGGTATCAGGACCGGCTGGTCGGCGTCCTCTTCCACATCGTCGGCAAGCTGGAGGAGGCCGAGGACCTCTCGCAGGACGTCTTTTTGAGGGTCTACAAGGCCCGCAAGGGGTATCGGCCCAAGGCGAAGTTCTCGACCTGGCTGTTCACGATCGCCAACAACCTGGCGGTGAACCACGCGCGGAGCAAGGGCCGGAAGCCGTCGACGCCGATCGGCGCGGGGTACTCGGCCGACGACTCGCGGGCCGAGAGCCCCGCCTACGCGGTTCCGGGCCGCGAGAAGACGGCGTCGGCCCAGATGCGGCAGGTGGAGCTGTCGGAGGTCGTCCGCGAGGCGCTCGCGGTCCTGAACGAGGACCAGAAGATGGCCGTCCTGCTCAACAAGTTCGAGGAGATGAGCTACGCCGAGATCGGCCAGGTGATGAACCGCTCGCCGGCCGCGGTGAAGTCGCTGCTGGCCCGAGCCCGCAACGAGCTGCGCGAGCGGCTGGAGCCCTACCTGGAGCTGGACGCGCCCGCCCCCGCCCCCCGGCCCCGCGCCGCGGAGGGCTGACGTGGCCGCGATCGTCGGCCCGAGGCCCGTCGGGAGGCTCGTCGCGGCCTGGCGCGCCGTCGGCGACGCGTTCTGCGGCCTGGTCTTCCCCTGGCGCTGCCTGCTCTGCGGGACGTCCGGGCCCGACTTGCACGCCCCCTTCTGCGAGGGCTGCCGGGCTGCGCTCCTGGCCCTCTCCGGGGGCTACGAGGCGGCCTCCTGCCCGCGCTGCGCGTCGCCGGTCGGGCCGTTCGCCGACCTGCGGGGCGGCTGCTCCGAATGCCGGGGCCGGCGGCTGGGCTTCGACGCCGCGATCGCCCTGGGGCCGCACCAGGAGCCCTGGCGCGACTTCGTTTTGGGGCTGAAGCACGAGCGGGGGGCGTACCTGGCGCCGGCCCTGGCGGCCCTCTGGGCCGAGGCCCGCCGCGACGCCCTGGCGGCGGCCCCGGCCGACGCCCTGGTGGTGCCGGTCCCGCTGCACTGGCTCCGCCGGCTGGGCCGGCGGTACAATCAGGCCGAAGTCCTGGCCCGAGCGCTGGCCGAGGCGACCGGGCGCGAGCCCCGCGCCGCCCTGCGTCGGGTCCGGCGGACGCCCCACCTCGTCGGCCGCGGCAGGCAGGCCCGCGCCCTCGCGATGCGAGGCGCGTTCGCCGCCCGCCCGGGCGCCGACGTGAAGGGCCGGACCATCCTGCTCGTGGACGACGTCCTGACGACCGGCGCCACCCTGGGCTCGGCCGCCCGCGCCCTCAAGCGGGCCGGCGCCCGCCGCGTCGTCGCGGTCGTCGTCTCCCGAGAACTCCGAGGCGGA
This sequence comes from Paludisphaera mucosa, assembly GCF_029589435.1. Lineage (NCBI taxonomy): Bacteria > Pseudomonadati > Planctomycetota > Planctomycetia > Isosphaerales > Isosphaeraceae > Paludisphaera > Paludisphaera mucosa. Next base: position 173,364 of record NZ_JARRAG010000001.1, on the reverse strand, counting down.
GCCCCCATGACCGCGCCCCCGACGACGACCCCCGAGCTGATCCGGATCGGCACCCGCGGCAGCCGCCTGGCGCGCTGGCAGGCCGAATGGGTCGCCGACGCCCTCCGCGCCCGCCGGCCCGGCCTGACCGTCGAGCTGGTCGAGATCAAGACCCACGGCGACCGCGACCGCAACTCGCCGCTCTCGGCCATCGGCGGCGCCGGCCTGTTCACCAAGGAGATCCAGCGCGCCGTGCTCGACGGCACGGTCGACGTCGCCGTCCACAGCCTCAAGGACCTCCCCACGCAGGGGCCCGAAGAGCTGGTCCTCGGCGCCGTGCCGGCCCGCGAGGACGTCGCCGACGCGCTCATCGCGCCGACGCATCGGACGCTCGAAGCCCTGCCGCCCGGCGCGCACGTCGGCACGGGCTCGCTCCGCCGCCGCGCCCAGATCCTCCACGCCCGGCCCGACCTGATCGTCTCGGCCGTGCGTGGCAACGTCGAGACCCGGCTCAACCTGGCGCTCGACGGCAAGCTCGACGCCGTGATCCTCGCCTGGGCCGGCCTCCATCGGCTCGGTCTGCACGACCGCGTCACCCAGCGGCTGGAGCCCCCCGCCGTCCTGCCGGCCGTCGGCCAGGGGGCGCTGGGGATCGAATGCCGGGCCGACGACGCCGCGACCCGCCGCCTGCTCGCCCTGCTCGACGACCCCGAGGCCCACCGCGCCGTCGTCGCCGAGCGTCGGGCCCTGGCCGAACTGGAGGGCGGCTGCATGATCCCGATGGCCGCCTGGGGCCGGACCTCGCCCGACGGCGCCCGCCTGCTCCTCGACGCCGCCGTCTTCGACCCCGACGGCCGCACCCGCGTCGCCGCCTCCCTCGAAGCCCCCCTCGACGCCGCCGACGACCTCGGCCGCCGCGTCGCCCAGGCCCTCCGCGAGCAAGGGGCCGAGGCCATCCTCGAAGCCTTCCGCGCGGGTCGCTGACGCTTCGAAAAGGCCGCCTCGATCATCCTTCTCCCCCCGGGAGAAGGTGCCGCGCAGCGGCGGATGAGAGTCGTCGCAGTTCGGAGGAGCTCGGGGTTCGAGCGGCGAGGGCCTTCGCGAAGCGCCGCGACCCTCATCCGGCCGTCCCGGCCACCTTCTCCCTGGGGGAGAAGGACGGTTCGAGCCAGCTTGCATGCGCGGGGGGAATCGCCTTGGAACGACCCGGCTCGTCGAGTAGATTTGGGACGATTCCCTTCGCGTCGGTTCGTCGCCTTTCCAGCTCGCACGACAAGGACGCCCCCATGATCGCCCGACCGCCCGGCCGCGCCGCCTGGTTCTGCCTCGCCCTGTTCGCGGCCCTCGGCACGGCCCGCGCCGAGACCAAGACGATCGCCCGCTGCGGCGCGGGGTTCCTGGAGGAGGTCGACGGCTACCGCGTGCTGCACGTGAAGGGGACGCACTACGAGATGGGGTTCCAGCAGGGCGCGCTGCTCCGCGAGGACATCCGCGAGAACATCCACTACCTGTTCGACGTGAAGGCCAAGGAGCTGAAGGTCGACGTCGCGGGGCTCAGCCTGCTGAACCCGAAGCGGGCCATCGCCGGGATCGCGGCGAGGCAGCGGAAGTTCATCCCCGAGCGGTTCTTCGACGAGCTGCAGGGCGTCGCCGACGGCGCGGGGCTGGACGTGCAGGACGTCATCGTCGCCAACTTCATCCCCGAGCTGTTCCACTGCTCGGGCTTCGCGCTCGGCCGCTCGACGACCAAGGACGGCCGGGTCTACCACGGTCGGGTGCTCGACTACGGCTGCGACTGGCGGCTGCAGGAGCACGCCATTTTGACCGTCGCCGAGCCCGCGGGCCGGACGCCGTTCGTGAACGTCACCTACGCCGGCTTCGTCGGCTCGGTGACCGGCATGAACGCCGAGAAGGTCTCGATCGGCGAGATGGGCGGCAAGGGCCTGGGCCACTGGGACGGCGTGCCGATGTCGTTCCTGATGCGGATGGTGCTCGAGGACGCGAAGTCGCTCGACGACGCCGTGGCGATCTTCCGCGACAACCCCCGGACCTGCGAATACTACTTCGTGGTCGCCGACGGCGAGACCGGCAAGGCCGTGGGCATGGAGGCGTCGTGGGACGTCTTCAGCGTCATCGCGATGGGCGAGGCGCACCCCAAGCTCCCCGTCGCGATCGCCGACGCCGTCGTCCTCTCGGCCGGCGACCGCTACACGGAGCTGGCCCGCCGCGTGCAGGAAGGCCGGGGCGGGTTCGACGCCGACTCCGCCCGCAAGCTGATGGACCGGCCCGTCGCCATGAAGTCGAACTTGCACAACGTCCTGTTCGAGACCGACACCGGCCGGTTCTGGGTCGCCAACGCCGACAAGGAAGGCCGCCCCGCCGCCGACCAGCCCTATCACGCGTTCGACCTGAAATCCCTGATGGCGGACCGCGCCGACGAATCGGCGCCGAGCCTCCAGGCGCCCCGACGCGCCGCGAGGGCCGGCGAGCCCGCCGCGGTGCGATGACGCCGCCCGGCCAGCGCGACTACGGCACCGTCCGGCTGTCGCGGCACGCGCTCGAACGGTTCGTCGAGCGGTTCGGCGTCGAGCCCGACCAGGCCGAGGGCCGGCTCCGCGTCGCCCTGCGGCGGACGCGGCGGCTGGGGCGCAACCCGACCAACGGCGCGATCGCGATCCTCGCCCTGCACGAGGGCCGCGTCCTCGTCGCCGTGCTCCAGGACGGCTCCTGCCTGACGGTCCTGACCTGGAACCAGTTCGAGCCCCGGCTCCCCGACTTCGGCCGCGCCCGGGTCCCGCGCAAGTGGGGCCGCACCCTGGCGCGACTGGCCGCCCCGGCCGAGGATCCCGGGCCCGCGGGCGGCCCCGACGCCTGACCCGGCGGCGGGGCCGGCCGGCTCAGTCGATCAGGCCTTCCTCGGCGGGCTTCTCGTAGCCGAGGCTCTTGATGACCTCCAGGACCTCGCTCCAGGTGGGGAACATCCGGCCGCTGCGCTGCTTGTAGGCGTCCATGGCCAGCATGAACTCCAGCTCGGCCTCGCTGTAGTCGCGCTCGCAGGTCGTGGGGTCGACGTACCGCCGCCGGCCGCTGGAATTGCGGGCGAGCGCGGCCCGCGAGGCCTGCTCGCTGGCGCGGCGGTTCATCCATTCCGACTTCTCGGCCTCCTGCGGCGGGGAGACGTCCTTCGGCTTCGCCTTCGCCGGGGCGGGGGTCGTCGTCGCGAGCGGAGCCGCGTGCGCTCGTCCGGGTGGATGGTACATTCCTGAAGCTCCTCAAAGATGCTGCTTGCCGCCGCGCGTCGTGAGAGCGGTCGCGGCCGGCGGGGACGCCGACGCGGCGTCAGCTCCGCATCCGTCGCGCCCCGGAACCATCGCCGTCGTCGTGATGATCTCCGGCCGCGCGGCGTTCCCCGCAGGCCGCTCATTTCAGACCCTACGACGCCGGGCCGCCGGGTCGGCACGATAGGACGCGATTTTTCCGACGGCCCGCCGGTTCGGGCGATTTTCGAACGTTTTTTCGAAGGAGGGCTCGCGTCACGAGCCTGCAAGAAGTACGTATTGGGTAGATTGGTGCATCGCCGACCCGACCTCGGCCTCAAGGATGAATCCTCCCCTCGCGTTCGGTCAGGACACCGCCCATGCCGGAACACGACGTCGCGTCGCTCGTCGATCAGCTGACGCTCATCGGCCTGATCTCCCGCGACCAGCTCCGCGAGGCCCGGGCCGACGCCGAGGACGGCTCGCCCGAGGCGGTCGTCCGCTCGTGCCTGCGCAAGGGCTGGATCACGAGCTGGCAGGTCGAGCGCCTGCGCAAGGGCGACGCCTCGAACTTCTTCTTCGGGCCGTATCGGGCCCTCTTCCACCTGGCCGAGGGGACCTTCGCCCGGGTCTACCGCGGCGAGCGGTCGCACAGCGGCGAGCCGGTCGCGATCAAGGTTTTGCGGGGCCGGTTCGCCTCCGACCCGGCGGCCGTGGCGTCGTTCCACAAGGAGGCCGAGGCCGGCATGCGGCTGCGGCACGACAACATCGTCCACATCCTGGACTCCGGTCGCCAGGAGGACAAGCACTACATGGCGATGGAGTACGTCGAGGGGATGAACCTCCGCGAGTTCCTCCGCCTCCGGCTCCGCCTCAAGGGGGACGAGGCCCTCCCCCTGATGGTCGGCCTGGCGGAGGGCCTGAAGTACTCGCACGAGCACGGCGTGACCCACCGCGACATCAAGGCGACGAACATCCTGATCGCCAACTCGGGCGTCGCCAAGCTCGTCGACTTCGGCCTGGCGACCATCGAGACCAACGACGGCAAGGGGATGAAGAGCCAGCGGACCGTCGACTACTCCGCCCTCGAACGCTCATGCGGCAGCCCCAAGGGGGACCCCCGCTCCGACGTCTACTTCCTGGGCTGCGTCTTCTACCACATGCTCACCGGCCAGGTGCCCCTGGAAGACTCGGAGAGCAAGGACCCGCTCAAGAAGATGCTCAAACGCTCGTTCGGCGTCATCCGCCCCCTCGCCGAGCACGCCTACGCCCCCGACCCCGGCCTGAGCCGGATCGTCGAGAAGATGATGAAGATGGACCTCAAGGCCCGCTACCAGACCATGGCCGAGGTCGCCGCCGACCTGGAAACCTATCGCGACCGCCGCCGGGCCGGGGCCGCCCCGCCCGAGTCCGACCACGAGCTGGAACTCGACCCCGAGCTGGGGAGCGCGATCTTCCGCAACCCGTTCCTCACCAACGACCCCGACGCGCCCCCGGACGCGACCGCCGAAGAAGCCATGGCGCTCGACCTGGACGGGTTCGACTCCCGCAAGAGCGACGAGGCCACCGACCTGGGGGCCCTGCTGGGCCTCGCGCCCGCCGAGGAGCCCGAAGCCCGCCCTGCGGCGGCCGCGGCGTCCCCCGCGCCCGCCGAGGTCGAGACCCCGGCCGACGCCCGGCGCAGCCTGCTCTGCGTCGAGTCCCAGGCCGAGATCCAGGACGCGCTGCGGAAGAACCTGGCGCGCAAGGGCTATCGCGTGCTGCTGATCGCCGACGCCGAGCACGCCGCCGAACGCTACCGCGAACGGCCGACCGACGTCGTCCTCTTCGACCTCGACGGCCTGGGCTCCGGCGCCCTCGAACACCTGAAGGACATGCGCGACAAGGCCCGCGAAGCCGCCCACCCGTTCCGGGTCGTGGTCCTCCTCGGCCCCCGCCAGGGCGCCCTCAAGGACAAGCTCCCCGCCGCCGACGACCAGGTCGTCCTGTCCAAGCCGGTGAAGCTCAAGGACGTCCAGGAAGCCCTCGCCCGGGTCGACCCTCAAGGCTGATCCGAGGGCAACCGCAGGTGGAGTACGAGGACGATCACGAGTTGACCCGGTACGTCTGGAGCCACTTTCGGGCCCGGATGACCGACGACGAGCGAAGGGTTGGGAGCGCGATCGTCGGCCGAGAGAAGGCCGCCCTGATCGGGGCGAAGCCGGACCACCCCCTGGCCGTCAGGTGGGGGCGGACCGACGACCCCGAAATCAACGCCGCACTGACGGACGGTCCGGAAGCGTTCCGCCGTCGCGTCTGCAAGCGGGTCCTGGCCGAAGCGGCCGACGAGTCGTTCGTGAACCGTTGCCCGAAATGCCGACGGGTCGTCCGCACGCCGAAGGCCCGCCAGTGCTTCTGGTGCGGATTCGACTGGCATGGCGGCGAGCCGTGAGTCGGCCCGTGCGGATTTCGCCGCGAACCGACCTCGGAACTCTCCTCCATCGGGCGGAAGCGATTCAGGAGTGCGCCTCAGCCGCCGGGGACGACGTCGCGGAGCAGCCGACGCTCCGGCAGAGCGCGGCGCGGCGTCGCCGGGGCTGTGCGGCGGCCGCCTCGTTCACCTCGTAGAACGTGTCCGGCTCGTAGGACCAGCCGCGGGCCAGGCGGTCGGCCTCGCGCCGGGAGGTCCAGTGCAGCAGGCGGCCGCCGAGGGCCGCCGACGCCCGGGCCTTCCAGCCGAATTCGCGGATCAGGTCGCCGAGCAGGCGGTCCATCCTGGCGTGGAGGTCCGGACGATCGCGGAAATAGAGTCGGGCGGCCGCCACCATGGCCGCGTAGCTCGACGACAGCGGCCGCGCCTCCCACTTCATGCGATCGCGGACGCGCGGGTCGGGGTGCGACTTGTGGCGGAGCCAGCCCGCGAGCGTCGTCTCGGCGATCCGCACGACGCTCGGCCCGTTCTGCTCGAAATCGCGCGTGAAGGCCCGCACCATCAGCTCGCCCTCGACTCCCGGGGGGAGCGAGGAATGGCGGTAGTTGAACACCGATTGGCCGTGCACGTCGGCCGGGTCGCACTCCGAGTCGGTCAGCAGGCGGCCGGCGGCCGAAAGCTCGGCGTGCAGGGGCGTGCCCGGGATCGGCGTATAAAGCATGTACTGATGGAAGTCCGTCCGATGCCGCACCGAGTGCGCGATCACGCGATCGATGTTCTCGGGGCTGTGGTCTTCCAGGCCGATGATGCTCGAGCCCAGGACCCGGATGCCGTGGCTTTGCAGGCCGCGGACCAGCCCGAACGTGTCGACCCCGGAGAGCTTCTTGTACGCGCTCTCCTCGCCCTCCAGCCCCATCCAGACCCACGACACGCCGATCCTCACCAGCTCTTCCAGGGTGTAACGCCTCAGGGCGTTGGCGGAGCTGAACACGTACAGCGACCAGGGCTTGCGGTGGCGTTCCATCAGCTCCAACACGCGCAGGGCGCGGCTGCGCTGGAGCAGGAAGTTCTCGTCCATGATGAAGAACGAGCGCACCTTCATGCTCGTGGAGAGCTGGTGCATGATGTCGAACAGCTCGTCGCCCGTCTTGTAGAAGTCCACCGACTTGCCCTTGCCGCCAAACATGGCCGACGTCGAGCAGAAGTTGCAGCCGAGCGGGCAGCCGACGGAGGGGATCAGGGTGGCCGCGGTGTCCTCCGGCCTCCCCTCGACTTTCATCCCCATGCAGCGGGCGCCGAAGCCCGAGACGATCAACGGGTGGCGCAGGGGCTCGTCCACCTGGTCGTCCAGAAACCGCCGGAACCACGACACGCCGTCGCCGCGGACGATATGATCGGCGTCGACTCGATCCGCCAGGTCCGGCACGTTGGCGATGTGCCCCCCGATGACGATGGTCGCGTTCGGCAGGTGGCGGCGCACCATCTCGCACATGGTCCGGACCTTGTGCTGATTCAGGACGATGCTGCTGATCCCCACGACGTCGTAGTCGCCCCCGCGGAGTTCCTCCTCGAACCGCTCCCAGGTCGGGAAGTCGAGGACCGTGCACGGGGCCGTCAGGTTGGCCTGGATCAGCATCAGCCCCCAGCTGCGGTGGAACATGCGGAGCGAGAACGGCCCCTGCACGCGCGTGACCTGGTTGTGATACAGCTCCATGGGGTTGAGCGAGCGGCTGCCGTGCTCGTCGTCTTGGGCGTAGGGGCCGCACACGCTGGCCAGCAGCACCTTCGCCCGTCGCCCGCGAGGATGCAGGCTGAGCGTCGGGGACGGGCGATCGATCTGCGCGTTCACTGGGCTCATCGACGAGCTCCTGATGCGATCGTGCGCGGCAACGCTGCCGCGGGTCGCAGTTGGTCGAACGATCTCGCGGTCGTCCACCGTCGAGGTCGCGGGGCCGGGCGTCTGACGATCCGGCACCGCCCAGGCGTCGGCCGTGGTCGGCTGCGAGGCTCCGCCGCCAGATCCGCGGAAGGATCGACGGCGCATCGAGCGGGTAAGCTACCTTCCACGGGACAACGTCGCGGGCGGATCTCGTCGTCGCCTTCGTCCCAAAGCGTGGGCGGTCGCGGATCGCGGCGGTCGGGAATTCCTTGGCGTCGCGCCTCGCCGCGCGCTATGGTGGGCCTGACGCCGGCCCGCCGCCTCGCGCCGCGGGCCGGCGCATCCCGCCCTCCTTCACCCACCGGGGAGTCTCACCCATGACCACGCAGCAGGGAATGGACCGTCGCGCGTTCCTGTACGGGGCCTCGCTCGCGGGGTTCGGGGTCTTCTGCCAGGGCCGCAACGGCCGGGCGGCGGGCGTCGGGCCGAACGACGTCATCCAGGTGGCCTGCATCGGGGTGGGCGGCAAGGGGGGCGGCGACACCGACCACGCGGGGAACCACGGCAAGGTCGTCGCGCTCTGCGACGTCGACGACGACCCGCTCAAGGAGAAGCTGGCGAAGTTCAAGGACGCCAAGGGCTTCCACGACTTCCGCGAGCTGTTCGCCCAGATGGGCGACAAGATCGACGCCGTGACCGTCTCGACGGCCGACCACACCCACGCGCCGGCGTCGGTCGCGGCGATGCGGCTGGGCAAGCACGTCTACTGCCAGAAGCCGCTGACCCACACCGTGTGGGAGGCCCGCCTGATGCGCGAGACCGCCCGCAAGCACGGCGTCTGCACCCAGATGGGCAACCAGGGCTCGGCCGCCGACGGCCTCCGCGCCAGCGTCGAGATCCTCGAATCCGGCGTGCTCGGCGACGTGACCGAGGTCCACGTCTGGACCGACCGACCCAGCGTCTACTGGAAGCAGGCGCCCGAGATCACGGCGCGGCCGCAGGGGACGTTCGAGGTCCCCGCGAACCTGCACTGGGACCTCTTCCTCGCCGCCGCCCCCGAGCGGCCGTTCGCCCCGGTCTACACGCCCATGCTCTGGCGGGGCTGGTGGGACTTCGGGACCGGCGTCCTCGGCGACATGGGCTGCCACAACACCAACATCCCGTTCCACGGCCTGAAGCTCGGCCTGCCCAGGCGGATCTCGGCCCAGAGCGGCGAGATCAACCCCGAGACCTTCCCCGCCTGGGCGACGGTCGTCTACGAGTTCCCCGCGCGCGGCAAGCTCGCGCCGGTCAAGCTCACCTGGTACGAGGGGGCGAAGGACGGCAAGCCCAACCGGCCGCCGGCCCACCTCTTCCCCGAGGGCTTCAAGCCCGAAGACAACGGCTGGGTCTGCGTCGGCGCCGAGGGGACCATGGGATCGGCCCGCGGCGAGTCGGTCGGCCGCCGCCTCTGGCCCGACGAGCGATTCAAGGACTTCAAGGCCCCCAAGCCGACCATCCCCCGGATCCAGGGGGGCGGCGACACCGACGACAACCACAAGCTCGAATGGTTCCAGGCCATCCGCGCCGGCAAGCCCGAGATCGCCTACTCGAACTTCGAGTACGCGGCCGTCCAGACCGAGGCCATCCTGCTCGGCAACATCGCCATGCGCACCGGCGAGGCCATCGACTACGACGGCGACGCCGGCCGGATCCTCAACAGCTCCGCCGCCTCCGCACTCCTCAAGGGGAGCTACCGCAAGGGCTGGGAGATCTGACGAAGCGTCCCTGAAAGGGCCGTTTTCACGCCTTCCCCCCTCGGGGGGGATGAGGGGAGGACGCGCGAAGCCCCGTCGGAATCCGCCGGCAGGTCGGATGTTGGAGCGACGGCCTTCGTGCTCGTCTCCCCCTCATCCGGCCCTTCGGGCCACCTTCCCCCGCGAGGGGAGAAGGCCGTCAAAAACCCAAGTCTTTGAAGGGGCCTTTCAGAGCCGCTTGCCGTAGCGGCCCAGCAGGAAGAGGACGACGACCGCGCCGACGGTGGCGGTGATCAGGCTGCCGATGGTGTTCGTCGCGCCCAGGCCGAAGATCCCGAAGAGGAAGCCGCCCAGGATCGCGCCGAGGACGCCGACGATCATGTTGTTGACCGCGCCGAAGTCGCGGCCCTTGGTGAGCTGGCCCGCGAGCCATCCGGCGACCAGGCCGATGAGCAGGAACCAGAGGAGAGAGAACAGCATACTCATATCAAGACTCCAGCGTCGGAGGAGAGGATGAGGAGGGCGTCGGCGGTCATCCCAGGCCGCACGCCGCCCGAGCCCGGTGGAGCACCTTGCGGGCCGTCTCGCGGGCCTTCTCGGCCCCGGCGGCGCGGACGGCGGCGACCCGCTCGGGGTGGGCGACCCACTCGGCCCGGCGCTCGCGGGCCTCGGCGAAGGTCTCGATGAGCGCCTCGCCCAGCCGCGTCTTGACCTCGCCGTATCCGACGCCCCCTTCGCGGTAGCGCCGCTCGATCTCCTCGCGATCCGCCGGCTTGGCGAACAGCTTGTAGAGGCCGAACAACGGACACGTGTCGGGGTCCTTGGGGGCCTCGACGGGGAGGCTGTCGGTCACGAACTTCTTGACCTTTTTGCGGATCGACGCGGGGTCTTCGAAGATCTCGATCGTGTTGTTGTAGCTCTTCGACATCTTGCGGCCGTCGAGGCCCGGGACGACGGCCACGTTGTCCAGGATGTAGGGCTTGGGCAGCCGGAAGACGCCCTCGCGGCGGCCGTAGACGTGATTGAACCGCTCGGCGACGTCGCGGGTGATCTCCAGGTGCTGCTTCTGGTCCTGGCCCACCGGGACGAGGTCGGCGTCGTAGAGCAGGATGTCGGCCGCCTGCAGGACCGGGTAGGCGAAGAGGCCGGCCTCGGCGGGGAGCCCCTGCTGCACCTTGTCCTTGTAGCTGACGCACTTCTCCAGCCAGCCCATCGGCGTGACCGTAGTCAGGAGCCACGACAGCTCGACCGTCTCGGGCACGTCCGACTGCACGAACAGCACCACCTCGTCCGGGTCCAGCCCCAGGGCGAGCAGGTCGATCAGGACGTGGGACACGTACTTCCGCAGCAGCGAGGCGTCGCGCACGCTCGTCAAGGCGTGATAGTCGGCTACGAAGTAATAGGCGTCGTTCGCGTCCTGGAGCGCGACGTACTGGCGGATGGCGCCCAGGTAGTTGCCGATGTGCAGCGGGCCCGAAGGCTGAATCCCCGACAAGATCCTCATCGATTCCTCCTCAGCCGCCGACGCGCGTCGCTCGCGCCCGCCCGCGTCCAGCCACTCTACCAGGATCGCCCGCCGACGGCCATGCGGGGCGGTCGCGCCGGGCCTCCGGGCGGACGTCGTCAGGGCCGTCGCGACCCCTGCGATCGACGTCTCGCACGGGCCGGTGCGTGCGAGAGATCGTGAAAGAAATGGCATATGCCACCGAGAAAACTCTTTGACATGAAGCCGGCAGCGCGGTATCTACCCATGATCTCTCCTGGTGGATGATACATTCACCGCTCACTCTTGCCAGTTTCCCCGACCCCCGCCCTCCTCCCTGCGGCGGGGGTCCACCGACATCCTTCTCCATACCGGCCCGATCACCCGCGGCGGCCTCCGGGCCTTCCCGTTGGGTTCCCTTGCGCCCTTCGGCGCGGCCGGTCGGAGAATCCCCCCACGACCGAGGAGGTGTGTGATTCGTCGAATTTCTTCAAGACTGCGTGCGGTCGCCTGGTCGGCCGCGGCGGTCGCGGTCTGGTCGTCGTCGGGATGCAGCGAGGGTTCGGCCGACGGGCTGAATCGCCAGGCGGTCCACGGCAAGGTCACGCTCGACGGGGCCCCGCTGGCGAAGGGCGTGATCGCGTTCGACCCGGCCGACGGCTCGGCCGGGGCGGCGCCCGCCGGCGGCGTGATCGCCGACGGAGCCTACTCGATCGAACGCGCCACGGGCCCCACGCCCGGGAAGTACAAGGTGTCGATCCGCTCCGTCGGCGGCGGCGAGGCGGCGCAGGAGAAGGCCGCGCCCGGGATGCCCCCCAAGAAGCCGGCGGCCGACCCGATCCCCAAGCAATACAACACCGCGTCCACGCTGACCGCCGAGGTCGTCTCGGGCGGGTCGACCACGGCCGACTTCGCGCTCACGACGAAGTGAGCCGTCGGGCCCTTCGAGGCGTCGTCTTTCTTCACCAGGCGTCCGACGTTCCAAGTCTCTTCCCACCCGTTAGGCGAGGAAACTCATCCATGATCGAATCGCGTCGTAAATCGGGCTTCACGCTGATCGAACTGCTGGTGGTGATCGCGATCATCGCCGTCCTCATCGCCCTGCTGCTCCCCGCCGTGCAGTCGGCCCGCGAGGCCGCCCGCCGCGCCCAGTGCGTCAACAACCTGAAGCAGATCGGCCTGGGCATGCACAATTACGAGAGCGGCAACAGCGTGCTGCCCCAGGGCATGCGGGGCTGCTGCTGGGGCTCGTGGCTGATCCCGGTGCTGCCGTTCGTCGAGCAGCAGGCGCTGTTCAACTCGTGGAACTCCTCCGGGAACAACGACCCCAACCAGCCGGCCGCCTCCGCCGTCGAGGGGGACTTCCGCTACGCCGGCGCGGCCAACATCACGGTGACCTCCACCCGGGTCAGCGCGTACTTCTGCCCCAGCGACGGCAACAACGAGCGCACGGTCGGCATCGGCAACCTGGGCAAGCTCGTGACGTCGCAGAATTACGTCGTGAACTTCGGCAACATCACCATGCAGCAGGGGAGCATCCAGGGGGGCTCGCTCCAGCCCTACTTCCTCGACAACAACGTCCGCTACGACTTCCTCGGCGCCCCGTTCGGCGACGTGGGCGCGCCCAAGGCCGACATCGCGGCGGGCGGCGGCCAGGGGGCCCAGAACGGCACGGTCCGGTTCGCCGCGATCACCGACGGCCTGAGCAACACGATGATGACCTCCGAGGTCCTCGTCGGCGTCTCGGGCGCGAGCTGGGACCTCCGCGGCTTCTCGCACTGGGCGTACGCCGGCAACTTCTCGGGCTACCTGACGCCTAATACCTCGAAGCCCGACTGGATGCAGGACCAGGGCTACTGCAACTACCCGTTCGGCAAGAACGCCCCCTGCGTCGGCGGCCCCGGCGGCCTGGTGATGATCGCCGCCCGCAGCAACCACGCCGGCGGCGTCAACGTCGGCTTCTGCGACGGCAGCGTGAAGTTCGTCAAGAACTCCGTCAGCCCGCCGACCTATCAGGCCATCTCCTCGACCCGAGGCGGCGAGGTCGTCAGCTCCGACGCCTATTGATCCGACGCACGCCCGAAAGCATCGCCCCACGCCGGCCCGGCCGCGCCTCGCGCGAGCCGGGTCGGCTCGTTGCTCGACCGGAGGCCGCCCGCATGACGCCGCGCAGACGCAGGCTCCTCCGGATCGCCCTCGTCTCGTCGGCAGCCCTCGCCGCCGCGATCGGACTCGTCGCCCAGCGCCATTCTCGCCGCGGGGCGGCCGACGTACACATCCTGGTCGATCAGGCGCCGCCGCCCAACGAGGACGGCCTGGTGCTGGAGCTTTCCTATCCGAGCCCGTCCGGGCAGGCTGAAGCCCTCAAGTCGGGCCCCTGGGAGACGAGCTGGGGGTTCGCGCGACACCCCTCGCTGCTCACGTCCCGGGTGCTCGCGAATCCGCTCCACGCGAGCCGGCTCGCCCTCGCCGTCCGGAACGGGTCGGGCGACGTCGTGACGCTCGCCAATGCGAGCCGGGGCCCCGCCGACGCGTTCTCAACGGAGGTGGACGTGAGGGACGCCGCCGGCGCCCGGGTCAGGGCTGCAATCTCGCCTTACACCCTCAAGCGGCTGGGCGTCGCGGTCCCCGAACTAGGGACGGTCCGTCTCGACGCGGGGGGTCGCGTCGAGCTGCGGGAGGGCCTCTGGCCGGGCCTGAACCTCGGCAACGCGCCCGCTCCGGGGGCCTACACGGTCCGCGTCGCCTGCAAGTATCTGCGGGCGTCCGACGGGGCCGAGCGTCGCGTCGAGTCCGCGCCGATGGTCGTCAGGCTGACCGCCGAGGACGTCGCCGCGTATCGGGCGCTGGCCCCGGCCCTCGGCCGCGACGACCCGGGGCTCGTCGACATGGTCTACCATCTCTTGGGGTGGTGACCCGCGGCCGGATCACTCGTCGTCCCCGGCCCCCCTCCCCTTCTTCGCGGCCGCCTCGGGGTCGGGCGTATGGGGCGTGGGCATGGGGGCGTTCACGCGCTTGCGCCAGGCGACGAGCCTGGCGTGCAGCGCCGCGGCGCGGTCGGGCTGGGCGGCGGCGAGGTCGTGCTTCTCGCCGGGGTCGTCGCGCAGGTTGTATAGCTCGACCTTGCCGGTCTCGAAATGCTCGACGACCTTCCAGTCGCCGTCTCGGATCGCGCCGGCGGGCGTGGTCCGCCACTGGCCCCGCGCCGCGCCGAGGTAGCCGGGGAAGTGCCAGTACAGGGCGTCGCGACCGGGCCGCTCGCGGCCGCCGCTGGTGAGCAGGCCCAGGTAGCTGACGCCGTCGAGCGTCGACCGAACCCGGCCGCCGGCGACTTCGAGCAGGGTCGGATAGAGGTCGACGCTGTTGATGGGCTGGTCGCTGGTCGTCCCCGACGGGATCTTGCCGGTCCAGCGGAAGATGTACGGGACGCGGACGCCCCCCTCGTAGAGCATCCCCTTGCCGCCCCGGAGCGGGGCGTTGTCGGTGATCTCCTTGCCGACCGCGATCCCCTCGCGGCCGTAGCCGCCGACGCCTCCGTTGTCGCTCGTGAAGACGACCAGCGTGTCGTCGCCGAGGCCCAGGTCGTCGATCGTCTTCAGGACCCGGCCCACGCTCTCGTCGACGCTGGCGATCATCGCGGCGTACGTCGGGTCGCGATGCCCGCCGGCCGGCGGCGCGTCCTTGAACTTCGCGATCAGTTCGGGCTTGGCCTGATGGGGGGCGTGGACCCCGAAGTGGTGGAGCGCCAGGAAGAACGGCCCGTCCTTGTGGCGGGTGATGAAGTCGACCGCCTTGTCGGTCAGGAAGTCGGCGAGGTAGGCCTCGGGCGGATGCTCGACCTTGGGGATCGTCTCGAAGTCGAAGTGCTTGCCCATCGAGACGATCGCCTCGTCGAACCCGCGCTTCGAGGGGTGGTGGGCGTCGTCCTGTCCGAGGTGCCACTTGCCGAACAGGCCCGTGGCGTAGCCGGCCTCGTGGATCGCCTGGGCGAGCGTGTGCGTCTCCAGCGGCAGCTTCACGACGTTGTCGACGGGTTTCAGCGGCCGCGTCCGCCAGGCGAACCGCTCGATCGACCCCACCGTGTACACGCCGGTCCTCGGTCCGTACCGGCCGCTCATGAGCGCCGCCCGCGTGGGCTGGCAGTTGGGGCCGCACGAGTAGCCATCGGTGAGCCGGATCCCCTCCGTGGCCAGGCGGTCGATGTTCGGCGTCCGATAGTATCGGCTGCCGTAGCAGGCGACGTCGGTATAACCGAGGTCGTCCGCCAGGATGAACACCACGTTCGGCTTCCGGTCGTCCGCCGACGTCTGGCCCGAGAGTACGACCGTCGCCACGACGACCGCCGTCGTCCACCGCATGAGTCGCTTCATGAAAGCCCGCCCTGAAGAGGAGTTGCCGTCCGTCGACGCATTCCTACAAAGTAAATCGAAAATATAGAGAACGAGGCTCGACGGAGTCAAGCACGACGCCGCCCGGCGATTGGCGGTCGCGGCCCTGCGCGTTACGATCGGCGGTCCCGTTCTCGCGACGATCCGAAGGGCGACGTCGTCGGGCTTGATGGGGATCGATCGTCAGGGAAAGGAGGCGCGCGGTGTCCGTCCAGACTTACGAGGAGCAAGGGCTGCGGTTCGAGTACCCGCCCGACTGGCTGCTGGAGGAGACCGAGAACGGCGCGGTGCGCACGGTGGCGGTGCAGGCCCCCGACGGACTGGGCTTCGCGGTGATCCAGACGGACGAATCCCGGCCCGACCCGGCCGAGGTGGCCGACGCCGCGCTCGAGGCGATGCGCGACGACTATCCCGAGCTGGACGCCGCGCCGGTGCTGGAGACGATCAACGATCACGCCGCGACCGGCCACAACCTGGAATTCGTCACGTTCGACATGACCAACGCCGCCTCGATCCGCTGCTTCCGCACCCCGCGCCGGACCATCCTGGCCCTCGGCCAGTGGTCCGACCTCGGCGACGCCGAGCTTCCCGACCAGGTCCGCGACGTCCTCCGCTCGATCGAGGAGACGGAGACCGAGTGAGCCGGCCGCGCCGCCGGCGAGATGCTGTCACACCCCCGACGTTCGAGGAAGGGTGGCGAGGCGATTCCCCTCGCCAAAACCTCGACCCTTCCTCGTCGGGAGCCTGTGATGAACACGCGGATCCGCTTCATCGAAACTCGTGATCGTGACCTTCGTCCCCGTCGCGCCCGCCTCAGCGTCGAAGGGCTGGAAAGCCGGCTCTCCCAGAGCGGCTCCGGGGCCCTGGGCGGCCTGCTCTCGAACCTGCTCGCGGGGGGCGGCGAGGTCGAGGTCGCGCTCATCAGGCTCCAGCAGCAGGTCTCCCAGGCCAGAGAGACCATGGACTTGCTCACGTCCAGGTTCCAGGTCTTCGCCGACGCGAAGGCGACCCTCGCCGGCATCAAGTAAGGTCGGCCGCTCGTCGCGATGATCGCGACGAGCCGGCCGCACGGAATATTCCCAACAAGGCGGACCGCCGAAACGCGCGGATTCCTCGCGCATTTGGTCGTTTCCGAAAGCCGCGGAAAGCTCGCGAGAACCCGTACTGCGGCCGATTTCCCGGGGCCGACGGGGCGTCGTTCGGTCGTCTCGCGGGCCGATGAGGAGGGGGGTGAGTTCGATCGAAGCCGACGCCTGACCAAGGACGGTCGTTCGCAATGACGGTGAAGAAGGCCCCGCTCGCGGTCTGTCTCGCCCTGGCCTGCTGGGGCGGCCTCCCCTCCCGGGCGGGCTCCACCAACGCGCTGCGGGCCGAAGCCCTGGCGCTCTACAAGGCGGGCCGCCCCGCCGAGGCCGTCGCGCGGTTCGACGCGGTCCTCGAACGGCACCCCAACGACCTGGAAGCCCTCATCAAGCGGGGCAACGCCTACCTGCGGCTGAACCGGCCGTCGAAGGCCCTGGCCGATTTCGAGCGGGTGATCCAGCGCGACCCGTTGAACACGTCGGGCCAGACCGACCGCGGCGTCGCGCTGTTGCTGCTGGGCCGGCTCGACGAGGCCGAGGCCGCGTTCGTCCGCTCGATCCGGCTCTGGGAGATCCCCCTCAACGGAGCCCGGGGGCTCGGCTCCGGCGGCCGCGACGCCGTCCAGGAGGCCCGCGCGACCGCCTATTCGGGACTCGCGCAGGTCCACCACCGGCTCAACCGGAACGACGAGGCGCTCGCGGAGTACGACCAGGCGATCCGGATCGATCCGGGCGACCCCAACAGCCGGATCGGCCGGGGCGACGTCCACCGCGCCCTCGGCGATTTCGACCGGGCGCTCGCGGACCTGGACGAGGCCGTCCGGCTCGGGCCGGGCTACCCCCGCGCCTTCGCCAGCCGGGGCCGGCTGCTCGAAGACCTCAAGCACGACGACCGGGCCGAGGCCGACTACTCCCGCGCCGTCGCGATCGACCCGAGCTACGCCTTCGCCTACCGCCTGCGCGGCGGCCTGCGCTCGCGGCTCGGCCGCAACGACGAGGCGCTCGCCGACTTCGAGGTCGTCGGCAAGCTCCGCCCCAACGACTCCGAGACGCTCAAGGACCGCGGCGGCGTGCTCGTCCGCATGAATCGGCCCCGCGAGGCGCTCGCCGAGCTGGATCGGGCGATCCAGATCGACCCCAAGAACGCCAAGGCCTACCAGAACCGAGGCGCGGCCTACAACAACCTGGCCCGCTACGAAGAGGCCGTGGCCGACCTCGACCGCGCGATCAAGCTCGACCCGGACAACGCCGGCGCCCGCACCAACTGCGGCCTGGCCTACTTCATGCTGGGCGAGTACGAGCGGTCGCTCGAAGACCTCGGCGAGGCCGTGAAGCTCGCCCCCAAGAACGCGATCGTCCACTTCAACCGCGGCAACGTCTACGCCAAGCTGGGGCTCCGCGAGCAGGCCCTCGCCGACTACAAGGCCGTCGAGGAGGCCGACCCCAGGCTCCTCGCGTCGTACGGCGGCCCGCACAAGGTCTTCGCCGAGATGTCGCGCGAACGGATGGCCCTGCGCAGCCCCGCGCCGCGGCCGGCCCCCGCGAGCGTCGCCGAGACCCGCCTGGCGGAGGGCCGTTCGCTCCAGGCCGCCGGCGACTGGCCCCGCGCCATCGAGGCCTTCGACCGGGCCGCGGCGGCCGAGCCGGGGCGGGCCGAGACCTACATCGCCCGGGGCTGGTCGCGACTCTGCGCCGACGTCGACGGCGCCGAGACCGACGCCCGCGCGTTCCTCAACCTCGCCGGCTGGGCCGACCCCGCCGCCGGCTACATGGCGATGCTCGGCGTGCTGGCCGAGCGTCGGGCCGTCCGCGACCCGGCCGCGTACGCGTTCCTGGAGGAGGCCCTCGCCAAACTGCCGCAGCGCACCGACTGGCCCCGGCCGGTCCTCCTGCATCTCAACGGCGACCTCCCCGAGGCCGAGTTGATCGCGGCCGCCGGCAACGACGTCCAGCGCGCCGAAGCCCGGACGATCGTCGCGCTCGACCTGTTGCGCAAGAACAAGACCGCCGAGGCGCGCGAGCACCTCGAGTGGGTCCGCGGCCACGCCGTCGACCGCTCCGTCGCCTCCGATCTCGCCCGCGCCGCGCTCGCCCGGCTCGACCGCACGGAGCAAATCGCGCGGAAGCCGTGAGCGCCGGCCGCGACCGCTCGGTGGTCGACGCCGCGTCGGGGAAGTCGTAGAAGGGAGGTCGTCCGGCGCCGAGGCCCGTCGCGGCCGATGCCGACCCTGATCGAGGAGCCCGTCCCATGCTGAAGCTGGAAGACGTCGTCGAAATGTGCCGCGTCCCGCACGACAAGAAGTTCCGGCTCAAGGACCACGATCCCGGCTGGGCCGGCGACGAGGACGTCCCCAAGGCCAAGCGGAAGAAGTTCGCCGAGACCCTGCTGGCCGAGAGCAGCGCCGAGCTGGCCGAGGCCCAGGACCGGCTCTACGCCGCGGACACCTGGTCCGTCCTGGTGATCCTCCAGGCCATGGACGCGGCGGGCAAGGACGGCACGATCAAGCACGTCATGTCGGGCGTCAACCCGCAGGGCTGCCAGGTCTTCAGCTTCAAGCAGCCCTCGACCGAGGAGCTCGACCACAACTTCCTATGGCGCTACACCAAGGCCCTGCCGGAACGGGGACGCATCGGCATCTTCAACCGGTCGTACTATGAAGAAGTCCTGGTGGTCCGCGTCCACCCCGAGCTGGCGCAGGCCGAGCGGATCCCCGACGCGAAGATCGAGCCGTCGTTCTGGACCGACCGTTTCGAGGACCTCAACAACCTGGAGCGGCACCTGAGCCGCAACGGGACGAAGGTGATCAAGTTCTTCCTGAACGTCTCCAAGAAGGAGCAGCGCAAGCGGTTCCTCAAGCGGTTGAACGACCCGACGCGGCACTGGAAGTTCTCGCCGTCCGACATCTCCGAGCGCGGCTACTGGGACGACTACATGGCCGCCTATGAGGAAGCCATCGCCGCCACCAGCACCAAATGGGCGCCCTGGCACGTCGTCCCGGCCGATCACAAGTGGGTCGCCCGCGCCATCGTCGCCCACACGATCGCCGAGGCCGTCGAGGGCCTCCATTCGACGTATCCCGAGATCGGCCCCGAGAAGCTCGCCGCCATCGAGGCCGCGCGGAAGCAGCTCGAGGCCGAGGACTCCGACCCCGACTGACCGCCGACGCCCCGACCGCCGCAAGGACGCGGACTTCCTCCTCCCGCACGGACGCCCCGGAGCCCTTCTCATGGACGCTCGTTCGACCCTCGATCGACCGGAGGGCGACCGCGACAACGCCGTGGGCCTCGTGCGGTTCGTGCTCACGAGCCTCGTCGTCCTGTCGCACTCGCTGCACATGTACGGCCGTTCGCTCGCGAACGACCCGATGGTGCTGCTGACCTCGGGCCAGTACACGCTGGGCAGGACGTCGGTCGACGCCTTCTTCATCCTGAGCGGCTTCCTGGTCGCGCGGAGCTGGGGCTCGTCGCGGGGCTGGGCCGACTTCGTGGCCCGGCGGGCGTACCGGGTCTATCCCGGGTTCTTCGCGGCGGTCGCCTTCTCCAGCCTCGTCGCGGCCCCGTGGCTCGCCGCCCGCGGCGTGCCCAGGCCGGCCGTCCCGTCGTGGAGCGACCTGGTCCTGCCGGCCCTGGTCCTCGACTTCCGCGAGTTGGGGGTGAACGGCTCGCTCTGGACGATCCGCTACGACTTCTACTACTACGGGCTGATCGGCCTGCTGGGCTCGGCCGGTTGGATCGCCAGGCGCTGGCCCATCATGGCGATCTGGGCCGCGTCGTGGGCGGTCTACGCGGCCTGGTTCGTCTCCGGGGTCGAGGCCGGCGTCGAGGCGCAGCACCCTCGGCTGCTGACGTGCTTCCTGTCGGGGGTCGTGTTCTACGCCTATCGCGATCGGATCCCGCTGTCGTGGGGCTGGTTCGCGGTCGCCGCGGCGGGCCTGGCGGGGTACGGCGGCGGCTGGTGGCCTTATGAGATCTGGCCTTACCGGGTCATGTCGCTGACCTTCCCGCTCTACGGGGCGTACGTGCTCCTCTTCGCCGCGTTCCGCCCCGGAGCCCGCGCGGCGAAGCTCGCCTGGCTCGGCGACTATTCCTACGGCCTCTATCTCTACGCCTGCCCGATCCAGATCATGCTGCTGGTGGCGTTTCGGCCGCAGTTGAACCCCTTCACGCACTTCCTGACCGCCTGGGCCCTCGCGGGCGTCTTCGCCCACCTGAGCCTTCGCCTCATCGAGCGTCCCGCCCTGCGGCTCCGCCGCCGGTCCTCCCCGAACGGGCGGGCGATCCCCCCGCCCCACTTCCGGATCGGCGCCCTCGCGCGGGCCGAGACCGAAGCGACGGCCTGAGGTCGCCTACGCCCCGTCCCCGCGAGGGCCGACGGCCGCGGGCTCGAGGCCGCCGGCGATGACGCCGCCGTGCGACGACGGTGGTTCGGGCTCGTTGATCTCCAGTTCGGGCAGGGCCACCTTCACGCCTTCGCGGCTGAAGACGACCGGGATGATCTCCTTCGACACCCCCGCGTCGTAGCCCAGGCCGAGGAACTTGTGGGCCGGCGTGGAGAGGCGGAGGATGAACCGGAAGAAGTGGATCCGGATCCACCGCAGGAACGGCAGGTCGTCGCGGGTGATGATCTCCTCCTCGCCGGTCTCGATGATCCAGCGGTCGGAGGGGATGTGGATCTCGTCCTTGAGCTGCAGCTCGCGGAGCGCGCCGCGGATGTCGGGCTGCTCCATGTAGCCGTAGGTCGCGGTGATCGAGACGATGTTCCGGCCGAGGTCGAACACCTGGAACCGCGGGCTGCCGCGCTCCGCCTCGGCGACCGTGAGCTGCCTCACGTGGAAGAACGTGACGTGCGCGGGCAGCACACCGTACTTCTTGAGGAAGACGCGGATCGGGACGGGCAGGTACTCGTCGAGGTCGTGGACCGGGCGCGAGCAGAGGAAGACGAGGGCGCGGTCGGTCTCCACCAGCCGGCGCCTCCCCTGCACCAGGGTCCTCGCCAGCGGCAGGTTCTCCTGGATCGACATCTGGATCTCGTCGACCTTCTCGCGAAGCGCCACGAGCCAGCCCACCTTCTTGCCCCCCTGCACGCCGAAGGCGTAGAAGGCCTTGGCCAGCTCGCCCCGGCCCCACTGCCAGGTCAGCATCACGGCGACCAGCGCGGCGGCGATGGCCACCGGGTAGTAGCCGCCGTGCGTGAACTTCAGGAGGTTGCTGACGAAGAAGAGCAGGTCCACCGCCATGATCGGCGCGCAGACGGCGAGAGCCCGGCCCAGGCTCCAGCCCCATCGGTAGTGCGCGACGTATCCGAAGGTGAGCGTCGTGATGCCCATGGTCCCGGTGACCGCGATGCCGTACGCCGCGGCCAGGTTGCCCGCCGTCCGGAAGGCGAGCGTGATCATCACGCAGCCCAGGAACATCGACCAGTTGATGGCCGGGATGTAGACCTGCCCCTCCGCCTCGCGGCTCGTGAATCGGACCACGAACCGCGGGCAGAACCCCAGCGCGATCGCCTGCTTGACGATCGAGAACATGCCGGTGATCAGGGCCTGCGAGGCGATGAACGCCGCGACGGCCGAGATCACCATGTCGACGCCCAGGATCACGCCGTCCACGTCCGCGTCGCCCGTCCTGGGGGTGAGCGCGTAGAACGTGTTCGCGCGCGGCGGAACGCCCTTCTGCAGCAGGTAGCCGACCTGCCCGGCGTAGTTCAGCACCAGGCACGGCAGGACCAGGACGAACCAGGAGTACATCACCGGCCGTCGGCCCGAATCCCGGGGGTCGACGCTCTGGCCCTCGCCGACGTGGATCTGGCCCCGCCGCGCGAAGTGGCCGATGTCGGCGTACTTCGCCTCGCCGCCCGTGATGGCCAGCACCACGACCCCGAAGATCACGAAGACGCCGATCGTGGGGAACTCGCCGAGGAAGCGGACCGCGTACGACGGGTCGAGCGCCAGGAAGACTTCGGGGCTCCGGAGGATCCAGGGGACGCCCTTGACGGCGATCCAGGGGAACCAGACGAGCATCATGAACCAGCCGAACAGCCCCCCCACCTGGCTCGTCCCGCGCCACTGGGGCTTGAAGAGGACGAACAGGCTGACGAGGGTCGCCGCCACGGCCAGCGACTCGCCGAGGGGCTCGTAAGCGCCGAGCATGCTGATCGGCGGCGTGATCACGCCGTCGGCCGCGAGCAGGCCCGCCGCGGCGACGACCAGGTAGCCGACCATCGCGAACCCGAAGATCTTCCC
The DNA here is from genome assembly GCF_029589435.1 of Paludisphaera mucosa. Taxonomy (NCBI): domain Bacteria; kingdom Pseudomonadati; phylum Planctomycetota; class Planctomycetia; order Isosphaerales; family Isosphaeraceae; genus Paludisphaera; species Paludisphaera mucosa. The sequence continues at coordinate 150,908 of NZ_JARRAG010000001.1, read as the reverse complement.
CGAGAACCCCTTGAGGAGGCCCCAGAGGGCGAAGGTCCCCCCCTCGCCGTGGTTGTCGGCCCGCATGATGATCAGGTCGTACTTGATCGTCAGGAAGATGAGGGCCCAGAAGACGAGGCTGAGCCCGCCCAGGGCCTCGCGGGGGCTGACGAGGTCGCCGCCCGACTGGAGGAGGGCCGTCAGCTCCTCGCCGTGGACGTGGTGCTTCAGCGCCACCGTCTCGCGGGTGATCTCCATGAGCGTGTAGAGGACGGACGTGCCGATGTCGCCGTACACCGTGCCGGTCGCCTCGCGCATGCGGGTGAACATCCCCGCCGAGTGGCCATGACCGGGACGATCCAACTCAGCCGAAACCACGGCCCATCCTCCGCGCCAATGAACGATCCCGCACCACGCGGGATTCCACGATAGTCGACGGGCCCGGCCGAGGGATAGGCCTTCGGCCCGCCGCGGACGGCCCCGGCCCGGCGGTCACGCCTCGTCCGTCGCGGCGGGGCCGGCGGTCCAGGCGAGGACGACCTGGTCGATGGTGACGTCGGCCTTGCGGGGGGTCAGCTCCAGCGGCTCGAGCTTGAGCAGCTCGGGGCTGCGGGTGGTCTTGATGTGCTCGAGCTCGGTCTGGAACTCGGTCTCCAGCTCGACGTACTCGGCGTTCAGGGCGTCGACGCGCTCCTGGGCCGTGCCGACCTGGCCGCGCTGCTGCACGGCCTTGGTGGCGGCCTTGGCGGCCGTGCCGACCTTGCTGACGTTGGTCTTGGTCCAGGTCTTGCGGCCGGTGAAGGCGTCGAGGACCGACGTCCCGAACGACACGGCGGCGTCCCAGCCCGACTTCGACGCCCGCTCCTGCTCCTTCTCGAGCGCCTCGTGGGCGGCGCGGAGCTTCTTCTCCAGGTCGGCGCGGCGGGGGCCGAACTCCGCGCGGAGCTTCTCGACCTCGGCGTCGCGGCGCTCGCGCGCGGCCTGGGCGAGCCTCGCGCGGAAGTCCCGCGCCGTCTCCTCGGGGCGGCCGTAGGCCTTCAGCTCGGGGCACGTCCAGATGGTCAGGCGGCGGTCTCGGTACAGGTAGTTTTTGAGGGCCTTGGTCCACTCGGGGTAGCTCTTGGCCCGGGTCATGGCCGCGGGCAGGTCGGCGAACGTGGCGTTGGGCTCGGGAGACTTGTCCAGCACGGGGATCCGCTCGGTGAGTTGCTTGCCCCCCTCCCAGACGTCGGCCGGCAGCTCGTCGCCGACGGGCCGGAGGATCGCCAGCGTCTCCCAGTAGTCGACGCCGACTTTCTTCTCGACGTAGTGCAACCGGGCCACCCCCAGGAGCGTGGGCCGGTAGGCGGGGCCCGCGCCCGTCGCCGTCGGGGCGGTCTCCGCGAAGAACTCGGGGACGTCGGGCGGGAGGACCGGACGGCGGCCCGTCGAGGAGGACGACGGCCGGCTCTCGCGGGCCGTCGGGGTCGGCTTCGGCGCCGGGGCGGGCGGGGTCGGCGCTTCGTCAGGGGCCTCATCCTCATCAACTTCGGCGACGGCCGCGGGCTTGGCGCGGGTGGTCGCCGCGGCGGGGTCCGGGCGGCGGGCGGGGGCGGCGGCCAGCGCCTTCTTCCTGGGGGCCATCAGGGTCTGGATCTGCTCGCGGTTGAGCGGCCCGCGCAGGTAGCTGAGGGCCCATCGGCTCTCGAAGACGATCGGGTGGTCTTCGTGGACGTTGTTCAGCAGGAACACGCGCTTGCCCAGCGACGAGAGGGTCCTGTCCATCTCGTCGCGGTCGAAGCTCTTGCCGGCGGCGTTGGAGGCCCCTTCGAGGCCCTCCAGCACGCGGTCCTTGTCGCGCTTGGTCTGGAGCCGGCCGAGGAACCACGCCCCGGCGTTCGAGAGCCCCTTGTAGTCCAGGTCGACGGGGTTCTGGGTCGCCAGCACGACCCCCAGGCCGAAGGCCCGCGCCTGCTTGAGCAGGGTGAGCATCGGCTTCTTCGAAGGCGGGTTGGCCGAGGGGGGGAAGAAGCCGAAGATCTCGTCCATGTAGAGGATCGCCCGCAGGCTCGACGTCCCCGGCTGGGCGCGGACCCACGACACGACCTCGTTCAGCAGGATCGTGACGAAGAACATCCGCTCGGCGTCGCTCAGGTGGGCGATCGAGAGGATCGAGATCCGGGGCTTGCCCTCGGGGGTGGCGAGCAGCGCCCCGACGTCGAGCGCGTCGCCTTCCATCCAGGCGGCGAAGCCGGGCGAGGCGATCAGGTTGTTCAGGCGCATCGCCAGGGCGAAGCGGTCCTTCGCCGGGTAGAACGCGTCCAGGTCGATGACGCCGACCTTGTCGAACGACGGCGACTGGATGCCGTGGATGAGGTCGGTCAGGTCGAGGTCGCGGCCCTCGCGCCACGAGGCGTCGAGGATGTTCGAGAGCAGGATGTGCTCGCGGCTGGTCATCGGGTCGGCGTCCACGCCCAGCAAGGCCAGCAGCCCCGAGACGGCCGAGGCCACCCGCTCGCGATACGCCTCGCCCTGCTCGATCAGCGCGGCAGACGGGGCCGAGAACGACCGCAGCACGGTCATCGGCAGCCCGGCGCTGCTGCCGGGCGTGTAGATCGCCATGTCGACCGAGTCTTTGAGCCGCTGGATCCGGGCGCCGTCCTGGCCCCACTTCGCGAGGCCCTCGCGCCAGGTCTCGGCCGTCTTGTCGGCGAAGGCGTCGCGGTCCATCCCCTGGCGGGCGGCCTCGTCGGCGTCGACCCAGGGGAGGAAGTCGGCCCCGCGCAGCTCGGGGAAGTCGAGCAGGAGGTTGCCGATGTCCCCCTTGGGGTCGACGGCGATGACCGGGATGCCGTCGATCGCGGCCTCCTCCAGCATCGCGATGCAGAGCCCCGTCTTGCCGCTCCCCGTCATCCCCACGCAGACCGCGTGGGTCGTGAGCTGCTTCGAGTCGTACAGCACCAGGCTCGACGTCGTCTTCTTCTCCTTGACGTCGTACTCCTTGCCGAGATAAAAGACCCCGAGCTTCTCGAAATCCTCGTTCTTCATGAAACGGATCCCGCCCCGGCGCAAGAAATGTTCGAAGACGGCGTACGCCCCGACGCGCGGGCCGCTCTGTCCGTATACTATCTTAAAGCGCCCTCTGCGGCGGCGACAACGTGCGGGACGAGAGGTGAGACGTGATGCGGTCATACGACGCGACTTCGCTGGCCGTCGTCCTCGCGACGATTCTCGCCATCCTCGCCCTGATCGTCTGGAGCGCACGCGACGTCGAGCGTCGCCTCCGCCGCTGGGCCGACGAGCAGGGGCTGACCATCGTCTCCCAGCGGCTCGCGCGATTCTGGCGGGGACCTTTCTTCTGGAAGTCCACCCGGACCGACTACGTCTACCGCCTGACCGTCCGCGACTCCGACGGCCGGCTCGCCGAGGGCTGGGCCCGCCTCCCCGGCCTGGCCGTCGGCCCCTTCGGGCGGTGGGTGCAAGTCCGCTGGGTCGACAAGGCCCCCGCCACGTCGGGTTTGCTGGACTGACCAGGCGGCCTACGACGACCGGGCCCCCGGCGCGGCTCGACGGTTAGAATGGGAGTCGTTCCGCGACTCCCCGAACCGATCGAGGACCCACCATGACGATCACGCAGGCCGGGACCGCGCTCGCCGCGCTGGGCATGATGCTCTTTTCGTCGCCTTCGGCGCGTGCCGACGACGCCCGAGTGACGACGGTCGCCGTGCCGGCGCCGGGGCGTCCGGTGACGGCGAGGGTCGACGCCCAGGGGACGATCCACGTCCTCTGCGACGCGCCCGGCGGCCCGAATTACGCGAGGTCCAGCGACGGCGGCGCGACGTTCTCCGCCCCGCTTCCCGTCGTGGGCGAGGACGCGGGGCCGGCGGGCCTGGAGTTTTCCGCCTGGGACATGGCCGTGGGCCGGGGCGGCCGGGTCCACGTGGCGATGGGCACGAACGCCTGGAAGTTGAAGCTACCCCAGGAGGAATGGGGCCTCTTCTACGCGAGCCTGGAACCCGGCTCGTCGGCGTTCGCGCCGGTGCGGAACCTCAACAAGAAGCCGAGCGAGGGCTTCTCGCTGGCGGCCGATGAGAAGGGCGAGGTGACCGCCTGCTGGCTGTCGGACCGGCTCTACGCCAACGTCTCGCACGACGACGGCAAGACGTTCGGCCCCAACCTCGAGATCGACCCGGGCTACAACCCGTGCAACTGCTGCACGACGAGCGCCGTGTACGGCGAGGACGGCCGCCTGGCGGTCCTCTATCGCGAGGAGACCGACGACGAGCGCGACATGTACGTCGTGCTCTGGGACCAGGAACGGGGCCGGACGACCCGCAAGCGGGTGAGCCAGACGCCGTGGAAGATCGACGGCTGCCCCATGACCTACTACGCGATCACCCGCGGCCCCAAAGGCTTCGCGGCCGCCTGGCCGACCAAAGGGCAGATCGATTTCGCCCGCCTGGACGGCGAGGGGGGCACGTGGAAGCCCGGAGAGATCGCGACGCCCGGCCGGTCCGGGATGCGGACCGGCCTGATCGCCCTGCCCGGCCCGGACGGCTCGACGCTGGTCGCCTGGAAGCTCGAAGGCCGCCTCGGATGGCAGCTCTACGACGGCGAAGGCCGCCCCTCGGGGAAGGCCGGATCCGCGCCGAGCCCGGGCCAGGGCGCCGCCGGCGTCGTGGCCGCGGACGGCCGATTCCTCCTCTTTCGATGAGGATTTCGGGCGGCGTACGGGACATTTCGAGCCCGAATCCTCCCGAAAAACAGGGAGCCGGCGAACAACAAGGATGTAAATCGGCGTGGGATCGGCGAGACTATCGCGCGTGGGCGACCGCGCCACTCGACGAGGAGGGCGCGACCCGTCATCTCATGCGAAGCGAGCATTTCCGATTCCGATCTCCTCAACTCTCCAGGGGCCCGTCCGTATGAAGAGTGCGATCCTGCACACCCTGTCCGTCCTCGGCGTCGTCGCCGCGCTGGGTTCCGTCGCGGAGGCCGGGGGCCTCCAGGGGGCGAAGAAGCCCAACATCGTCGTGATCTGGGGCGACGACGTCGGCCAGTCGAACATCAGCGCCTACACGATGGGCCTGATGGGCTACCGCACGCCGAACATCGACCGCGTCGCCAGGGAAGGGATGATCTTCACCGACTACTACGCCGAGCAGAGCTGCACGGCCGGCCGCGCCTCGTTCATCACGGGCCAGCACGGCCTCCGGACCGGCATGACCAAGGTCGGCATCCCCGGGTCGCCTCTGGGCCTGCAGAAGCAGGACCCGACGATCGCCGAGCTGATCAAGCCGCACGGCTACGCCACCGGGCAGTTCGGCAAGAACCACCTGGGCGACCTCAACGCGTTCCTGCCCACGGTCCACGGCTTCGACGAGTTCTACGGCAACCTCTACCACCTCAACGCCGAGGAGGAGCCCGAGCTTCGCGACTACCCCAAGGACCCGGCCTTCCGCCAGAAGTACGGCCCCCGGGGCGTGCTCGACAGCAAAGCCTCGGACGTGGACGACCCCACCGTCGACCCCCGCTTCGGCCGGGTCGGCAAGCAGACGATCAAGGACACCGGGCCGCTGACGAAGAAGCGGATGGAGACGATCGACGACGACGTCGCCGCCCGCGCCGTCGACTTCATGGAGCGGCAGGCGAAGGCCGACAAGCCCTTCCTCCTCTGGGTGAACTTCACCCACATGCACTTCCGGACCCATCCCAAGCCCGAGAGCATCGGCCAGTCGGGCCGCTGGCAGAGCGCCTATCACGACGCGATGATCGACCACGACAAGAACGTCGGCACGGTCCTCGACGCCATCGACCGCCTCAAGCTCGGCGACGACACGTTCGTCATGTACAGCACCGACAACGGCCCCCACATGAACTCGTGGCCCGACGCGGCCATGACCCCCTTCCGCAACGAGAAGAACTCGAACTGGGAGGGCGCCTACCGCGTCCCCTGCATGGTCCGCTGGCCGGGCAAGATCAAGCCGGGCTCGGTCTCGAACCAGATGATCGGCCACCACGACTGGCTCCCCACCTTCCTCGCCATGGCCGGCGAGCCCGACGTGAAGGAGAAGCTCCTCAAGGGCCACACCGTCGGCGACACGACCTACAAGGTCCATCTCGACGGCTACGACATGACGCCCTACCTGACGGGCCAGGCCGAGAAGAGCCCGCGCGACTCCTTCATCTATTGCAACGACGACCAGCAGGTCACGGGCCTGCGCTTCGACAACTGGAAGCTGGTCTTCATGGAGCAGCGGGTCCAGGGCACCTTGCGCATCTGGGCCGAGCCCTTCACGACCCTGCGCGTCCCCAAGATGTTCAACCTGCGGACCGACCCGTACGAGCGCGCCGACATCACGTCGAACACCTATTACGACTGGATGCTCGACCACATCTACCTGCTCGTCCCCGCGCAAGACTACGTGGGCAAGTTCCTGATGACCTTCAAGGACTATCCCCAGCGCCAGAAGGCCGCGAGCTTCAACCTCGACGAGGTGCTGCAAAAGCTGAAAGAGGGCGCCGGCAGCAAGTGACCGCTTGCTGGAGCAACCCCAGATCCCGGCGCTCGGGACACCCCCTTGCGCCGGGGCGTGATTCTTTTGCGAGGCCAGAACCGTGAAGAACAGCGTGCGATCGACGGCCGTCGGCCTGGCCCTCCTGGCGTCGTCGTGGTGTCTCGCCGCAGCGCAATCCCCGACGGCACCCGCCCCCGCCCAGCCGGCCGCTCCGAACGCGACGGCTCCGCTGCCCTCATGGAACGACGGCCCCGCGAGGCGGTCGATCCTCGACTTCGTCGCGCGCGTCGTCGCCGAGGGGGGCCCGGACTTCGTGCCGGTCGACGACCGCGTCGCGGTGTTCGACAACGACGGCACGCTCTGGTGCGAGCAGCCGATGTACGTCCAGGCGGTCTTCATCCGGGACCGCATCCGGCTCATGGCCGCCGGTCATCCCGAGTGGAAGGATCAGCAGCCTTTCCGCGCCGCCCTGGAAGGGGACCGCGCGAGCCTGGCCGCGATCGGCGAGAAGGGCTTCGTCGACCTCGTGACCGCGACCCACGCGGGGATGACGGCCGAGGACTTCCGCACGATCGTGGTCGACTGGATCGCCAAGGCGAAACACCCCCGGTTCGACCGCCTCTACACGCGCTGCGTGTATCGGCCGATGGTCGAGCTGCTCGACTACCTGCGGGCCAACGGATTCAAGACGCACATCGTCTCGGGAGGCGGGGTCGAGTTCATGCGGCCCTGGACGGAGCGCGCCTACGGCGTCCGTCCCGACCAGGTCGTCGGCAGCACGATCCGCACGAAATACGAGCTTCAGGGCGAACGGCCGGTGCTCGTGCGGCTCCCCGAGGTCGACTTCATCGACGACCACGCCGGCAAGCCCGTCGGCATCGGCAAGTTCATCGGCCGGCGGCCGATCGCGGCGTTCGGGAACTCGGACGGCGATTACGAGATGCTCCGCTATACCACCTCGGGCCCGGGAGCGCGGCTCGGCCTCATCGTGCACCACACCGACGCCGAGCGCGAGTACGCCTACGACCGCGACTCGCCGGTCGGACGCCTGGTGCGGGCCCTCGACGAGGCCCCGGCCCGGGGCTGGACGGTCGTCGACATGAAGCGAGACTGGGCCGAGATCTTCGTCCCCGAATGAGGCGGGACGATCTCGGCTCCGAGCGGAGAGCGACCTTGCCCGCAAAGACGGTCGCGCCGATTTCTCCGATTATCCTGAAGATCGCCCCGCCGCGAGTCGACCTAAAGGGAAGACCCGCCGGCCGGTTCGAAGGCTGAACTCTCGGCCGTCGGCAGGATTCGGGCCCGGCGAACAAGGACGGCGAGCATGCATCGGGCGTCCAGGGAAGGGGCGGATCGCCTCCCGCCCCGTCGGCGACGCGGCGCAACGTGGCTCCTCGTCGCGGCGGCTTCCGCGAGCCTTGCGTGGGGGTCGGGGTGCATCGGGCCCCGGAGTCTGGAGCTGACCCGGCTGCGCTACGACCAGGCCGTCCACGAGACGAGCGAGCAGCAGTGGCTGCGCAACATCGTCCGCCTGCGCTACGGCGACCTGCCGTCGTTCCTGGACGTCTCGGCGATCACCAGCCAGTTCGAGCTTTCGAGCCGGGGCAGCATCACCGGCGGCAAGCAGCGCGACTCGGTGAACAAGACGTTGTTCGGCGACCTGGCGCTCCAGTTCCGCGACGCGCCGACGCTGAGCTATACGCCCCGCGACCCGACCGAGCTGACCCGCACCATGGTCGCCCCGGTGGGCATCACGGCGCTCGGGCTGATGGCCAACAACGGCTGGAGCCTCGACGACGTGCTCCGCGTGGTCGTCGCCGAGGTGAACGGCCTGGACAACGTCGCGGGGGCCGAGCTGCTCATCCCGGACGTCGTCCCGCCGCCGACGGCGTTCGAAGAGTTGGCCCACCTCGCCGGCCGGCTCCGCCGCGACCGGCTGGTCGCCCTGGCCTCGATCGACCTCCCCGACGCGGTCTCGCCGCCGATCGCCGCCGATCGCGTCGACGGCTCCGACCTCGTGCAGGCCGCGAGCCAGAAGCTGGAGTACCGCCCGACCGAGAACGCGGACGAACTGGTCCTGATCCGGACCGAGCCGGCGTATCGGCTCACGATCTCCCCCGCCGCGGAGACGCACCCCGACGTGCAGGCGTTCCGGCGATTCCTGGGCCTCGCGCCGGGCCGCCTCGACTACGCCGTGCGGCGCGGCAACGTGCCGGGCGGCGTCGAACTCCGCCCGCTGCCCGAGGATCGCGATTCGGTCACCATCCAGACCCGGACGCTCCTCGACATGCTCACCTTCCTGTCGAAAGGCGTGAGGGTCCCCGAGGAGCACCTCCGCCGGAACCTCGCCGCCCAGACCGTGGGGCCCGACGGCGAGGTCTTCGACTGGACCGCCGTCACCCGGGGACTCTTCCAGGTCTGCGTCCAGAAGAAGCGCCCGAAGGATGCCGCCGTCGCGATCGAGTACCAGGGCTTCTGGTACTTCATCCCGGAAGCCGACAAGCGGTCGAAGTCGACCCTCGGCCTGATCCAGGCGCTCTTCAACCTCCAGCTCTCCGAGCCCAAGAAGGGCGGCCCCCTGCTGACGCTGCCGGTGGGGCTCTGAGCGACTACCCGGCGAGGCCTCGGGGCCGTAAACTGTCGCTTTCGAGACGTCGACTCGCCCGCACCCGGAGACGCCCCTTGGACAACGCCCTGACCCGACGCCTGGTCCTCCTCGCGGCCCTGGCGACGCCCGCATCGGCCCTGGCCCATGACGTGTGGATCCAGACCAACACGAACGTCGTCCGCGCCGGCGACGTGATCCACCTGGACCTGATGCTGGGCAACCACGGCAACGAACATCGCGACTTCAAGCTGGCCGGCAAGCTGACGCCGGAGGGGGCGGACCTGGAGGTGACGGGCCCGGACGGGACGCGTTACGACCTGAAGGATCGCCTGGTCGACACCGGCTACACCCCGCAGGAAGGCTACTGGACGACGCGATTCGACCCCGCGAAGCCGGGCCTTTACACGGTCGCCCATCGCTCCGACCGCGTGATGAGCTACGCCCCGGAGCGGTCGATCAAGAGCGCCAAGACGTTCTTCGTCGTCTCGGAGAGCCTGGACAAACCGACCGCCGACAATCCCGGCTTCGACAGGCCGCTCGGGCACGACCTGGAGCTGGTGCCCGTCGCCAATCCGGTCACGCCGATGGGGCCGGGGACGCCGATCCGGGTCCGGCTGCTCTACAAGGGGAAGCCGGTGGCCGGCGAGCGGGTGTCGTTCATCCCCCGAGGGGCCACGCTCAAGCCCGGCCTGGACGACCGCTACGAGCGGCTGACGGACGCGAACGGGGAGGCCTCTTTCGAGCCCACGGAGGCGAACGGCTACCTCGTCGCGGCCCACAAGACCGAGCCCGAAGAAGGGGGCGAACTCGACGGTAAGGCCTACCGTTTCACGAAGTACGGCGCGACGATGACCGTTTTCGTGCCGCGCGTCTGCCCCTGCTGCGGAGGCTGAGTTCTCGTCTTCCAGACGACGCTCAGGGGCTCGCGGGCTCTTCGAGCTTCTCCTCGACGGCCTCGCCCTTCTGCACGGCATCGAGCACCTGCGCCCCCTCGTCGCCGAGGGACTCGAAGACTTCCAACGCCTCCTCGCGGACGCGGGGGGACGGGTGGGCGAGGGCGTCGACCAGCACGGCCCCGGCCTGCGCGTGGTCGGCTTCCTCGGCCAGCAGCGAGCTGGCGGCGGCCAGCCGCACGCGGGCGTTGGGGTCCGCGGTGAGATGCTCCATCACCTCGGCCACGGCCTCGGCCGGGGCCGAGCGGAGGGCCGTCGCCGCGGCCAGCCGGAGGGCGTCGTTGGGCTCGGAGGCGCAGTCGATCAGCAGCGAGACGGCCTCGATCGGCACGGATTCCAGCCTGGCGAGCGCGTTCGCGGCGTTCGCGCGGACGCGGATCTCGGGGTCGCGCAGGGCCTCGATCAGGCCCGGGACGGCGTCGGCCGGCACGGCCTCGACGTTCACCCATCCCGCCGAGGCCAGGATGCGGACCTCGGTCGAGGCGTCCTTGAGGCCGGCGATGAGCGCCTCGGCCGCCTCCGCCGGCCGGATCATGACGATCGCCCGCATGGCCTGCTCGCGCACGCCCACCTCGCCGGTCTGCGCCGCGCGGAGCAGCGCCTCCCCCGCGGCGGCGGCGTCGGGTCCGAGCTTGCCCAGGGCGAGCGCGGCGTGCGACTGGACCAGCGGGCTGTCGTCTTCGAGCAGGCGTCGGCAGAGGCCCTCGATCACGTCCGGGGCCGCGCCGGCCAGCCTGGGCAGGACCCGGGCGACCTCGACCTTGACCTGATCGTTGGGGTCGTCCAAAAGAGCCGCGACGCCCGGCACGAGTTCCCCCGCCGCGTCGCCCCAGAGGCCCGCCGCCGTCACCGCGGCGGTCCGCACCAGGGGGTCCTCGTCCTGGAGGGCCGCGAGGACCGTCGGCATCGAGCCGTCCGCCGGGCCGGCGACCTTGCCCAGCGCCAGGACGGCCTGGCTGCGGACCCCGCCGTCCTCGTCCCTCACAGCCCCCTCGAGGGCCAGGCGGACGCTCGCCTCGGCCGGGCCGAGGTTGCCGAGCGCCTCGGCGGCGTTGTGGCGGACCTGCGGGTTGAGGTGCTGCAGCGAGGCGACCAGGGCGGGGACGGCCTCGGCGGCCGACTCGCCCATCTGGCCCAGGGCCTCGGCGGCGAGCGCGCCGACCGTGTCGTCCTCGTCCTCGAGCGCCTTCACGAGGCCCGGGACGGCGGCCTCGGCCGCGGCCTCGCCGATCTTGCCGATCGCCTCGACGGCCTCGGCGCGGACCCGGTCGTTGTCGTCCTCCATCGCCTCGACCAGGGCCGGCGCGGCCTCCTCGGCCGCCGCGCCGATGGTCCCCAGGGCCTGGGCCGTCTGGGCCCTCACGACGGTGTCCTCGCTGGTCAGGCCTTCGACCAGGGTCTCGGTCGCGGCCTCGTCGAGCGGCCCGACCTGGGCGATGGCCTCGGCGGCCGCCGTCCGGACCGCCTCGTCCCGATCCTGCAGCAGCGTCGCGAGCGACGGGACCGCCGACGCGGCCTGTTCCTTGAACGCGCCGAGCGCCCGCGCCGACGCGGCCTTGACCTCGGGGCTGGCGTCGTCGAGCAGGTCGACGAGCGCGGCCACCGTGGCGTCGGGGTCGCCCCCGACCTCGCCCAGGGATCGGGCCACCTGGCAGCGGAGGCTCTCGTCGCCCTCCTTCGACAGGGCGATCAGCTTCGGGGCGACCGCCGCCGCCGCCGGGCCCATCCGTCCCAGCGCCTCGACGGCCTCGGTGCGCACCGCCGTCGATTCGTCCTCCAGGGCCGCGTCCAGGGTCGTCACGGCGAGTTCGACCGGATCGACGGGCTGCGCGGCCGCGTTGACGGCGCCCCTCCGGATCCAGCGGATCCACCGGCCGGCCCCGATCCCCGCCCCGCCGGTCCGCCTGCGGAACAGGCCCGCCTTCTTCTTCGCCTCTCCCGAGGGCCTCTCGCCGAGGCGGCCGAGGGCCTCGGTCACCCCCTGGCGTACGATCGGGCTGGGATCCTGGAACAGGTCGACCAGCGCGGGCATCGAGTCCGAGGCGTGGAGCCGCCCGAGGGCCGCGGCGGAGACCGCCCGCACGTGCTCGTGGGGATCGTTCAGGTGGCGGACCAGCGCCGGGATGATCGTGGGGCCCATGGTCTCCAGGATCAGGGGGAGCTGGTCGCGTTGCTCCTTGGTGAGCGACGGGATCGACCGCAGCGAGCGCAGCAGCGGGCCGATGGCCACGATCCCGTACACCGGCAGGGCGTACCGCGCCCGCTCGTGGATCGGCTCGTGGGGGCTCCAGAAATCGGCGATGGTCTCCGCGAGCATCTTCCCCTGGCGGAGCGAGGCGAAAACCTGGTGGAGCAGGACCACCGTGAAGAACACCTTGAAGGCGGAGGCCAGGGTCGACGCCGGCCAGGCCGCCGGTCGGACGGATTCCGCGCCCAGGATGTGGTGCGACTTCGCCAGGTCGAGGACGTCCATCAGGCCGAGCACCCGGGTGATCGCGAACGCCAGGAAGTCGGCGTAGATCGGCTGCCGGGGCGCCTCCGCGACCCGGTACCACGAGCGGCCGACGGTCTCGTAGAGGCCCTGATTGAGCAGGGCGAACCCGCCGATCGCCGCCACCGCGGCCGAGATCAGCAGCGGGATGCCGACCTGCCGGCCGTACCGCTTCAGGTTGTCGGCCGGCAGCTGCCCCTTGAGGGGGTTGTGGATCGACTTGTAGCCCCGCTCGACCTCGTTGCGCTCCAGGTCGATGAACATGTAGGTGAAGCAGGCGGACGAGCCCATGATCAAAAGGGCCACGCCGCAGGCGATCCGCAGGACCGGCAGCCAGCCGCCGAAAAGCCCCCCGGCGAGCAGGAGGCCGACGGCGATCCCCAGGAACTGCTCCCACGTCGCCCACCCGAACAGGTGTTCCCAGGTCCGGAAACCGCCCCGGACGGTCGCCCGGGCCACGTAGCCGAAGCCGCGGAGGACCCAGCCGATCAACCCGATCTGGAACAGCAGGCCGGCCGCGAGCATCGCCCCGGCGAGCATGCCCAGCAGCAGGTAAGAGGTGTGGACGCGCTCCAGGTCCGGCCACCGCGAGGCGAAATCCATGGCAACCCACCTCGAACTCTCGTCCGCGACCGCCGGGGCCTCGTCGCGAGGGGCCGGCGGTCGCCGGGTCTTCTCTTCGGCCGCCGCCGGTCGGCGGGCGATCGAGCTGCGGCGTCATAGCCGCCGTCGGAAGGCACATTGCAAGACTCATGCCGTCGCCCCGTTCGGCGCGGGGACGGCTCGCTCTCGATCTAGAACTGGCCGGCGGAGACGACCTCGCCGCCGGCCCTCGTCGACAGGAAGCTGAAGACCCTCGGGTCCACGGACTCCCTGATGAAGCGCACCGAGCCGTCCGCGAAGAGGAAGTTGCAGCCGCCGGGGTGCAGGCTCCAGAAATCGTCGGCGCCCGCGCCCGGGTAATTGGGCACGTCCACCCAGCTCTGGTCGGGCGAGGGCCCGGTATGCCCGAGCACCATGACTTTCGCGGTCTCGCAGTCCCGGATCGCCCATCTCGGGTTCGTGCAGACGCGGGCGCGGGGGATCACGCCCACCCAGGTGGCGTCGGCGAGGTTCCGGGAACGCTCGCCGACCATGAGCGTCGCGCTCGAGCCGTCGACCACGTCGCGGACGCCGATGCGGCTGTTGCGGTAGAAGAGGCCGTTGTTCTGCGCCGGGAACTCCTCCACTTCGAGCTGGCCGGCCGACGCGACGTACTGCCCGGCCGACAGGTCGGTCGCGAGCGTGTTCCCGGACCGGTCCTTGAGGACGACCGGACCGGCCCCGGACGAGCTGGGGCAGAGGAAGGCGGACAGGACCACCGTGCGGATGGTCTGCGAGGCCGGCGCGGTGATGGGCAGGCTGAAGTTCGCGGCGTTGATGGCCGCGGCCTGCTCCAGGTCGTTGAGCAGCATCGCGCCCCATCCCCAGCCGGGGCCGGTCTCGGGGCTGTCTCGGTCCGCCGTCTCGGTCCCGCTGATGTAGCCGGGCGGGTAGGACTCGCGGGTCGCGTGGTAGGCGTGCATCGCGAGCCCGATCTGCTTCAGATCATTGGCGCATTGGGCCCGTCGCGCCGCCTCGCGCGCCGACTGCACGGCGGGGAGCAGCAGGGCCGCGAGGACGCCGATGACGGCGATGACGACGAGGAGCTCGATGAGCGTGAACGCCCGCCGCTCGGGGAGTGGAGACATGAGTCGAGCCTGGTGTTTGAAGACCGCTCACGTGGGGTCACGCCGCCCTCGACGGCGCGAGGCCGGCCGAGGGCCGCGACGTTCCGCGCGGGCTTCCTCAAATCCGCAGGACCTGGAGCCGGGCGAGCCGACCTGGGAAGGGCGCGGGCCGCCCGGCTCCGGTCCCGAGGGAGCCGCCGTCGACCGGCGCCGGGACGCACGCGACCGGCTGCGGGAAGGCGAGGCCGGCGTCCCGGAAGTCCCCGGCCGCGCCGGGATGGGTTGCGGACGGCGTCGCAAATCCGGCGTCGTCGCCGACCCCTCCGTCGGTGGGCTGGAGGGCTTCCGCTTGCTGCGAGCGCGACCAGTCGGCCGACGCTTCCGCCTGGCGGAGCGGCGTGCCGGTGAGCACCGCCAGCAAACAGATCAAGGCCGTCGTGCGCCGCATCGTGGGGAGGTCTCCAGGACCTCCATCTTGGGACGTCGCCCCTCGCAGGTCAAGCCGGCGAGGCGTGCGATCAGGGCGCGTCGCGCAGCAGGGCGGCGAGGGCGTCGAGGTCGACCGGCTTCACGAGGTGGTGGTCGAAGCCCGCGGCCCGCGACCGCTCGCGGTCCTCGTCGCGGCCGTATCCCGAGAGGGCGACGATCAGGGTGTCGGAGAAGCCGTCGCCCCGCAGGGCCCGGGCGACCTGGTGTCCGTCCATCCCCGGTAGGCCGATGTCGAGCAGCACGACCTCGGGCCGCGCCGACCGGGCCGCCTCGAGGGCGGCGGGCCCGTCGTGGGCGACGGCCGCGACGTGGCCGAGCAGCTCCAGCGAGAGGGCCGTCGTCCAGGCGGTGTCGGCGTTGTCGTCGACGACGAGCACGCTCAGCTTGCGGCCGACGTCGGGCCCCGCGGCCTCGCGGCCCGCATCGGCCTCCGGCTCGGCCCGGACGAGCGGCAGGCGGACGGCGAACTCGCTGCCCAGGCCGGGCCCGGCGCTCGAGGCCGCCACCGACCCGCCGTGCATCTCGACCAGGCTCTTGACGAGGGTCAGGCCGATCCCCAGCCCGCCTTCCGACCGCGCGGCCGAGCGGTCGCCCTGGACGAAGAGGTCGAACGCCCGGGCGAGGAACTCGGGGGTCATCCCCATGCCCGTGTCGCGGACTCGGACGACGACGCGGCCCCCCTCGGCCCGGGCCGACAGCGACAGCCGGCCCCCCGCGTCGGTGTACTTCGCGGCGTTGTTGAGCAGGTTGACGAACACCTGCTCCAGCCGCGTCGCGTCCCCCTCCACCCCCATGCGGCCGGCGTCGATCTGCACCGAGATCGCGTGCTGCTTCTGGTCGATGAGCGGCCGGGCGGTCTCGACGGCCGAGCGCAGGATCGGCGCCAGGTCGACCGGCTCGCGATGGAGGTCGATGACGCCGCGCGTGATCCGCGAGGCGTCCAGCAGGTCGTCGATCATCCGCGAGAGGTGCCGGCCCTGGCGCTCGATCACGTCCAGGCCCCAGTCGAGCTGTTCTTTCGCCCGGCCCCGCTTGGCCACCTGGGTGGCGCTGGAGATGGCCGCCAGCGGGTTGCGCAGCTCGTGGGCGAGCATGGCCAGGAACTCGTCCTTGCGGCGATCCTCCTCCTCCAGCCGGGCGACGCTCGTCCGCAGGGCCTCCTCGCCGCGCCGGCGCTCGGTCACGTCCAGGCTCATCCCCGCCAGGCGGACCGCCTTCCCGCAAGCGTCATACGACGTCCGGCCGCGGACCTGCACCCAATGGACGGAGCCGTCGTCCCAGAGGATCCGATGTTCGACGAGGTACTCCGCCCCGTTCTCGATCGAGTCGCGCAGGGCGCGGTCCACGTGGCCTCGGTCGTCGGGATGGATCAGCTCGAAGAGCCTCGCGTGGGTGAGCGCGGCGTCGGCGGGCAGGCCGAAATTCCGCTTGCAGATGGGGGAGCACGGGATGTCCCCCGTCGCGACGTCCAGCTCCCACGAGCCGAGCCTCCCCGCCTCCAGGGCGAAGGCGAGCGCGTCGCGGGCCCCGCGGAGCAGCTCGGACTGCCGCGCCTGCTCGCGGAGCAGGTCCCTCGCCTGGTACTGGCGGCGGCGGTCGCGGAGCGCCGAGGCGACCGTGCTCACGAACGTGGAACGCTGCAAGGGACGCTTGACCAGGGTGGTGTGGCCGACGTCGCGGATCGCGGCGAGGCTCCGCGGCGACTCGAGCCCGGCGGGGACCAGGACGATGAGCGGTAGGTCGGACCACGGCGGCTGAGCCTTCAGGAGCGAGGCCACGGACCCCGCGCGGTCCGACAGCAGGGCCTCCTGGGTGAGGACGGCCGCGGCCGCCCCGCGGCCGGCCTCCTCGCAGAGGTGCGCGACGTCGCGGCAGACGACGCACGCGACCCCCACCCCCCGGAGGATCGCCGCGCTGGCGTCGGCGTCCCGGGCCGTCGGCGGGATGAGCAGGACCCTCTCCGCGAGGACGTCGGCCGGCTCATTCATCGGAGTCGCCCAGCAGGGGTTCGGCCGGCCCGATGAACGCGGGCGTCCCGGTCAGGATGCCCTGGAACTGCACCAGCGGCTCGCCGACCTCGATGCCGCGACGGCTCATCTGGTATTCGCGGATCGTGCTCTCGTGCCGGCCGATCCGCTTCTTGATGACCGAGAGGGCCTTCCGCACCCGGCCCTTGGCCTCGAAGAATCGGAAGAGGATGACCACGTCGGCGACGTAGCTGGTGTCCACCGGGGTCATCATCTGGTGGCCGACCAGGCCGTGCTGGGCGACGACGAGGAAGGTCGCCACCCCCTTGTTCCCCAGGTACGTGAGCAGCTCGTGGAGCTGCGCGGTGAGGAACCGCTCCTCCGGCATGGCGTTCATGTAGCCGTTCAGGCTGTCGATGACGACGACGCGGGCCCCGGGCCCGCCGTCTTCGCCCTCGACGGCCCGACGGACCTCGTGGGCGAACTCGCCGGGCGAGAGTTCCGCCGGGTCGACCTGCTGGACGGTCAGGGTCCCGGCCTTGAGCGGGCCCGACAGGTCCATGCCGAGCGTCTTCGACCGCCTCAGCAGCGTCTGGCGACGTTCGTCGAAGGCGAAGACGGCGGCCCGGATCCCGGCGTCGGCCGCCGCCTTGGCGAACTGGACGGTGAGCGACGACTTGCCGCTCCCCGCCGGCCCGATGAGCAGCGCGCAGGTCCCGAATTCGAGGCCGCCGCCGAGCAGGGCGTCGACCTCCGCGACGCCGCTCTTGAGCTGCACGATCTCGGCGTCGTCGTCGGGGTGTTCGGCCGCGACCAGCCGGGGGTAGACCTCCAGCCCGCCCCGGATGATCTTGAAATCGTGGTAGCCCCCCCGATAGCGCTGGCCCCGCAGCTTCAGGATCCGCAGCCGTCGCCGCTCGGCCCCATATTCGGGCGAGAGCTGCTCGACGCAGATGACGCCGTGGGCGATGCTTTGCAGTTGCAGGTCCTGGGCCTCGCCCGTCTTGTCGTCGAGCAGCAGGACGGTGCAGCGACGGCCGATGAAGAACTGCTTCAGGGCCAGGATCTGCCGCCGGTAGCGGAGCGCGTTCTGGGCCAGCAGCCGCATCTCCGAGAGCGAGTCGACCACGACCCGGACCGGCTTCAGCCGCCCGACCTCGGCCAGGATGGCGCGGGTGGTGACGCCCAGCTCCATCTCCGAGGTCTCGAACATGGCGAACTGGTTGTCGGCCTCCAGCTCGGCCTCCTGGGCCACCAATTCGACGATCGGGACGCCCTCCAGCGACCAGCCGTGCGACTTCGCGACCGCCGCGAGCTCGACCTTGGTCTCGGAGAGCGTGATGTAGAGCACCGACTCGCCCAGCCGGACGCCTTCGAGCAGGCATCGCAAGGCGAGCGTCGTCTTGCCCGAGCCCGGGTTCCCTTCGAGAAGGTAGACGCGGTGCGGCGTCAGGCCGCCGCCCAGGATCTCGTCCAGGCCCGCGACGCCCGTGGCGACCAGGGCGTCGTCCCCGGGGCTTTCCAGCTCCGTACTCATGAGGTCCCTCTTCGACTCGAACCGAAGGCGGATCGTCGCCCTCGTCCGACCCACCGCGGCGCCACCGCGCCCCGCCCGGATCTCCTCTCGCAAATTGCGAACCAGACCCGCACGCGTCGTATCGCGGTCGCCCGAACCCATCGCGGGCGCGGGCCGAGGGGACGTCGTGCGGTCTTTCCGGGCAAGGACTTACGCCATCTCGTCGATCTTCTTCTTGACGCGGTCGAGATAGCGATCGATGAAGTGGGCCGAGATCCGGCCCTGGACGGCGCCCCAGACCTCGTCGATCAGGCTGGCGTGGAGGACGGCGTCGGCGGCGGCGCCGGCCTTGTGCTTGAGGGCGTCGAAGGCGGACGTGGCGGCGGGGTCGGCGAGCGAGACCTCGGTCGGGCAGTGGACGTAGGTGTTGGTCAGCAGGCTCACCGAGGGGAGCAGCGGGACCGGGTCCTCGAAGTTGACGTAGCGCGAGATCTTCTTGGCGAACTGCTTCTCGAACGCCCCGGCCGCCGCCTCGTTGCCGATCATCGGCGCGCCGAAGGTCACGACCTCGTCGACCGTCAGGAAGTTGCGCTCGAACCGCCAGGCGGCGAGCAGGGCGAGCGCCCCGCCGAGGCTGTGGCCGGTGACCCAGAGCGGCCGCTCGGCCTGGCGGATCGCCTCGTCGACGGCCGTGAACAGGGGCGTCCAGATGTCGTCGAGGGCCGCCATGAAGCCGCGGTGGAACCGCGCGCCGACGCCCGCGGCGACGAAGTCGGTGCCGATCCGGCCCTCGGGGAGGATCAGGTAGTTGTTGGCGTTCGTCAGCAGCCAGTCCTTGAAGCCGTCGAGCGTCGTCGGGCACTCCGAGCCCCGGAAGGCCACCAGCACCACCTCGGGGCTCTGCGCCAGGTAGACCTGCGTGTTCTCGGCGGCGACCAGGCGGGCGTCGAGGCCCAGGGCCTCGCGGAACCCCTTGGCGGCCTGGGGCTCGTCGAAGTAGGCCAGCGAGCAGGCCTCGGCCAGCAGCAGCGCGTTCCGCGGGTCGCCGTGGCGCGACACGTCGAGCTTCGTGGACATGCCTGGAACCCTCGTTGAGGCCGTCGTCCGATCGTCGAGACGCCTACCGCATGGCGCGTCGGCCCGGCTTCGCCGACTTCCACGCCTCCACCGTCTCACGATCGACGGCCGTCCCCGTCAAGTCAAGGCGCTGGAGCGGCTCCTTGGCGGCGAGCGACGCCTTGAAGCCGGCGTCGGTGATCTTCGTGTTCTTCAGCCGCAGGGTCGTCAGCGCGGGGAGGTCCTTGATGACCTCCAGGCCGGCGTCGGTGACCTTCGTGTCGTTCAGGTCCAGCTCGCGGAGCATGGTGAAGCCCTTGAGATTCCGCAAGGTCTCGTCGCCGACGTCGGGATTGGCCATCTGGAGGACGACGGCGTCGGATTTGGACCCCAGGACGGCGTAGTCCTTGCGGTCCCACCCGGTCAGGGTCAAGTGCCGCTCGCCGTCGACGAGCCGCTCGTGCGGCCCCAGGTCGATCGGCACGAGCCGGGTGTAGAGCGGCGGGAAGGCGGCCGAGGCCAGGCCCAGGGCGATAAGGGCCGCCGGGGCCCAGACCGCCCCGCCCTTCGCCAGGACGTAGATCGGGGCGAGCGGCGGGAAGACCAGGATCGCCACCCCCCAGCCGACCCGGTCCCGGAACGCCTTCACCACCAGCCAGAGCCAGCCGATCGTCATCAGCGCCAGGCCGGCGAGCATGAAGTGGACGCCGTATTGCTCGACCATACGCGATGCGGGCCCCTGGGTGGTTCGAACGGGTCAGGAGGACCGAAGCCTCCCCATCCTACCAAATCCCTCGCCGCGTGCGAGCGTGCACCGGGCCGGGCCGCCCCTCAGAACTTCGGTTTCTCGGGCAGGCGGTCCTCGGCCACGTCCTCGACGTGGAGGTCGGCGAAGATCGCGCGGTAGGACTCGGCGTCTTTCGGACGGTACCAGAACAGGACGCGGCCGGCGTCCCCGAGCTTCGCGCCGTCGGGGGCGTAGCCGAAGGCTCGCTTCAGGTTGAGCTGGACGAAGACGACTGCGGCGGCGAGCGACTGCACGGTCCGGATCATCCGGGGATCGTCCGCCCCCTTCCACTGCTCCTTGGGAAACCGCTTCTGGAACGCGGTCGTGACCGCGGTCACGTCGTCGAGCCGAGGCGGGAAGTCCCCTTCGCCGGCCTCGGCGTAGAGGCGGAGCAGGTCGATCAGGCTCTGCTCGCCGCCGGCCGGCGGCAGCGCGTCGATCTTGCGGGCCGCGAAGCCGTCGGGCGGGTCCATGCGGAAGAGGGCGTCGTCGAGCGGCGGGTCGATGCGGAAGTCGCTCATCACGAACGTCATGCCCATGACGGTCGACTCCATGAGGAGCGGGAGCTTCTTCGCGGGGTCGATCCAGGCGGTCCATTCCAGGCCCTCGTCCTCGACGCGGAAGCCCTGGGCCTCGACCTCGCCGATCCTGCGCCGGCCGACGGACCTGGCGTCCTTGCCGGCGAGGGACCGCAGTTGCTCGGCGAAGTCCGACGCCTGCCGCTCCAGGCGGGGTTTCTGGGCGTCGTCGGGCTTCCAATCCTGGCGGGTGGCCGTCTTCTGGGCGAGGTCGAGGATCAGGATCTCGCCCCGCGAGGCGTCCACGATGGAAGCCACCGTCGGGGGTTCGCCGATCTCGGTGCGGGTCCGCCCGGGATCCTTGTAGTACAGGATCATGATCGTCGGCGCGTCCTGGCCGGGCGCGCGGAACGAGCCGCGGTAGGAGAGCGTCCGGGCCTCCCGGAGCTTCTTCGCCGCCTCCTGGAACGCGGTGGTCGCCGCCGCCCTCGGGGGTGCGGCGAGGTAGGTGAGGCCGGCGGTCGCGAGGGCCGCGAGCGCCGCGGCGGCGAACTTGAACATCGTGAACATGGTCCTTCTCCGGAATTGGGGGTCTGGGGCCGACCGCGCGTCGGCCGCGCGGAGCGCGGCGCGGGTTCGGGCGACGAGGTCGGCGGACGGCCCCTCGGGGACGGTCGCGTCCCTGAGGGCCGCCTCGGCGCGGGCCAGGCGATCGTCGGGTTCGGCATCGGCGTCGGTCGGGGTCATGAGGGTTCCTCCGCGGCGAGGGGCGGGCCGGGGACCTCCCGCGGCCGGGCGAGCAAGGCGCGGAGCCGCGTGCGCGCCCGGTGCAGGAGCACGCCGACGGCGTCGACGGTCGCCCCCAGGTGCTCGGCGATCTCGGCGTAGCTCCACTCCTCCAGGGCCCGCAGGCAGAAGGCCTGCGCCTGCTTCGCGGGCAGCCGCGCCAGGGCTTCGCGAAGCCGCCGGGGCAGCTCGGAGTCCTCGGCCGACCTCGACGGCGACGGCCCGGGGCCGCCCAAGGCGTCCCAGTCCGCGACCGCCCCGTGCGACCCCCGCCGGGCGCGGCGTCGCAGCCGGTCGACGGCGCGGGCCGCGACCAGCCGCTTCAGCAAGGCGGGCCGGCTCCGGACGGGGCCTCGACGCGAGACCTCCCAGGCGTCGAGGAACGCCTCCTGGAAGCATTCGTCCGCGTCGGCCCGGTCGCCGAGGATCCGGTAGGCCGTCCTCCAGACCGCCGGACCTTCCCGGGCCAGGATCTCGTCCCAATCCGGCATGCGTCCCTCCCGGGCGATCGACCGCCCGACAACCAAGTCGCCGGAGACGCCGGCCATCTTGCAGGTCGGGCGGGGATTTCCGCCGGGCCGAACGGGAAGGTGACGACGTCCCGCCCGGGCCGTATGATCGGGGGCGGAACGGCCGCCGCCGGGGCCGCCGGTCGCCTGCGCGAATCCCGATCACCTTCGGACCGGGTCGACCCGGGTCGTTCCGGGAAGGATGAACCGCCGATGCTGAACCGCTCGCTATGCCTCTGCCTCGTGCTCGCCGCGTCCGACCCGGCGCAGGCCCAGGGCCCCGCCGAGAAGATCCGGCCGATCCCCCCGCCGGGCGTCGTCGTCCCCGAGGCCGATCGAGCCGCGCTGCAAGCCAGGGTCGAGGCCCTGGGCCGGCGGATCGACGGCCTCCGCAAGGCGCCGCCGTTCCGGGCGCTACTGCCCGACGTCGAGGTCTTCGCCGTGGCCGTCGATACGGCGCTGCGGTACGGCGAGTTCTTCGACCTCAAGGAGGTGGCGGCGGCCCGGTCGCTGCTGGAGGAGGGCGAGAAGCGGGCGGAGGCCCTGGGCCGCGTCGAGCCCCCCTGGAATGCGGCGACGGGCCCGATCGTCCGCGGATACGTCTCGAAGATCGACGGCTCGATCCAGCCCTACGGGCTCGTCGTGCCGAAGTCCTACCGGCCGGATTCCCCCCATCGGTTCCGGCTCGACGTCTGGTGCCACGGCCGCGGCGAGACCCTCGGCGAGGTGAGCTTCCTGCGGCAGAGGATGACCTCGGTCGGCGAGTTCGCGCCGGCCGACGCCTTCGTGCTCCATCCCTACGGCCGGTTCTGCAACGCCAACAAGTTCGCCGGCGAGGTCGACCTGTTCGAGGCGCTCGACGACGTCAGGTCGCACTATCCCATCGACGACGACCGGCTGATCATGCGGGGCTTCTCGATGGGGGGCGCCGCCGCCTGGCAATTCGCCACCCACTTCCCGGGCGTCTGGGCCGCGGCCGCCCCGGGCGCGGGGTTCGCAGAGTCGGCCGACTTCCTGGGCGTCTTCCGCGAGGGCGCGACGCCTCCGCCCTGGTACGAGCAGACGCTCTGGCGGCTCTACGACAGCACCGGCTACGCCGGCAACCTGTTCAACGTGCCGACCGTCGCCTACAGCGGCGAGAAGGACAAGCAGAAGCAGGCCGCCGACCTCATGGCCCGGGCGCTCCGCGAACTGGGTGGCCAGAGCCCACTCCAGAAGCTGGCCAACGGCATCTTGGCCCCGGAGCTGGCCGAGGACGGGAACATCGACCTGGTCCACGTCATCGGTGCCGGCGCGGGCCACAACTACACGCCCGAGGCCAGGGCCGAGATCAACCGCCGCCTCGACTCGATCGCCCGCAAGGGCCGCGACCCCGTCCCCGCGGAAGTCGACTTCACGACCTACACCCTGCGCTACAACACGTCGTCCTGGGTCCAGGTCGACGGCCTGGCGCGGCACTGGGAGCGGGCCCGCGTCAACGCGCAGCTCTGTTCCTTCTTCGACGGCTCCATGTCGATGATCGGCAACGACCGCCTCGGCCCCGACGTCTCGACCGAGAACGTCACGGCGCTGACGCTGACGGTCCCCCCGGGATACGCCCCCTTCGACCCCCGGAAGGCCTTCAAGGCCCAGATCGACGGCGACGTCGTCCTGGCCCCCAAGGCCGGCTCCGACCGGTCGTGGACCGCCCGATTCCGGAAGGTCGACGGCCACTGGATCCTCGCCGGCCCCGACGAGGGCGGGCTCGCCAAGCGTCACGGCCTCCAGGGGCCGATCGACGACGCCTTCTACGACGCCTTCCTGATGGTCCGTCCGACAGGGCCCGCCCTCAATGAGCCGGTCGACGCCTGGTCGAAGGCCGAGCTGGCCCTCGCCCTCGACCGCTGGCGGAAGCAGTTCCGCGGCCAGGCCCGGGTCAAGGACGACAAGGACGTCACCGAGGCCGACGTCGCCGACTGCAACCTCGTCCTCTGGGGCGACCCCGGCAGCAACGCCGTGCTCGCGAAGGTCCTCGACAGGCTCCCGGTGAAGTGGGACAAGGACCGCGTCGAGATCGCCGGCGCGACCCACGACGCGAAGACGCACGCGCCGATCCTGATCCATCCCAACCCGCTCAACCCCAGGCGCTACGTCGTGCTCAACAGCGGCTTCACGTACCGCGAGTTCGACGACCTGAACAACGCCCGACAGACCCCCAAGCTCCCCGACTTCGCCGTCGTCGACGTGGCCGTCCCGGCGACCCCCCGCGGCCACGGCAAGGTCGTCCAGGCGGGCTTCTTCGACGAGTCGTGGAAGCCCCGGGCCGAAGAGCCGCGGGGCCCGGCCCGCCCCTGAGCCCGGGGCCGAGCCGTCAGCGATCGGGTTCCGGAGGCAGGTCCTCGGCGGTCACGTTCTCGACATGGAGGTCGCCGAAGACGGCACGGTAGGTCCTTTGGCCCCACGGATGGTGCCAGAAGACGATCCTGTCCCGGTTCCCGAGCTTCACTTCATCGGGGGAGTAGCCGTGCCATCCGCCCGGAGGATTTCGCGCGAAAATGGAGCCATGGATCGCCGTGCCGAAAATCCACCGCACCAGGCGCCGGTCCTTCTCCCATGGTTCCGCTGGGAATCGTTCGGTCAGCTCCGAGGCGTCGAGTTTCGTCGGGAATCGGCCGCCGGACGCAGTGGCGGCGAAGCGGAGCAGGTCGACCAGGGCCTCTTCTTCCTTCGGCCCCGGCGCGTCGAGGTCGCGCAGGACGTAGCCTTCCGGCGGTTCGAGCCGGAAGAGGGCGTCGTCAATCGGCGGGTCGATGCGGAAGTCGGTCAGGGTGAACCGCGATTCGCCTTCCGGCGTCGGCAGGCTCGACTCGACGAGCAGGGGGGATTTGCGACCCGGGTCGATCCAGAAGGTCCACGGACGACCCTCGACATCGACGCGGTAGACTTCCGCCAGGACGTCGCCAAAAGGCCGCCGGCCGTCGGGCCGCTCCTCCTTCCCGGCCAGGGAGCGCAGGGCCGTCGAGATCGCCGAGGCCAGGCTCCGCCGGCTCCATTCCCCCTCTTCGAGCGGCAGCAAGTTCTGGTGGAAAGCGAATTTGCCCGCCACGTCGAGGATGAGGACCTCGCCGCGGTCGACGTCCGTGACGACGGCCAGCACCGGCGGCTCGCCGATCTCCGTCCGCGTCGGCCCGGTGTGCCTTTCGTAACTCCGGATCACTCCCAGGTCGCGAGACGAGCAACGATAGGAAAGCGTCCGGGCGTCCCGGAGCCGCTCCGCCGTCTCGCCGAACACGTTGGGGCCGGGCCGCTGGACGGTGATGGAGACGACCATCCGGACCCAGCGCGCCTGGCTCTTTTCCCCGGGAACGACGACGCGCAACGGCCCCTCGGTCCCGGCGATCGGCCGGCCGTAGCGACGATCCGCCAGCAGCACGACCCGGTCGGCGAAGGCCGGATCCAGCTCCGCCGTCGCGAAGACGGCCCGATGCCCGTCCGAGCCCTCGACCACGACCCAGGAGGCGGCCGTCCCGCCCGGCGGGAGCCCGGCGCGCTGGAGAATCTCGAAGAGGGGCACGCCCTCGTACTCGGCCTCGGCCCCGCCCTGATCCCTCGCCCGGACGGCCTTCCTGGGCATGCCGGCCAGCTCGGTCTCGGTCAGGCTCAGGGCCTTGTCGACCCTCCCCTGGACCCGGAGCGGCGCCGTCGGCGCGGCCGGTTCGTCGATGGCGCCCGCCGTCGCGTCGCGACTCGCCAGGGCCCCGATCAGAAGGAACAGACGACCCAGTCTCGATGCGCGCGTCGGCAACGTCGCGATCATGCGGGCGGCTCCGAACACGAGGCCCGTCCGGACGTGGAGGAGGGCGTCGTCCGCCCCTGAGCCAGGCTAACCGCCCCACCTCGCCGGGACAACGACGAGGTGCGGCGACCCTCCCGGATCCGGGCTCAGGCCAGGATCTCGGCCGCCCCCTTCGAGGCCTCGCCGTTCGCGTCGGCGGGCGACGGCTCGGGGACCTCGAAATCCGCCTCGTGCGCCGCGGCCTCGGGCGAGGAGCGGTGGCGGAGGAAGTGCTCCTGGACGGCGGCCATGCAGACCTCGCCCTCGGGGACCTGCTCGGCGAACAGCTCGGCCAGGTCTTCGAGGCGGTCGTCGGCCAGGCCGCAGCCGCGGTAAAACCAGAGGTAGAGCCGGCGCGCCTGGCTCCGCGTGGCGTCGCCCAGCGACACCCGCTTGTCGACCCGGCCGGGACGCACCAGCGCCGGGTCGAGCCGCTCGGGGTGGTTCGTCGTCAGGAACAGGATCCGGCCCTCGCGCGAGCTGACGCCGTCGAGCGCGTTGAGCAGGCCGCTGAGGGTCACCCCCGTCTGGTCGCCCGTCGTCCGCTCGGTCTTGAAGACGCAGTCCACGTCCTCGATGAGGAGGATCGTGGCCGGCGGCAGGGCGTCGACCATGGCGCGCAGCGAGTCGTCGGAGAGGACGCGGTTGCTCAGGCTCAGGACCGCGACCGACAGGTTCAGCTCGCCGGCCGCGGCCAGCACGAGCGTCGTCTTGCCGTTGCCCGGCGGCCCGTGCAGCAGGTAGCCCCGGCGGTACGGCACCCCGCGCTCGACGTACCACGTCCGTGACCGGGAGAACTCCCGGAGGTCGTCCAGCACGTCTTCGAGCACGCCGTCGCCCAGCACCAGCGAGGCCAGCGGCCGCCGCGGCTGCCACGAGGTGGCCTCCCACGACTCGTACCGGCTGGTGAGGATGCTCACCCCCGGCGACTTCGGGCAGGCCAGCGCGCGGGCCTCCTCCAGCATGTCCTCGATAAGCGTCCGCGAGCCCCCCAGCACCTGGAGCGTGAGCGTCTCCTGGAACGTCCGGGCGTTGCCGGCCTGGAGGTCGCGACGGCTGCGGTTCAGGATCACCAGCCGGTTCTGGTAGACCATCCAGTGCGTGCCGGGCGCCGGCGAGAGCAGGAACTTCACCCGCGACGCCCCGCCCCGCGCGGCCGCCTCGTCGTCGTCGAACGACACGGCGCCCTCGGTCTCGGCGTCGGCCGGCACCCAGGTCGTCGCCAGGCTCAGGTCGCGGGCCCGGCCGGCGTACGGCTGCGAGGCCAGCCAGACCTGGAGCCAGCGGAACGCCGGGTCGCGGTCGGGCACCTCGACGGCGATCGCGAACCGGCGCTCCACGAACGTCCAGATCCGCCCCGGCGCGTTCCGGAGCATCGCCGCCGCCGCCCCGACCACCATCAGCCAGATGCCGCCCGAGAAGAACGGGTTCTGATTCAACGTCTCGAACATGTCCCCCGCGTCCTCCCGGTTGACGACTCGCGATCCCCCGACCCGCCCCGCACCACCGATCAGTCACCGGGAATTGTACTCAGGTTCACGCGATTTCAATCCCGGACGTCGGCGCCTCGTGGTAACCTGCGCGAGATTCGGAGGCGTCTCGCGCCCGCCGCCATTCTGAGAGGTCTCGACCATGACCTGCTGCCTCCGCCTGCTGGCGTTCGCGGTCTTCGCAGCAGGGATCGTCGCTCCGACGGAAGCGCAGGAGTCCATCTGGGGCCCTCCCCTCCCCCGCCGTCCGTTCGACGTCGAGCCCTTCCGGCCGATCCTCCCGCCGAGATGGGTCCAGGAGACGATCGGCGTCGGCTATACGCTCTCTGGCATGGACGCCCAGGGCCGCGCCGAGGCCGCCGGGCACGGGGTGACGATCAGCGAGGTGGGATTCGTCGACCCCTTCTACGCCTATTACGACAGCAAGCTGCTCAGGCGGCGGAGCCCCCACGTCCCGCTCGGCCGGCTCGAGAAGGACCTCGCCGAGTACGAGCGGCTGGGCGTACGCGTCCTGGCCGTCTACCCGCCTTGCCTCCAGGCCGAGGCGTACGAGGCCCATCCCGAGTGGCGGCGGATCGATCGCAACACGACCGAGATTCCGTCGGTCGACATGAAGGCCCACCCGTACGGGGGGATGCTCTGCCTGCTGGGCCCCTACGGCGACTTCTTCATCGAGGTTTTGGCCGAGATCCTCACGATGTACCCGGCGGTCGACGCCTTCAGCTTCGACGGGCTGCATTACGGCGGCGTCTGCTACTGCAAGCCCTGCCGCGACGCCCACCGCCGCGACGCCGGGGCCGAGATCCCCGACGTGAACATGGACGACCCGGCCTTCCGCCGCTACCAGCACTGGGCCGACCGCCGGATGGAGGACCTCGTCCGCCGCATGCAGACCCGGCTGAAGGCGATCAAGCCCGACGCGGCGCTCGTCACCTGGACGACCAACGCGGGCCGCTGGGGACACTTCCTGAGCATCCCCCGGAACATGCCCTCGCGGATGAACCTGCTGCTCGACGCCCCCGACCAGGAACTCTGGCTCGACGAGACCAACCGCGGCGCGACGCTCGCCCCGGCGCTGGCCTGCGCCTATATCTGGGCGACCACCAACCACCGCGTCGCCTTCAGCGAGCCGTACCTGATGAGCCACGGCAACCCCTACGGCAAGGACTCGTTCCCGCCCCACGAGATCCTCCGCCGGATGATGCTCGCGCTGACCTACGGCGTCGCCCCCAGCATCGCCGTCTCGCAGCCGAGGCCGCTCCAGCAGGGCGTGTACGACGCCCTCGACGAGGTCCGGAAGCGCAAGCCGTGGCTCACTCTCAAGTCGCCCGAGCCCTGGGCGGCGATCCTCTTGAGCGACGACACCCGAACACTCTACGGCCGCTCGCCGGGCCTGGTCGAGGAACGGTACTTGGCCGGCGTCCTGGGCGCCTTCCGCGCCGCGGTCGAATCCCATCGGCCGTTCGCGGTCGTCAACGACTGGAACCTGAACCCGGCCGACCTGGCCAAGTACAAGGTGCTGATCCTCCCCAACGCCGCCTGCCTCGACGACGCGCAGGCCGCGGCGATCGAGGGCTTCGTCCGCGCCGGCGGCGGGCTCGTCGCCAGCCTCGACGCCTCGCTGTTCGACGAGCACGGCGGCCCCCGCGACCGCTTCGCGCTGGCGGACGTCCTCGGCGTCGAGCACCGCGGGGTCGTCGATCCCCCGGGCGGGCCTTCGCAACCCCTCGACGTCAATTTCGCCAGGGCCGTCGGCCCCGACTACTGGGAGAAGCGCAAGGGCGTTTTCGACTTCCGGCCGGCCCCCGGCTCGTTCCTGGACGTCCCGGCGATGCGTCGGCTCCTCGGCGATGGCCCCGTGACTTATAAGGGAACGGCCGTGAAGGTCGAGGTGAAGGACCCGACCGCGCAGGTCGCCGGCCTGCTGCGGCCGAAGGACGCCCCGAACGCCCCCGAGACGCCGGCGGTCGTCGCCCGGAGCCACGGCAAGGGGCGGGTCGTTTACCTCGCGGCCGGCTTCGACGCGGCGTATTATCTGTACCCTTATCCATACCAGCGGCTCGTGCTGACGCAGGCGATCGACCACGTCGCCGCCGAGCCGCCTCCGGTGGCCGTCGAGGCCCCGATGTGCGTCCACGCGACCGTCATGCGGCAGTCGCAGGACGGCGCCGAACGCCTGATCGTCCACCTCTTCAACGACCTGGACACGACCGCCCGCCACGCCCGGCCCGACGACGACGTCCCCCTCCGCGAGGAGGTCGTCCCCATCCACGACCTCCGCATCACCTTCGCCCCTCGCCACCGGATCGCCCGCATCCATGAGGAACCCGCCGGCGCCGACCTCCCTTGCAGCCCCACCCCCGGGGGGACGACCGTCACCGTGCCCCGCCTCGACGTCCACACCATGATCGTCGCCGAGCTCGCCCCCTGACCTGCCGCAATCCGCTCCAGGCGAACTCCGGCCCGACCGCCGATCGCGGCGGCTTCGATATGGGTCCGTTCGCAAAACCGCCCTGCATCGTTTCGCACCCCAAATCGAATCGAGCCAACCTCTTGCGTCTGAACTCGGATTGGCTTCGATCGTCGATTCGCGTGCAAGATTTTCATCCATCGAAGGTTCGCGTCATCCTCTCCGAAACCGCCGCGGCGCAACATCCCCGAATAGACAATGCCGCGCAATGGCGAGATGAGAACAGCGCCGCCGGAAACCGCCCGTGGATTCTGAATTCTCCGACGCGAGCCGCCACCGCGCGAACCGGCCGAATCCGACATGATGCATGAACCTCTGTTATCACTTACGGATTCTTACATAATTTTTGTTGAAGGCGTGTGAAGGTCGTGTTACAGACTGATGCCATCCTGCTCCGACGGCCTGATCGAGCCGTCGGGGCGGATCGGGCGGCCCCCCCTCTCCTCTCGGGCCGCCCTCCTCGACCGCCCTCTCAACGACACAGTGAGACACCTCATGACGACGTCGAAGAACGCGGCGATGCGCTGGCGCTCCGGATGGCTCCTCGCCCTGCTCCTGGCGCAGGGGGGTTGCGACACCGAGAACGCGACGATCAGCAAACCTCCCGAGGCCGGCAAGACCGACCTCAGCCGGCCCTTCGGCGGCCCCGCGCCCGAGGCCAAGAAGCGTAAATCGGCCGTCCAGGGCCCGGAAATCTTCGTCCCGAAGAACCCGAAGCTCCAGAACTGACCGCGAACCGGTCGCGGCCGACCACCCTCCCTCGCCCCGCGACGGCCCCGCGCCGCCGCCTCCTCGTCCTTCAGCCATCCCGACCCGGCCGTTCGCGTCCCCCTCGAAGCGAAACGGGTCCCCGCGCGCCTGCGTCGACTCCCGGCATCAGACCGCCCGGACGGAGCGGTCCCGGCCACTCCATTCCCCAAAGGTGACGACCATGCCAACACCCATCGAAAGATGCGATCGTCGAAACGCCTTCACGTTGATCGAGTTGCTGGTGGTGATCGCGATCATCGCGGTTTTGATCGCGTTGCTGCTCCCCGCGGTCCAGTCGGCGCGCGAGGCGGCGCGTCGTGCGCAATGCACGAACAACCTCAAGCAGTTGGGGCTGTCGATGCACAACTACCTGGACGGCAACAATTGCTTCCCGATGGGCGGCTTCTTCGGGACGAGCGCCCGCTACGGCTTCACGCGGACGTACAGCTTCTACCTCGGGATCCTTCCCTTCCTCGAACAGGGCTCGATGGCGAACTCGTACAACTACTCCTGGACGACGTTCGACACCGAGAACACCACGACGTCGGGTTACGGGGTCTCGGCCATGTGGTGCCCCAGCGACGCCGACATCTCGCGGACGCGGCCGGGTTGGGGCTTCCTCCCCGACCCGTACAACTTCGCCTACACGTCGTACGGCGGCTGCCTGGGGTATTTCCCCTCCTATCCGCGCGAATATTCCTATCCCAAGGGCTCGCCCGAGTGGACCGCGATCATGGCCCAGACCAACGGCATGATCTTCTTCAACAGCGCGGTCAGCTTGGCCCAGGTGACCGACGGCACGAGCAACACCATGGTGCTGGGCGAGCGCACCCACGAGTACCTGTCGCCCGGCGACAAGGACGGCTACTACTGGTGGATCTCGGGACAGATCAGCGACACGCTCTCCTCGACGTTCTGGCCCCTCAACCCGCAGCGGCGGCTGAAGAACATCGGCGGACCCGCCGGCTTCGTGGCCATCTGGATGGCCTACGTCACCGGCTACAGCAGCTCGCACCCCGGCGGGGCCAACTTCGCCTTCGCCGACGGCTCGGTGCATTTCGTCAAGGACTCGATCGACCAGTGGAAGATCGACGAGACCACCGGCCTGCCCCTGGGCATCACCCAGCCGGGCGTCACGTTCCAGCTCCCGCAAGGGATCAAGCTGGGCGTCTACCAGGCTCTCTCCTCGCGCAACCTCGGCGAGGTCATCAGCGCCGATAGTTGGTGAGGCCCCCAGCCTCGCGGCGGCGGGGGTGCGATCGCCCCGGCCGCCGCGAGACGTTTCTCCTGGCGAGGTTCGACGCTCAAGCCATCGTCCGGCACTTCGTTAGTGGCCTCTTGTCCACCGTCCGTCGGGCCCGAACAATGGGCCGATGGCCACTTCGACCGAGCGCAAGATCAGGGCCCTGGCCGCCGTGAAGTCCCCCGCCTGCGTGGGGATCGACCTGGCGGGCGTGGAGCATCGGGAGACCGGCGTCGCGTTGCTCCGCGACGGACGGCTCGAACTGCTGACCTCGGCCTGGACCGATGAGGAAATCCTCCGCCTGGCGGCGCTCGCCGGCCGGCGCGGGACGGTCGCGGTCAACGCCCCTTTGACCCGCCCGATGGGCCGGTGCTGCCTGGACGACGACTGCCCCTGCCGGCAGGATCCAGGCACGCGGAGCCGGCAGCTCGAGCGCGAGTTGGCCCGGATGCGGGTGCCGACGCTGGCCACGGCCCTTATCAAGGTGCTCGCTCGCCGCGGCGAGCGCATCGCCGCCGCGCTCCGACGATCCGGCCGCGAGCCCCTGGAGGTCTATCCGTTCGCCACGCTCAAGTTGCTCGGCCTGCCCTGGCGTGGGAAGCGAACTCCCGAAGGACGACGGGCCATCCATCAGGGATTGCGGCCGCTCGTCCCCGGGCTGAGACGGCCCGGCGCGTCCGAACACCAGCTCGACGCCGTGGTGTGCGCCCTGACCGCCCACCTTCATCGCAAGCGCCTCACCCGGACTGTCGGCCTGGCCGAGGAGGGTCTCATGGTGATCCCGGACATCGAGATCTTCGCCCTCGAATACGAGCGCGATCCCTCGGGCCGCGGCCTTCGCGCCGTGTGGAAGAGGCGGCGTCGCCGACGCGAATAATTCCAACAGTTGGCATTTACGAACGCCACGAGACGGCAATCCCTGAGCTTGGATAGGAATCGAATCGGCGGGACCTGCACGTTCCGAGATTCCATGCAGTGTCGTGAGTCTCGCTTCACCCGCCTACGAGAGCCACGCCATCCGCAGGCCCCAGCCCATCACGCCGTAGTTTGATGAAGCGACGCGATGAAGTCGCGCCTTCGCTCGTCGTTGCATTCGACGATATCGAACTGCGGTGCAATAATCCTAATCACTCTTGCCCCCGGCCCCCGGCAGGCGGAGCGTCGTGTAGACGAGCGGCGGACCGACCGGAAGGATGTCGGTTGCCAAGCCAGCCGGACGCCAGAGGGGAGCCAGCCCCCGACGACAGCCTCGCATCCGACGGCCTCGCCGTGCCAATGGCTCCTCCGCCTCAGCGACTCGTTCGGCGGCGCGACGTCGAGCGATCACTTCAGTCTGCGCACCATCGAGGTCGGCGCGATTGGTAAGGGATCCAATCGGTGCGCAGGATCGCCTGCCCTGGGCGAAGGGGACTTGATGGACTTCGCGGATCTTACGAAAGGGACGGGGGAGGTGCGCGCGCGGAAACACGCCGCACCCGGGGGGGTGCGGCGTGTTTCGGTGTGGGATCCCGGCGATGACCGACTTTCGCGCGATTGCACTATCATGGGCCCGGCGGGCTTAACGGCCGTGTTCGGGATGGGAACGGGTGTGGCCCCGCCGGTATGGTCGCCGGGAATTCGGCCGCCGGGGGGGTTCAACCCCGGCGGCCGCGATTCCTCGGTGGGTCGGTCGATACGTCTTGTCGCATACCCCACTCACCGTCCACGATTTCCGTTGGATCGGGAGATATCTGGCGAGGCCTTCTGGGAGCGGAGCAGGCTCGGGACCGTCTCGATCTGCGCCCGCCCTCGCGGGGGGGCCGGATCGGGGTGGTCAAGCCGCTCGGCTGTTAGGACCGGTCGGCTGAGGCGGTCGCCCGCCTTGCACTCCCGGCCTATCGACCTGGTCGTCTTCCAGGAGCCTATGCGGGATGAATCCCGCTGGAGACCTCATCTCGGGGGGGGCTTCGCGCTTAGATGCCTTCAGCGCTTATCCCGTCCCGACCTGGCTACCCGGCGATGCCCCGAGCGGGACAGCCGGCACACCAGAGGTCGGTCCTCCCCAATCCTCTCGTACTAGGGGAGAAGCCCCTCAAGTCTCCTACGCCCACGGCAGATAGGGACCGACCTGTCTCACGACGGTCTGAACCCAGCTCGCGTACCGCTTTCATTGGCGAACAGCCAAACCCTTGGGACCTTCTCCAGCCCCAGGATGCGATGAGCCGACATCGAGGTGCCAAACCTCCCCGCCGCTAGGGACGCTCGGGGGAGATCAGCCTGTTATCCCCGGAGTACCTTTTATCTGTTGAGCGACGGCCTTTCCATCCAGCACCGCCGGATCACTAACGCCGACTTTCGTCCCTGCTCGACCCATGGGTCTCGCAGTCAGGCGCCCTTATACGTTTGCGCTCGCGTTGCCCGATTGCCGACCGGGCCGAGGGCACCATGGCGCTCCTCCGTTACTCTTTGGGAGGAGACCGCCCCAGTCAAACTGCCCGATGAGCACGGTCCCGACGCGGGCTTCGCGCCGGTGAGGGCCAACGATCGTTCAGGGTGGTATTTCACCGATGGCTCGCCGACGGCTGGCGCCGCCGGGTCGAAGCCTCCCACCTATCCTACACAGAGCGAGCATTGGACCAGTGCCAACCTGCAGTAAAGGTTCACGGGGTCTTTCCGTCTAACCGCGGGTACGTGGCATCTTCACCACGACTACAGTTTCACCGGGTCCCTCGTGGAGACAGCGCACCAGTCGTTACGCCATTCATGCAGGTCGGAACTTACCCGACAAGGAATTTCGCTACCTTAGGACCGTCATAGTTACGGCCGCCGTTTATCGGGGCTTCGGTCGCCGGCTTCGCTTGCGCTGACTGGCTTCCTCAACCTACCGACACCGAGCAGGCGTCAGACTCTATACGTCTTCTTGCGAATTGGCAGAGTCCTGTGTTTTTGATAAACAGTCGCTAGTGCCGATTCTCTGCGGCTCCCCCGTCGCCGAGGGAGCGCCCCTTGTACCGAGGGTACGGGGCCATTTTGCCGAGTTCCTTCACGAGGGTTCTCCCGAACGCCTTCGGATGCTCACCTGGCACACCTGTGTCGGATTGCGGTACGGGCCGGCGGATCGTCCGAGGGGGGCTTTTCGCGGCCGGATTCTCTTGGGCTTCCAGATCGAATGCTGTCGGCCTTGCGGCACGGGGGCGTCTATCACCCCGACCCAAAAATCCTCCGGCGTCCTCCCCTCATCAACCTCCCCGCCGGGTGACGGAATATTAACCGTCTGCCCATCGACTACGCCCTTGGGCCTCGTCTTAGGACCCGACTGACCCTGGGCGGATTGACCTTCCCCAGGAAACCTTGTGCTTTCGGCGGACGGGCTTCCCACCCGTCTTGTCGTTACTCGTTCCGGCATGCGCACTCGGGACCGCTCCACCGCTCGTTACCCGTGCGGCTTCGATGCAGTCTCGACGCTCTCCTACCATTCTTGCGAATCCGCGACTGCGGCACGACGCTTAGTCCCCGTCATTTTCGGCGCGGGATGGCTCGACCGGTAAGCTGTTACGCACTTTTGAAATGGTGGCTGCTTCTAAGCCAACATCCCGGCTGTCACGGCGATCCCACTTCCTTTATCACTCAGCGTCGCTTTGGGGGCCTTGGTCGGCGGTCTGGGTTGTTTCCCTCTCGAGCGTGAAGCTTATCCCCCACGCTCTGACTCCCGGGGTCCGGCGCGCGGTATTCGGAGTTGGGTTCCGAAGGGTAGCCGGGGAGGCCCCCTGTCGGATTCCGTCGCTCTACCCCCGCGCGTTATGTCCCGAGGCTGGCCCTAAAGCCATTTCGGAGAGAACGAGCTATCTCCAGGTTTGATTAGACTTTCACTCCTCCCCACGGGTCGTCCCCCAGTTTTTCAACACTGGTGGGTTCGGTCCTCCACGGCCGGTTAGGGCCGCTTCAACCTGCCCATGGGTAGTTCACCTGGTTTCGCGTCTATCGCGCCCGACTGAGTCGCCCTGTTCAGACTCGGTTTCCCTGCGGCTCCCCCCCTGAAGGGGTTAACCTGGCCGGACACGATAACTCGCCGGATCATTATGCAAAAGGCACGCGGTCAGGCCGGCTTGCGCCAGAGCCCTCCCACCGCTTGTAGGCGCGGGGTTTCAGGTTCAGTGTCCTCCCCTCGTCGGGGTTCTTCCCACCGTTCGGTCGCCCTACTGGGTTCGCTATCGGTCGTCGTCGAGTACTTAGCCTTGCGGGATGGTCCCCGCGAATTCAGGCCGGGTTTCCCGTGCCCGACCCTACTTGGGCGACCGGATGAGGAACTTCCGCTGCACCTACGGGGCTGTCACCCGCTGCGGCGCGATTTTCCAAGCGGCTTCGGTTCGCTTCGGTTCCTCGTGATTCCGGGCCCGCGACCCCGGACGGTGACCCGTCCGGTTTGGGCTGATCCCCTTTCGCTCGCCGCTACTCAGGGAGTCTCGGTTGATTTCCTTTCCTCCGGGTACTGAGATGTTTCAGTTCCCCGGGTGTTCCTCGGGTATTCCGGGATCGAAGCTCGTGATGCAGCTCCCCCGGACTTATCGCAGCCTTCCACGCCCGATTCGCTGACGACGCCTAGGCATCCCCCCCGCGCCCTTAGGGGCTTGACCACGCCGATCGGGCCCCCGCGCCCTGGGAAGGACGCGGGCCTGCATCGGAGGGTCCCGCCGCTCTGCTTCGCTCTGCGATTCCTCGCCTAGCCGGACCCGTGGTTCGATCCCGCCGTCTCGCGACGCGGGGACCGGCACTGGGCCCAATCTTCCAGATCCAAAGGGTTCGTGTTGGTATTCGTCGCCGCATCGGCCGGAGCCTTTGCGGCGTGAAACTGTGTGTGGAGTATGCCACTCGCCTCTTCCGTCGTGGCCCGCCGCGATCCGTCCGAGGACGCATCATGACCGGGCCCCTCCGTCGAGGCTCGTGTCGAATCCCGACCCGTTCCAGAATCGCCTCGATCCCGAAGGATTTCGACGACCCCGACCGTGTCGGATTCGTGTATCGACCAACCACCGAATTGTCAAAGATCCGCGGCCCCGAGGGGCCGGACCCGGCGCCTGGCCGGGGGGCGAGGCCGTCTCAAATGGACGGCCCCGCCCCGCGCCCAGGGTGCGCGAGAGGCGAGGAGGCGGAGACGCCGCCCCGCCCGGGTTCGATCCCGGGCGGGGGGCGTCGCGTCTCGGTCGATCGTGGCCCGGCCCGCCGCGCGGGGCGGCGGGGACGGGGAGGCCGGGGGTCCGGCCGCGGCCGAAGGTGGCTACCTTAGCCGCGGCGGGCCCCGGATGCAAGCGGGAGGTGCGTTTCTTCTTCAAACCCTCGGGGGGAGCAGGCGTACGGGCGTCTCCTCGGGATCCGAGGCGGCGCCGACGAGCCGTGGGTCGCCCATGGTGAAGGCCTGGCGGCAATCCCCATGTGACGGCGTCCCCGGCTTGGTTTTCTAAGTATCCTTAGAAAGGAGGTGATCCAACCGCAGGTTCCCCTACGGTTACCTTGTTACGACTTAGTCCCCATCACGGGTTTCATCTTCGGCGCCTGCCTTTCGGCTCCGACGACTTCGGATGCCCCCCGCTTTGGTGGCTTGACGGGCGGTGTGTACAAGGCTCAGGAACACATTCACCGCGGCGATGCTGATCCGCGATTACTAGCGATTCCAGCTTCATGCGGGCGGGTTGCAGCCCGCAATCCGAACTGAGGGGCGGTTTTTGCGATTAGCTCGGCCTCGCGGCCTGGCGACGCTCTGTCCGCCCCATTGTAGCACGTGTGCAGCCCTGGGCATAAGGGCCATGATGACTTGACGTCGTCCCCGCCTTCCTCCGGCTTGACGCCGGCGGTCTGATCAGAGTCCCCGCCATGACGCGCTGGCAACTGATCACAGGGGTTTCGCTCGTTACGGGACTTAACCCAACACCTCACGGCACGAGCTGACGACAGCCATGCAGCACCTGCACGAGTTCCACCTTGCGGCGTCACCGACGTTTCCGCCGGCTAATCCTCGCATGTCAAGCCCAGGATAAGGTTTTTCGCGTAGCCTCGAATTAAGCCACATGCTCCACCGCTTGTGTGAGCCCCCGTCAATTCCTTTGAGTTTCAGCCTTGCGACCATACTCCCCAGGCGGAGCACTTCACGGTTTCCCTGCGGCAGGGAGCCCATCGGCGAGCCCCCTACCCAGTGCTCATCGTTTACGGCTAGGACTACCGGGGTATCTAATCCCGTTCGCTCCCCTAGCTTTCGCGTCTCAGCGTCAGCAGACGTCCAGGGACTCGCTTTCGCCACGGGCGTTCCTTCCGATCTCAACGCATTTCACCGCTCCACCGGAAGTTCCAGTCCCCCCTACGTCCCTCCAGGCCGGTCGTTTCGGGCCGCGTTCCCCGGTTGAGCCGGGGGATTTCAGGCGCCGACGCACCGACCCGCCTACACGCGCTTTAAGCCCAGTGATTCCGAATAACGTTCGCACGGTTCGTCTTACCGCGGCTGCTGGCACGAACTTAGCCCGTGCTTCCTCCAGGGATCGATCAAGCCCCTCGCGGGACCTTTCTCCCCCTCGACAGGAGTTTACAACCCGAAGGCCTTCGTCCTCCACGCGGCGTCGCTCGGTCAGGCTTGCGCCCATTGCCGAAGATTCTCGACTGCAGCCTCCCGTAGGAGTCTGGGCAGTGTCTCAGTCCCAGTGTGCCGGGCCGCGCTCGCACGCCCGGTAGGCATCGAAGGCTTGGTGGGCCGCTACCCCGCCAACGACCTAATACCACGACGGCCCGTCCCGAGGCGGACGGATCCATTTGGCGAAGCGTCGATGCCGACGCCCTCGCATCGCTGGGGATTACCCGCAGTTTCCCGCGGCTATACCCATCCTCGGGGTTGGTTGCCGTCGCCTTACTCACCCTTGCGCCACTGGCCCATTGCTGGGCCCGTTCGACTTGCATGCCTAATCCACGCCGCCAACGTTCATTCTGAGCCAGGATCAAACCCTTCACAATGGTCCTCGGGCCGGTAGCTCCTCCGAAGAGGCCTTCCCGTCCTCCGGTCCCCATCCTCGAAGAGGTCTGAGGAAAAAAACTGGTCGCGGCGGTCTCCGGCCCGTCGTCCCCGACCCGACCCCCGAAAGGATCGCGCCGTCGTCGCCGAGCCCTACCCGCCGCCGGTCCTTGCGGCCGCCCCGACGTCGCTTTTGCATGGGATCCAGGACCTGGACCCCGCGACGTCCCGATGGGGACGATCCCGCACGCCGGCTCCCCTCAAGGGTTCACCGTCCGCCGCGGCTCGACATCCCGGGCCTCGCGGCCCTTCGTCGCCCCCGGCGGATCACTACGCACCTTCTCACTCGCTCGCCGCTCGACCCCCGTCGCGTTGGCACGACGACGAAGGCCCCGCGGTCTTCTTCTCTTCCACGATCGACCGGATTGTCAAAGACGAGGCCGGCGCACCCGCCGTAGGAAACCCTACGCCGGATCCGCCCCGCGAGTTCACACGTTCTTCCGACGATTTCGGCCGACCCTGCCGCTCGTTGGCGACCAGGCCGGCCGTGTCGTAGTGACGACGTTTCGCTCGACAGGTCTAATACTACCAGGGAATCCCCGGGCGTCAACAATCCTTCGCGGTTCTCCCGCGGTTTTTTCGCGGGGGGCGGCTTCCACGCGCTTGCGTCGCGCGGGGGGGCCTTCTACCATAGCGGTCGCTTCTCATAAGTCGTGCTTCATCTATTGAAACGTCGTCGCCCGGGTCGGCGGGGGCGTGGGAGGGGTCGACGTGACGTCCGGGCTCATCGTGTTCGCCGCCGGGGCTCCCCTGATCAAGATGGGGACGCTGGACGTCGCGATCATCGCGATCTACTTCGTCGTCGTGCTGGGCATCGGCTTCTACCTGAAGCGGTACGTCAGCACGGGGGACGACTTCTTCATGGCCGGCCGGAAGATGACGGCCTGGATCGCGGGGCTGAGCTTCATCTCGGCCAACCTCAGCTCGCTGGAGACGATGGGCTGGTCGGCGATGGCCTACCAGTACGGGATGCTGGGCGCGCACGCCTACTGGTTCGGGGCGGTGCCGGCGATCCTCTTCCTGGCCGTCGTCATGATGCCGTTCTATTATATCTGCAACACCCACTCGGTCCCCGGCTACTTGAAGCTGCGGTTCGGCACCGGCACGAGCGCGCTGGCCGGGATCTCGTTCTCGTTCCTGACGGTGCTGGTCAGCGGCGCGAGCATGTTCGCGATGGCTAAGATCCTGAACCTGCTGCTCGGCTGGGACATGAACGTCAGCATCTGGGTCTCGTCGCTGACGGTCGCGGTCTACGTGGCGCTCGGCGGGCTGGTCTCGGCGGTGTTCAACGAGGTGTTGCAGTACTTCCTGATCTGGTTCGGCTCGCTCCTGATCCCGATCCTGGGGCTGATCGACGCCGGCGGCTGGAGCGGGCTGGTGGCGAAGATCGAGCGCAACGTCCCGGTGATCCACCCGTCGGTGGGCAACGCCAACTTCACCAGCCTCTGGCGGAACCTGGGCTCGTTCGACGCCAACCCGATGGGGGTCGACTGGATCGGCATGGTCTTCGGCCTGGCGGTCGGCGTCGGGTTCGGCTACTGGTGCACCGACTTCCTGCAGGTCCAGCGGGTGATCGTCGCCAAGGACCTGCGGGCGGCCCAGAACGGGACGATCATCGGCGCGGCGCTGAAGATGTGCGTCCCCCTGATCGTGACGCTGCCGGGCCTGCTGGGGCTGGCCGTGCTGCTGCACAGCGACGGCACGCCGCTGGTGCTGGTCTCGGAGGCCGACCCGCGGGCGAACATCACGCACCGCACCTATAATGACGTCCTCCCCTTGCTGATGGGGCGATACCTGGGGCCCGGGCTGCTGGGCCT
Source organism: Paludisphaera mucosa (assembly GCF_029589435.1). Taxonomy (NCBI): domain Bacteria; kingdom Pseudomonadati; phylum Planctomycetota; class Planctomycetia; order Isosphaerales; family Isosphaeraceae; genus Paludisphaera; species Paludisphaera mucosa. Next base: position 110,429 of record NZ_JARRAG010000001.1, on the reverse strand, counting down.
GGGCGTCACGGCAATGATCGCCGGCTTCATGTCGGGCATGGCGGGCAACGCGAGCGCCTTCGCGACGGTCTGGACGTACGACGTCTACCGGACCCTGATCCGGAAGAACGCCAGCGACGCCCACTACCTGTCGATGGGGCGCTGGTGCTCGCTGCTGGGGATCATGATGTCGGTGGGGACGGCGTACTCGCTGTTCTACTTCTCGAACATCCTGGAGTTCCTCCAGGTCTTGATCTTCTTCTTCATCGTGCCGCTGTTCGGGGTGGTGATCCTGGGGATGATGTGGAAGCGGGCGACGCCGACGGGGGCGTTCGTCGGCTTCCTGACGGCCATCCTGTCGTCGATGGCGATGTGGGGCTTCGTCCACACGTTCCCCGACGGCCATCGCCCCCGCCCCACCGCGATCCTCGACCCGGGCGCGGTGGTGCGCGTCGAGAGCGTCGGCGAGGGCGATTCGCAGGTCGTCAACCGGGTGACCGTCGAGAAGGGCGTGGTGCGGACGACCAACGTGCCGATCGAGGTCGGCCAGGAGCCCGCCTGGACGTCGGGCGACAGGACCCTGAGCGCGCCCGGGGCGACCCCCGCGAAGGTCGTCGAGAAGGGCGAGTCGATCCCCGTGCGGCTGATCGCGCCCGACGTGCTGCTGGCCGACACGAACAGGCCCGACAAATTCGGCGCGGAGGGGGCCGAGGTCGTGCTCGGGCCGGGCGTGCGGGTCGTGGCCTCGGACGTGACCCAGACGTTCAACCCGGCCGAGTTCAACCCGGCGCACGCCAAGTACATCGCCCGGTCCGAGAAGGCCAAGCCCATGGCCGTGAACGTCTACACTTCGATGTGGACGCTCTTGATCTGCGTGACGGTCATCACCCTGGTGAGCCTCTTCACGACGCCCAAGCCCGAGGCCGAGCTGCACAACCTGGTTTTGGGCCTGACGAAGCTCCCTGACAACGGGCCCGTCGCCTGGTACCAGGCCCCCAAGTTCTGGGCACTGGTCGTCGCGATCGTCCTCGCGGCTCTCAACATCATCTTCTGGTGAGCCGGGCGGGTCGCCTGATGAGGGCCGGCGAGACCTCGGCCCCGCGGTCGGGAGTGGGAATCGGTCGAATAGAGGCGGCTCGCGGACGAACACCGATGAGGTTTCGCGTTTCGGCTCCGTCGGTCACCGCTCCCCCGCCGCGAGGACGCCCATGGAAATCCTCTTCGTGCTCGTGCCGCTCCTCATCGCCGCGGTCTTCCTGATCATGGTCGTGACGATCGCCTATCAGGCCGTCACGGGGCTCGCCGAGTGGTCGCGCAACAACAGCCTGCCGGTCGAGGAGGCGCACTCACGCCTCGTGTCCAAGCGGACCGAGATGCGCGGGCATTCCCACAACCAGATGCACGGCCGGGTGCGCACCTTTTACTACGCCACCTTCGAACTCAAGGATGGCGATCGTCACGAGTTCGGCCTATCCGGGCGGGAGTACGGCCTGCTGGCGGAGGGCGACCAGGGGACGTTGACGTACCAGGGAACGCGGTATCACGGGTTCCGCAGGGTGGGCGCCAGGGTGGTGGACGCGGATTTCTAACCGGGCTCGCCCGGGTCCACCTCCCTGATTTCGACCTTCGTTTCCGGCATCGCGTCGCCGGGCGTGAATCGGTGCATCTCGGCGTCCTCGTCGCTGATGAAGCCGGGCGTGACGACCGCGCACATCGAGAAGATCGCCAAGGACTGGCGGTTGCACTCGGGGCAGAGCGTGCAGCGGCGGGCTGCGCCCTTCCGCCAGATGCGGGTGATGAACGAGAAGGGCTCGCCGTCCGCCCCGGCGAATGTGGAGACTTTCGTCAGCCTCGGCCTCGGTTCGCTCGCCATGGGGTGCCTCCCAGGACCATCGATGGTGGACTCCAGCCCTTTCCTGCCGGCCGACGCCTCATCGAGCCTCGTGCGCGTGGGGCGATGGCTCGACAGGCGGCCATGAGCGGTGGACCGGGGCGATGGGGCGCGACGCGAGGTGCCGCTCCGTGTCGACGTCGGCCTTCCGTTCATCGTTCGACTCTTGCAGCATCGGCGCCGCATCCGCGGTCGGCGGCGAGGCACTGAGGGCGCATGAACTCGACCGAGCCGGCTCAGCGCCCGAACAAGAGGCGAATCGACCGCGTCACGGATCGAGCGGCGCGGCCCGCCAGGTTCGCACCTCGCCCGAATGGTCGATCGACGCCAGCTCCCTATCGTCCGGGGAGAAGGCCACGGCGTTGACCTGGCCCGGCTGCCCTTCGAGGGTGAGGAGTTCGTATCCCGTCGTCGGATCCCAGAGCTGCACCGCCTTGCCGATCCCGCCGACGGCCAGCGTACGGCCGTCGACGCTGTAGGCGAGGGCCCGCAGCTCCTGGTCGTCGCAGCGCAAGGTTCGAAGGATCGCCCCGGTGGTGGGGTCGATGATGTGGATGTCGCCTTCTCCGCATGCCACGGCCAGGCTCGCCCCGTCCGGGGCGTAAGCGATCGCGAACGGCTGCGACGTCAGGCGCACCTCTCCGGCCTGGCGCCCGGATTCGGCGTCCCAGAATCGGAGGAGTCCGTCGCACGCGCCGGTCGCGATCCGTGACGCGTCGGGCGAGAACGCCAGGGCGTGGATCCGATCGGCGTGCGCGGTGCGGGTCCATCTCACCGTCAGGTCCCTGGCGTTCCAGACCCGGAGCGTCCCCTGGTTGCCGACCGCGGCCAGGAGCGTCCCCGTCTCGTTGAACGCGGCGTTTCGAGCAGCCTCCGCGGGCCACTCGGGCTCGCCGAGGAGTACGCCGCTCGTCGGGTCCCAGATCCTCACGCCCCCGGAGACGGCCAGCCCCGAGGAGAGCAGGCGGCGACCGTCCGGCGAGAACGAGACCGACGTGACGGTCGCCTCGTGGGCCCTCCAGCCTTTCAGGAAGGCCTTCGAACGAGCGTCCCAGATCTTGATGGTCTGGCTCTCGTTCGTGTCGTTGCTGCCCGTCGCGAGGCGGGCGCCGTCGCGGCTGTAGGCCACCGCCCACCCCTCGTCGTCGTGCTTGATCTTCGGGACAGGGGCTCGCCGCCGCAGGGTCGCCTCCCAATCCCAATGCCAGACGTGACGCCCCACGCTGTAGATCAGCCCCGGCCTTCCCACAGTGGGGTCGAGCACCGACCACAGCCGAACCGCCCCTGCCTCGCGAACCGGCGATTCGGCGAGAAGCGCGCCATGGGCCGCGGATCTCAGTTCGATCTTGCTGGGTTCCATGTAGACCTCGCGATCGGCCAGGAACTCCTTCCCGTCCGCCGTGAACGCCAGGCGGAGATCAAACACCGGTCCCGGATGAGCAGGCGGAGGATGAACTTCGACGTCGGCGTTTCGCGAAGGGTCGATGAGACGCAATCGCCGATTCTGGTCGGAGATCAAAATCGCCTTGCCATTTGGTTGCAAGGCCATCTGCGTGACGGCGACTCCCGGCATGACCATGCGAAAATCCAGCACTCCGGTGGCGACGTCCCAGGCGTAGACGTGATGAGCATCCAGGTCGGCGACGGCCAATCGACGTCCATCGGCCGAGAATCGTGCGTGATATCTTTCTGGATTGCGCGGCGATTGATCAAGGACCTTGCGAATCGAAAGGGCCTTCGTGTCGTAAATCGCAAGACCATGCACAGGATCGCGATCGACGTACATCGAGCCGTCCGGCGAGATTCCGAAGTAGTGGAACGCCACCCCCTTGCTATGCCGACTCCCGACGAGCATGGGGGCGACGCCCCCATCCAGGCCGATCCGCCAGATCGACAGATCATCCTCGTCGCTCCCCGGTCGAACGTATCGTCGACTCTTCAAGGCGATGATCCGCCCCTGATCCGCGAGCATGAGATGGTCGACCGGGCCAGGATCGATCTTCGGAAGAAGGTCGCGCATCGAGCCGTCGAGAACATCCCAGACCTGGGCCTTCACGGCACTGGTGGAGCCGTTCGAGTCGGCTTCGGCGAAAGTCGCGATCAAGAACCGGCCGTCGGGTGAGATCGCGACCTTGTCGCCGCGTCCCTTCTCCAGGCGGCGTCGGTATCGCACGAGCTCGCCTCGCTCGGCGTCGAACAGCCCGAGATTCCCCTCGTAGTCGATGAGCCCCAGCCAACGACCGTCGCGGCTCAACGGCGAGTCGCTCGGCGTGACGAAGGAGTCCATCTCCCCGAGCAGGCGGGCTTCCTCGCGGCTCGTGCTCCAGAGGAGGCGCCAGGCGAACTCGCGGAGGTCCGGCTGCCCTTCGGCGGGGCGGAGGTCCCTCAAGAGCCGCTGCGCGCGACCGAGTTCCCCCTCTCGGAGAGGCCGTTGGACCGACTGGAGCCGGAGGCCGTAGTTCAGGCGATTGGCGAGATCGCGCTCTCTTGTGACGATCCCGTTCAGGTGCGTCAACCAGAGGCTCCAGCCGACGCCGGCGCACAGCACGAGTGCGCACGTCAAGGACGCGATCGCGAGGCCGAAGGCCAGCTTCGGGCGACGTCGGATCCAGCGGGCCGCCCGACGCCTGAAGGGTGCGGGCCTCGCACGGATCTTTCGCCCGGAAAAGCATCTCCTCAGGTCGTCGGACAGCTCGACCGCCGAGCCGTACCGATGGCGAGGATTCTTCTCCAGGCACTTCAGGACGATGACGTCCAGCTCGGGCGGCAGGCCCGCCCTCTGCACGCTGGGCGGGATCGGATCATCCCGAATCACGGCCCGTATGATCTTGGCCCTGGTCGCACCCTGGAATGGCGGGCGGCCCGTCAGCAATTTGTAGAGGAGCGCCCCGAGGCCGTGAATGTCGGTCCTGGGTCCGATCGCCGATCGGTTCCCCTGCGCTTGCTCGGGCGCCATGTAAGGAGGAGTTCCGAGGACCTCGCCCGTGACGCTCAGGAGCATGTGCGACGCGTCCGGGTCGCCGTGCTCATCCGATTCCCCGAGCTTCGCCAGCCCGAAGTCGGCGAGCAACGGCGATAGGCTTTCCAGCTCCTCCACATGCCAGCCGTCGGGGAGCAGGATGTTGGAAGGCTTGATGTCCCGATGGATGACCTCGCGCCCATGGGAATGGGCGACGGCGTCGGCCAGGATCGCGACGAATTCCGCCGCAGCCCGCGGCGCCACGAGGTCGGAACGCCAACGCAGCCACTTCTCGAGGTTCGGCCCGTCGCAGAAATCGCTGGCGATGTACAGGTACCGCCCGTCCTCCCCCGACTCCCGGAAACGCACGATGTTCGGGTGGTCGAGCGACTTCGCCGCGCTGGCCTCGCGCCGGAACCGTTCTCGGAGGGGGGCGTCGATCATGACGCCCGGGGCCGCGACCTTGACCGCGACGTGCTCGCCCGTCCTGGGGTCGAACCCCCGGAAGACGATCCCCATCCCGCCGCTGCCGACCTGGACGAGGTTCTCGAAGGGGCCGACCTGGGCGATGCGGTGCGCCTTCTCGTTGCCCAGGCTCGGCCAGGCCCCGTCCAGCTCGGCGACGATCTTCCGGAAATCGTCGAGCGTCTGCGGGCCGTACACCTCGGAGAACAGCTCGGCCTCCGACTCCGTCGAGTCCGGGAACGCCTCGGAAGGCGCCGGACCTCGATGAGGCTCCTCGGGCGAAGTCGAGTCAGACGGGGTCATGGGCGGGCCCCAGTATCAGGCGAAGCTGGTTCACCGCCCGCATGTGCCGCTTCCGGGCCGCGTCGGGCGACGGCAGGCCCAGGCGGCCGGCGATCGCCGCGAACTCCCACCGCTCCTCGTGACGAAGCCGCAGAAGCTCCTGATCACGGGGATCCAGCCACAGCAGCGCCTTCGCCAGGGCGTCCGCCCGCTCGCTTCGAACCGCCGCCTTGCTCGGCGCCGTCCCCGAGTCCGCCTGGTCGTGGATTTGCGGGTGATCCGGCGACGCCGCGATCGCGGAAGGTTTTCTCCTTAGGCGCGACAACTGGGTCCGCAGCAAGCGGAGCAGCCAGGCCTTCCACTCCGCCTCGGTCCGCCCCCGAAAGCTCTCCGCCCATCGCTTCGCCTCGATGAGCGTGTTCTGGACCACGTCCGAAGCGTCGTTCGCCGAGTTCAGAACCGACTGGCCGGCGCATAAGGCCGCCCGCTTCAGAAAGGGCCTCTGCCCTTCAAGAGCATCCCAATCGTCGAAGGGCCGGCCAGAGCGGGCATCCCCGCCCCCTCGGCCGTCGCCCTGCGTATCGGCGCCCATCGCACCTCCAAGACCCGCCATCGGGTGGTATTCCGGAGAGTTGAGAATATCGAGGGATGCCGCAGGTTTCATTCCCTTTTCAGGTTCACGAATTTTCACGGCGGAATTCGATCCGAATTTCGCGTCCGGTGGGGCGAGGCTCGCGGCTCTTCGTCCATAGCACAGCGCTTGATCCATGCGGGCCATCCGCATGCGATCTTCACTGGACGCCCTCGCGGTCGCTTCGGCTCGCACTCTCCGGCGAGCATTACCGAGTCTTTACCGGAGTTGCCCACTTGAATACGCAACGCTCGAACTCGATCCTGATCGTCGCGGCCGTCGCCGCCGCCCTCCTCGCCACGCCGCGAGGCGCCCGTGCCGAATTCGTGGTCCGCGACGTCCAATCCACGGGCCCGATTCGGAGCCTCGCGGACGCCGACGCCCTGCTGGCGGGGAGCGGCGTGGCACGCCAGACGACGGCGACGGCGGCCGTAATCAACTATACCGACGAGTCTCCTATCGGCCGTTTCGGGGACGACGCCGGCTTCCCCGACAGCTTGGCGATCGGGTCGAGCCGCGACGATTTCGCGATCCACGCCACGGCGACGATCTTCATCGATTCGGCCGGGACCTACACGTTCGGCACGAACTCCGACGACGGCGTGCGCCTGCGAATCGACGCGGGCGGCGGCCTTCAGAACGTGATCGACGATTCGGGAATCCACGGCGCCACCGACAACTTCGGCGTCGTCACCTTCGCCTCCGCCGGGGCCTACACCCTGGATCTCGTCTTCTTCGAGGGTTATGGCGAAGCGTCGGTGGAGTTGTTCGCGGCGAAGGGAAGCTACGGCTCCTGGGGCGACACGTCATCCTGGCGGCTCGTCGGCGACGCGGCCGGCGGCGGGATCTCGACCGTCGGCCCGACCGCCATCCCCGAACCGTCGTCGATCATGATGGCCGGCCTCGGCTTCGTCGGGTTGCTAAGCGGCGTGAAGCATTCCCATCGCAGGAAGCAGATGTGAATCGATTGATGTGAAGCCTGGTTCAGGTCCCGGAGGTCCGAAATCCATGCGGCCCGGGGCCGTCCCTCGTTCAGAGGCTGATCGTCGCGTCGAGGGGCATCCCCGCCCCGAAACTGGCCTGTCGCCGAAATCCAATCCGGAGTATTTAGGGGCGGCCTATCGCGTGACGGGCATGGACGCCGAGCGTCGAGTTCTTCGCCTCGGAACGTCCATGCCGACGATCTTGACCCGACCGAAGTCCCTTCCTGGTTGAGCCTGCATCCTCGCCGTCGCCGCCCCGCATGCCAGGTCGTCGAGCATTCCGGAGAGCGGCCGATGAAGAGGCAAGTACGAGCGCGGCGCGCACGCCCAATGGGCCAGGTCGAGCACCTTGAGACCCGCGCCCTGATGACGATCGCCGCGGCGACGCCGCTGCCGGACGTGACCGTCGCCGCCGGCGCGGCCGCGGTCCCGGTCGACCTGGGCAGCCACTTCAACGACCCGACCGCGACGGACAATTTCGCGATCTTCGACACGTCGCTCGGCACGATCCCGGTCCTGATGACCCCCTCGACGACGCCGAAGACCGTGGCGAACTTCGAGAGTTACATCAACAAGGGCGCCTACTCCAATTCGATCGTCCACCGCTCGGTCCCCGGCTTCGTCTGGCAGGCGGGCGGCTTTCAGCTCACGACCAAGCCCGACGTCGCGACCACGGCGACGGACGCCCCGGTCCAGAACGAGTTCGGCGCGTCGAACGTCCGCGGCACGATCGCGATGGCCAAGCTCGGCAGCGACCCGAACAGCGCGACGAGCCAGTTCTTCTTCAACGAGTCGGACGCTAACGCCGCCAACCTCGACAAGCAGAACGGCGGCTTCACCGTCTTCGGCCGCGTGGTGGGGCAGTCGGGCCTGGCCGTGATGGACGCGATCGCGGCGGCGCCCGTGCCGTCGCCCGGCCCCATGGCCTCGCCGCTGGATTCGGCCCCCCTGCTGAACTACAAGGCCGGGACGACCGTCCAGCCTTCCAACCTGGTCCTGATCAAGAGCGTGACGACGGCCGACGAGGGCTTCTCCGCCGTCAGCGACGCCCCCGCGGTGGCCTCGGCCTCGCTCCAGGGGAACAAACTGGTCGTGACCCCGCTCGCGGCGGGGACCGCGAAGATCACCGTCGTGGGCTACGGCTCGGACGGCAGCGCCGCGACCGAGACCTTCCGCGTCACCGTCTCGCCGGGGACGCAGCCGTCGACGACGCCCATCGCCGTGAAGCCCCAAGCCGTCGCGCCCGTGCCGGGCCTGAGCGTGACGGCCCGAGGCGCCCTGCCCGCGACGGCGATCGCCGGCCAGAAAGCCCGGATCCAGCAGACGGTCGGCCTGACCGCGTCCTCGGGCGCCGTCTCCCAACGTCTTCAGGCCGAGTTGGTCCTCTCGTCGACGACGTCCGGCGCGTCGAGCGATTCGACGATCGCGAGCAAGGCGGCCAACGTCCGGTTCAAGGCGGGCGTCCCGGCCCGCATGAACCTCTCCGCGGGCCGACTCGACTCGGCCCTGACCGCCGGCACTTATCGCGTGCTCGTCTCGGTGACCGATCCCAACGGCGCGAAGACCACGATCGACACGGGCAAGACCCTGACCGTCCAGCCGCCGCAAGCGAAACCCATCCGTAGGTAACGCTCCGAGGAGGATTACCGCGCGTCTCCAGTCGGAGCACCGAGATGCTCCGCTCTTGCTTGCTTCTGGACACACGTCCACCGGCGCGGTAGCCTCCTCGCGGAGGTGGTCGCATGGAGACGATCTGGGAGGGCCGGCTGGTCGGCGCGTTCCACGGCTACAAGGGAGGCCGGGTTTTCGAGCTTTCCGACGGCTCGAAATGGGAGCAGCAGGACGGCACTGACGAGCCCGTCTATCGCCATTCGCCAACGGCCCGGCTGGCGAGGTTCCCCGCCTCGCCCGCCGTGTACCTGGACGTGGAAGGGACGTCGGCCATGGTGCGCGTCGTCAAACCGGGCGGTCGGTTCCGGACGAATGCGGGAGCGGTATGAATCGAAGAAGCTCGCCCGCGAGGTTCCGGCGGATCTGACGATCCGGCCGTTTCCGCAAGCGGGCGAGCCTCGTGGGGCCGCCGGCCGAGTGGCCGTCGCTCACCCGGCGGCGTTCGCTTCGTACGTGGCGATGTAGTCCAGCACCTTGTCCGACCAGCCGTCGATGTGGACCCAGGAGCCGTAACCGACGCCGTTCTTGTGGCTGGCCACGTTGATCAGGTAGCCCTTGAGCTGGGGCGCCGGGTCGTGGCTCTGCTCGTCGGTGATCACGATCAGCCGATCGCGCTTCGGCAAGGCCTGGAGCGCCCGGCCGAGCGCCGTGCCGCCGTGAGGCTGCGAGCCCACGATGGCGTCGCGTAGGGCGAAGCCGCGGCGGGCGGGCGCCTCGACCAGGTCGGTGGAGAATGTGAACACCCGCAGGCTCTCGAACATCTCGCGCCCGATCATCGCCAGCGAGCAGGCGACGTCCAACCGCCGCATCTCCGACTTCCCGGAGAGCGGCTGGTCCATCGAGCCCGAGACGTCGACCAGGATGATCGTCTCCTCCTTCAGCGTCCCGCGCCCGGCGAAGCACTCGAAGTACTTCGCCTCCAGCTCGGGCTCGAACTTCGAGTTGTGGCGGGCCGCGGCGATGAAGTTGATCGGCAGCAGCCGGCCGACTTTCAGCTCGCGGAGGCCCTGGCGGATCGACTCGGCGTCGACGCCGGCCTGCGTCATGTTGCGGAGGTTGCGGAGCATGGCCAGGCCGCCGAGCTTGCCCTCGGCCAGCAGCCGCTGCCACGAGGCCTTCTTGTCGCCGCCTTTCGACAGCTCGACTTCCCAGGTATCCGGCGTCGCCAGCTCGCCCTTCACGAGGCGCTTCCACAGGGTCGCCTGCGCCTCGTCCTTCGGCTTCGGCCGGGTGATCCGGATGGCGTCGCGCAGCGTGACGGCCTTCCGACCGCCGTTGTACTTGGCCAGCTGGTACTCGTCGAACTTGCGGAAAGACTCGCCGACGTGACGCTTCACCTGCTTGGCCAGCGGCTCGTCCTTCTCGTCCTTCCAGTAGATCGCCAGGAACTCGGTGATGTCGTCGGGGCGCACGATGACGCGCGGGAGGACGTCCTTCGCGACGGCGCGGCCCTCCTTCGTCCGCATCAGCTCGCGGGCGAGCAGCAGCGGGACTTGGCGGAGCCGCATGTCCTCCTTGGCCCGGATCGCCACCCGGGCGACGTCCTCGGCCGGGACCTGCTTCACCAGGTCGGCGATCCGCCGGCCGATGGCCTGGCCGCCCTCGTAGAACTCGGCTTCCCAGAGCAGGCACGACATGACCGAGCGTTCGAGCTGGGCCAGCGCGTCGATCCGGGAGGCCGGGGCCCCTTCGTGGGTGAAGATCTTCAGGATTCGGTTCAGCGTAGCCATATCAAGACCCATCGATCAAAGCGGGCGGGGAAGCGACGGAAAGGGACGTGACTGAGCTACTGGACCTTGCGGCCCGGTGGGGGTCGAACCCACGACCTCCGGCGAACCGGCGCTCTAACTTAAGGATCCCTGTCCTGCACCACCGCCCTGTTGCGGGAGCCGTGCGGGGAAGAAGCGACCAAGGTCGGGCTTAGTGGAAAATAAGTAACCCTGATCCACACCACCGCACGAGGATTCGAAAAGGAGGGGGAAGAGACGATGAAGGAACGTGCGCGCTCTGCCGACTGAGCTACAGCCCCGAAAGGCTGGCCGGACTCGAACCGGCGACCTCGACCGATTAAAGGTAAGTAGCCCTCACCTGCACCACCCTCCGCATCTCCAGAGCGGCGATGGCCGCCGAAGGTTCGCCGATCGGATGCGGATCCCGCGACGGATGGCTCGTTCGCTTACAAGGTCGTTTTCCGTTGTTCGTCCGGTCGGGGGATGCGCTTCCAGGCTGAATCGGCCCGGACTTTGCTTCGTCGATGTGACGGCACCCTGGCCTTGAAGTCCTCGGTCACCATCCGTCGAATGGAGCTGTCTCGATGCTTGCGAAGAACTGGATGATGGGCGCGATCGCGGCGTCGGTGCTGGTCCTGGCGTCGCTCTCAGGATGCGGCAAGGGGGAGATGAACCCGAACGCGGCGCCCAACGTCGCCGCGCCGGGACACAGCGAGTCCGACGGCGGCAGCGGCAACACGCCGGCTTCGACCTCGACGACGACCGGTCCGGGCACCACGGCTCCGGGCGCTCCCACCGGGACGGACGGGTCCTCCGGCGCGGGACCGAATCCTCGGTAAAGGGTCGGACCATGGCGAAGCAGACCGACGTGTCGATCGGCAAGTTCGACATCCTGGCGACCTACGCCTACGCCAAGGCCCTCCACGACGGGGCGAGCCAGCCCGAGGCCAAGGAGCGAGGGATGGTCGCCGCCGTCATGGGAGCCCGGGCGAAGCTCGGTGGCTCGGGCGGCGCGCATGAACGCGACAAGAAGGCCGCCGAGACGAAGCAGAAATCGACGATCACCGCCGCGTCGTTCGACAAGCGGGTCGCCGACAAGATGGGGCCGTTCTTCGACGAGACGTTCCTCCCCGCCATGAAGAAGCTCGTCGCGACGGGGATGTCCTACGACGAGGTCAAAAGCCTCGTCAAGATCCCCAGGATCTGGGGCGCGAAGATCAGCGGCGCGAAGTTCCGGGAGCGGACGGCGACGCCGAGGTCGTGACGCCCGACTCCGAGTCGGCGTGAGAAAGATGGGCCTCACTGCGGCGCGCAGGCCGGCGGATTCGACGACGCTCGTCGACTCCGAAGAAATTCGCAGGCTGGCGCGCGTCGGAATCGCGTTTCCGATTGGCATGACGGAGCGTTCGTCGACGACGATCGTCCTTCATCTCCGCCCGACGCCTGGGCCTCGGTGATCGACCAGACCGAATCCGTGTCGCGCAGCTCTCGGCCGGCGTCGTCCGCCCGTAAGGGTGGCGGGCGGACTCCCGTTGCGAGATCGGCACGCGCGGTCCAGGAGCCGCCCGGGGGATCGGAGGCGCGCGACGACGCTCCGCCCACTTCCACCCTGACACAATCCACTCGTGAGGGACGACGCCTCGTCCCGGTTCCCATCAACGGGTCGAGGCCGCTGGAACAACCGCTCAACGCGTGCGCCCGGGTCGTCACACCCGGGAGGCGTCGCGGCGCGCCCACCCGTCCCCCCGAGGGACCACGGAACGGGGACCCGTACGGCCTGTTTCCAGTCCAGGAGGACACCATGAAAGCGACACCAAGTTGGCTGCGGCGATGCGCCCGACGTTGGCTGAAGGAACGCTGGACCCGGGGCCGGCGGGCGATCAAGCCATCGGGTCTGGAGGGGCTGGAACAACGCGACCTCCCCGGCGGCGGCCTGATCGCGATGAGCATCATGCCGAACCGAGTCTCCATCGCCGAGCCTCAAGCGCATCCAGCCGCCTCGAACTCGTCGTCGACCGTGCCGGTGCGGACCGCCGCGACGACCGCCACCCCGCGGGCGACGACGATCTTTCGAACGACGCCGTCTCGACCGCGCGTCGATCCGTCGCCGTCGATCCCGGTGCGACTCGGATCGGCGCCGGCCCGTGCGTGGCAGGGCGGTATGACGACGCCGTCGTCGTTGCGCCGCAATTCGGCCACCTCGCAGCCGACTGCTTATCGCCCCACCAACGAGGTGGACAACAACCTCGCTCGACCGGCGCAGGGGAGGCGAGCGACGCCGTCCGCACCATGCCGGCCCACACGCGCGAGGCGGTCGCGACCCCCTCGAAACGCCGCGCCGATCTGCTCGCCGACCTCGAGGCCGTCGTCCTGCGATGCCTGGCGAAAGTTCCGACGGGCCGATTCCCCGACGCGCTCGGCCTGAAGGCGGCGCTCCAGTCCTGCCGATCGGCCGGCGAGTAGGACGCCGAGCAAGCGGCCGACTGGTGGCGGTGGTTCGCCCCGAAGCCGGCGCCCGACTCGACCACGCCCCGACTCCCCCCGACGAGCCGAGAATCGTCGTGTTCCGGGAAAGCCCCGGACGCTCGGGCCGCGTCCGTCGCCAGAAATGTTACGTACACATGGTAAAACACAGCGAGATTCGCCATGGCCCCGTCAGGCGACGACTTCTCGATGCACCTGGGGTGGGCTTGCCTCTCGATGCACCGCCGTGCGACCGCCGACTTCGCGCGGTACGGGCTGACGGCGGATCGGTGCGTCGTGCTCACGGCGCCGGCCCACGCGGGGACGGCGACGCAGCAGGACCTCGCGCGCCGGTGTCATTCCGACCCGAACACGGTGCGGGCGATCCTCGTGAGGTTCGAAGGCCATGGCTCCGTCTCCCGCGCGTCCCACTCCACCGGCGGAGGGCCTGCGCCGTGACCCTCGGCGAGCGCGGGGCCGCCGCCCAACGCGAGCTGGAGGCGTTCAACGACGGCTTTCAGAAGGAACTCGAATCCCTCTTCAGCCCGGCCGAGCTGGAGACGTTCCTCGGCCACATCGGGCGCGTCGCTGACGTAGACCCTGCACGGGTTCGTCGCCTTCGTCAACGACCTGCACAAGGGACGCGACTCCGGCCCGGCCTGGTCGCTGGTCCTCGACGCCTCGGCCTCGTCCTGCTCTTCTCCATCAAGCGCAGGCGGATCCACGGGCTGCTGCGGACGCCGTGATGTTCCTCATGCCGTGAGTGTCCGAGGCCGATTCGACGCGAACGACGCCGACCATCCCACCCGAAGCTCGACCCCTTGAACCCGGAGGATTCCGTCCCATGTTCGACATCATCTCCCGCCCGAGCCGCCGAGGGTTCCTCGACGCGTTGGCCCTCGGCGCCGCCGGCTACTCGGCCCGAGGCACCTTCGCAGACGAGCCGGAACGCACCCCGCGCGTCCAGGAGGGGCCGTTCTACCCGACGAAGCTCCCGCTCGACACCGACAACGACCTGCTCGGCATCAACGACGCCATCACCCCCGCCGTCGGCGAGATCACGCATCTGACCGGCAAGATCCTCGACTCCCGGGGGGAGCCGATCCGCAACGCCGTGGTCGAGATCTGGCAGTGCGACCGCGACGGCGCGTACCTCAAGCCCCACCTGGAAAAAGGGGACAAGTTCGACGCCAACTTGCAGGGATTCGGCCGCTTCCTCACCGGCTCGACCGGCGAATACTACTTCCGGACCATCAAGCCGGTCCCCTACACAGGGCGGCCGGCCGCCCACATCCACTTCAAGATCTGGAAGGAGAACAAGCTCCAGCCGACGACCGAGTGCTTCGTCAAGGGGCACCCCGGCAACGAGCGCGACGGGCTGTTTCGGCGGGTCACGGCCGCGAAGGGGGGCGACAAGCTGCCGGTGGAATTCGCGCCCATCGCGGGCTCGAAGATCGGCGAGTTGGCCGCGCGGTTCGACGTCGTGCTCGGCTACACGCCGACGGCTTGAGCCGCACGATGGGCGACGCCGGCCCGGCCGGGTCTTGCCCCGCATCGGCCCGATGGGCACAGTTGAGGTCCGGACGGCAGGCAGGCTGTGGACGATTCGACCGGGGGGCTCGCCAGCGTGATGAACGACGTTCCGAAGCGGCGATCGATTCCTGCCGTTCGTGCCCTGGCGTCGTTCCTCGCCGCCTGGCTCGCGGGCGTCGGCCCGTCCTCGCGGGCGGAACCTCCCCGCGAGATCCACAACGTCGTCGTCTACGCCGAGCGCGGTCGGTTCGCGGGCTGGCCGGCGAACCACGGGATCTGGAGCTGGGGCGACGAGATCCTCGTCGGCTTCAGCCGGGGCTGGTACAAGGATCGCGGGCCGTACCACCACATCGATAAAGAGAGGCCCGAGGAGCACCTCCTGGCCCGCAGCCTCGACGGCGGCGCGACGTGGAAGGTCGAGCGTCCCCTGCCGGCGGGCGTTCAGACCGGCGCGGCCGGCATGCGGCACGGCCTGCTCCCCGCAGGGCCCGGCGAGCCCGATCCCGCCCCGCTGACCACGCCGCTCCCGCTGACCCGCCCGGACTTCGCGATGACCCTCCGGATGGAGGATTCGAACGCGGGAGCCTCGCGGCTGTACTTCAGCACGGATCGCGGCCATGCCTGGAGCGGGCCGTATCGCTTACCGCTCATGGGCCAGGTCGGCGTCATGGCCCGCACCGACTACCTCGTCGGCGGACCGTCGGAGTGCCGCCTGTTCCTCACGGCCTCGAAAGCGAACGCGAAGGACGGCCGTCCGTTCTGCGCCGAGACGACCGACGGCGGCCTGAGCTGGCGTTTCCTCGCATACATCGGCCCGGAGCCGCCGGGCTATGCGATCATGCCCTCGACCATCGCGCTCGGGCCCGACGACCTCGTCACGACGATCCGCCGCGCGGACCCGCCCCATAGCTGGATCGAGGCCTTCGCGTCCCACGACGGCGGCCGCAGCTGGAGCCTCCTGGGCCGGCCCGAGCCCGACGCCGGCGAGGGGAACCCCCCGGCCCTGCTGCACCTTCCGGACGGCCGATTGTGCCTGATCTACGGCTATCGCGCGGCGCCGTTCGGCATGCGGGCCCGGCTCAGCGGCGACGCCGGGCGGAGCTGGGGCGAGGCGATCATCCTCCGCGACGACGGCGGGGGCCGGGACCTCGGCTATCCCCGGGCCGTCGTCCGCAAGGACGGCTCGGTGGTCGTCGTCTACTACTATCACGACCGCACCGGCCCCGATCGCTACCTCGCGGCGACGATCTGGAAGCCCTGAACCGTGTCGCGCAGGATGGAAGCGGCCCCGCATTTCAGCCGCCGGAAGAGCCCCCGCCGAACTCCGCCTCGCGTTTTGCGGCCGCCTTCGCGCGCCCTTCCTCCCTGAGCTTCCGGGCGAGCGCCCGCTCGCGTTCGGCGGCCTCGATCGCCTCGACCTCGGCCGTGGTGAAGAGCGATTCCGCCGGCAACGGCTCCCCGCAGAAGCCGCACAGCTTGTTCCTCCGGCTCAGGATGGCGCGGCCGCAGGCGGGGCATCGATAGGCCATGTTGGACTCCTGAACGAAGGTCGCGGCTCCAACCTGCCGGAGGCGGCCTACCGGTCCGTCTCGCCCGATTTGACGGGGCGAAGTGGATGATCTTAAACGACCAACGGCATAACGCTCGATCTTGTTCAACGACACTGCCGATCGACATCAGTTTACATCTAAACAGTTCATCACCGTAACCTTTACGCCGATCGACATCCCGAGTACCATCAGTCTCGACCCGGCGAGGCGATCCGCCGAGTTCGTTTCCACCTCTCGAAACCCAGGCGGGCCTTCCATGCTCAGCACGACTCATCGACGCCTTACGGCCCTGGCGGCAATCCTCGCCGCATTCGCCACCGACCAGGCTGCGGCCCGCGCCGACTATGCGACGACCGTGCTCGCGAACTCGCCGGTGGGCTACTGGCGGCTCGGCGACGCCCCCGGGTCGACCACGGCCCTGGACTCGTCGACGACGGCGAACGACGGGGCCTACTTCGGCTCCCCGGTGCTCGGCGTCGCGGGGTTGATCGACGACCCGAACACCGCCGTCGACTTCGGGGGCGTCTCGGGCGTGACGATCGCCCATTCCAGCCTCTACGACTTCGTCGACCAACCTTTCACGATCGAGGCATGGGTCAAGTTCGACGGGCCGACGCCTTTCAATAGTCGGATCTTCGACAACGTCGGCGCCGGTACTCCCGACGGTTACGGCCTCGGGATCAACGACTCGAGCATGATCCTCTTCGGCAGCGTCAACGCGTCTGTCAACTTCTCGTTCCTCGACTCCCGGGCCCATTACATCGTCTTCACCTCCGACGGCCTCGGCACCGCGAACGGGTATGTGGACGGAATCCTCGTCGGCTCGGCGGCGTATTCGTCCTCGTTCCCCTTCTCCGGTCCCGTCCATATCGGCGCCGACAGCAACGGCGTAAACCGGTTCAACGGGATCATCGACGAGGTGGCGCTCTACGGTTCGGCCCTGTCGGGCGATCAGATCCAGGCCCACTACCGCGCGGGAGTCGTCCCCGAGCCCTCGTCGATCGTGCTGGGCGCCATCGGCCTGGGCTGGCTCGGCTCTCGGACCCGCCGACGAAGATGACCCGATCCGTTCGACGCCACGTCGACGCTCATTGCTGCTCGGCTCCGATCACGAGGGTTCGCCCGCCGCGGGCCCCCGTTTCGTATAGAACCACGCGGCGACCGTCCCGCCGAGCAGGCCCGCCGCCAGGGCGACGAGAGGAGAGTGTCCGACGCGGTAGAACGCGCCACGGTCCTCGGTCCCGCTCAGTTGCGAATCCAGGTTCATCAGGATCCGCATCTCGGTGTCGAGTTGCGGGTCGCCGGGCTGCCGCCCTCGGCCCTCGACCGCTCCACGGCCTTGAGGGCCATCCTGGTGCTGTCACCAGAGGATCGGAGGCTGGCGGAACACCGGCGACGGCGCGAGGAATCCGTTGTAGAACGACATGAGGACCTTCGTGGTGATGAGCCTGGAACCGAACTCGTCCGCGAACCAGGGCGCGGACGCCAGCATTAGGTAGCCGGAGCCGAGGAACGCGAATCCCGCCCACCAGCGCCGTTCCCGCCCGCGAAGGATGACCGCTCCCATCGCGGCGACTCTTATCGCCGCCCAGGCCGGGATTCGTCGGACCCATCTCGACAATGGCGACCGTCGAGTGAGAGCGGCGCCCGCAGTCGGCATCCGCCCGCGGACGTCGGCGCCGATCGTCGTTGCAGGCCGACTCAAGGTCGAGAAGGCGCGGGGTGGACGCGAGGAGGAGCCAGCCCGCGGTGGGCCGCAGCCGCGACCAGACCGCCGACGAGGTACCAGCAGAACGTCATGGCGGCCGTCTGCGGCGTGCGGGCGCCCGGCCGGCTCCCCAGGCCCATGAGCGGGGGCAGCACCACGGCCCCGAGTCCGGCCGCGGCGCCGAGGGCCGCCCCGCGGGCGAGCGAAGGACGTCCCATCCCGACCAGAGAATAGTACAGCGTGTTGCTCACCAGGTCGCCGCCCAGGGCCGCGGCCTGCAGCCGATCTTCCGGCGGGGCTTCGAGCCCGACCGCCTCCAGGCCCGAGGCGATCGCCCGTCGGCCGAGCGCGTCCATCCTGGGGGCGTCGGCGCGGACGCGACGGACCGTCTCGTGGAGGAGCGTCAACGCCGTGGCTCCGGCCAGGCCGCACAGCAAGGCGTTCCGCAAGCGGGGTTCGCCCTCGTTCATCTCGAAAGCCTCCAGACCTGGGAAGTTCGCGTCCCTTCGATGAGAGACAAGCGACACGTCGACCGGGGACGCGACGCGCAGGCCCTCTCGGCCGAAGCATTTGTCATTTTTGCAAATCCAAAATTTTGGATGCTTGGATCGCTGTTTTCGGGGATAGAATCCCATCAGGTGATCGACACTTCCGACGCGGCGTCGCCGCAGATGAGAATTCCCGTGAAAACCGCCGCGCATCCCCTGGATTCCGTCACGAAGTTCATGAGCAGCTCGCTCTTCCTCACGGCCGTCATGCTGGGGATCGCCTGTCTCGTGGGCTGGGCCATCTGGCGCGGTTGATCCTCGGCGGGGGCCCTGCCGGCGAATCATCCCAGCAGGGCGTCCAGCTTCCCCTCGCGCTCCAGCGTATGCAGGTCGTCGCACCCGCCGATGTGCGCGCCGCCGATGAAGATCTGCGGCACGGTCGTCTGCCCGTGGGCCTTCTGCACCATCTCGTCGCGGAGCGAGGGGTCGCCCGAGATCTCGATCTCCTCGAACGACGCCCCCTTGCGGGCGAGCAAGATCTTGGCGCGTGTGCAGTAGCCGCACCAACTCTTGGTGTAGATGACGACGTGTTTCATGGCAGTGGATGACTGCAAACCGAATGCCGCGCGGCGGGCGACCGGGACGCCGCGACCCACGTGGGCGACGAACCGCATTCGTCAGAGGCTCGTCAGGCCCCGGATCACGACCTCGAGGAATTCGCGGGCCCGACGCGCGAGGGCGTCGACCTCCTCCGGCCGCGTCGGGGGCGGGAGCAACGGGGCCGAGATGTTCTCGCAGCAGAGCGGCATCGCCCCGCCGGTGAAGGCGACGGCGTGCAGCAGCTTGTAATGGTCGATCTCGCCGAACCCGGGACCGCAGTCCTCGTCCCTCGGGAAGTTGCGATGGTCCTTGATGCAGAAGCTGCGGACCTCCCCGGCGCACGCTTTCAGGTCGGCGATCGGGTCGACGTCGAGGTAGTCCATCACGTTGCCGGCGTCGTAGTTGACCTTCACCCCGTCGTCGGCGACCTCGCGGACGATCTGGGCGCAGGCGGTGCCCGTCCCGGTCTCCCCGCCGTGCTGCTTGACGACGATCGTCACCTCGTGGTCGCGCGCGATCGGCCCCAGCGCCTTGAACCGCTCGACCCAGAGCTTGCGGTCGCCCCCCGCGGTGTGGCCGAAGGTCAGCACCTGCGGAATCCCCGCGGCCGCCGCCTGGCGGATGCGCGAGGTGAAGACCTCGACGGACTTCGGCGCCTCGGGATAGATCCCCGAGAACATCATGACGGGGACCAGGCCCAGGTCGCGACAGCGGTCGCCCAGCTCCTTCGCCCTAGCGGGCGGGGCTTCCGCGGCGAGGACCGGCGTCGGCTCGCCGTTCCCCTCGTCGTGCGTGACGCCCCAGGCGACGTACTCGTAGCCGGCGGCCTTGACCCCCGTCAGCGCCCGTCCGAGCGGGAACCGGGCGTAGGGCAGCGTCATGCAGGCGATGCGGAACCGGGTCGGCTCTCCGTGCGGCTCGTCGCGACGCGCGGCGCCCGCGCGAGGCGCCGCGGCGAGCGTCGCCAGGCCGGCCCCCGCGGCGCGGAGCCAGGCGCGGCGGTCGAGGTCGTCGGGGACGCATGACATCGGCAGGGCTCCGGGGGTGGTCGAGCGCGGCACGCCGGGTCGCCTCAGGAGAACTCCGTCTGGCCGGGGATGGCGATCCGCGAGGCGGGCGGCGCGGCGTCCCAATCGTAGCGGCCGGGGCTGAGGTCGTCTCGCGAGTTCAGGGCCATGTCCCAGGTGATCTCCTGGCCGGTGTACGCGGCCATCCGGCCCATGATCGCCAGCAGGGTGCTGCGCGCCATGTAGTCGCCGTTGTTGATGGGCTTGCCGCGGCGGATGCTCGCGAAGAACTCGTCGTGCTCGGTCTGGTACATTAAATTCGGCGGCCCGTCGAACGCCCACGCCGCGCCCGAGGTCGGCCGGATGGCCAGCCCCTTGCGACGCTCCGACAGCTCGGCCCGACCGCGCGTGCCCAGGGCGTGCACGCTGATGTCGCCCTTCGTGCCGGGCTGCTGGCGGCAGTTGCTGACGAGCCGAACGCCGTCGTCGTACTCGTAAACGACCGAGAAGTGATCGAAGACGTCGCCGTATTCGGGCCCGGTCAGTACTTGCCGGCCCCCCAGGCCGACGGCCTTCGCGGGATACCGCCCCTTCATCAGCCAGGCGCAGACGTCGAGGCAGTGGACGTGCTGCTCGACGTTGAAATCGCCCGAGAGCCAGGTGAAGTTGTACCAGTTGCGCATCTGGTAGGTCATCTCGGACCAGCCCGGCTGCCTGGGCTTGGCCCATCGGCCGCTGCGGTAATCGTTCGCGAACAGGGCGACGACCTCGCCGACGGCCCCCTCGTGGATGCGGCGGACCGTCTCGCGGAAGCCGTCGTCGTAGCGGAGGCAGAGGCCCGAGACGATCGACAGCCCCTTGCGCTCGGCGAGGGCGCACGACTCCAGGACCGAGCGGACGCCGGGGCCGTCGACGGCGACGGGTTTCTCGGCGAACACGTGCTTGCCGGCCTCCACGGCGGCCCGCAGGTGGATGGGGCGGAAGTGCGGGGTCGTGCAGAGCAGGACCACGTCGACGCCGCTGTCGAGAAGCTTGCGGTAAGCGTCGAAGCCCGCGAACCGCCGTTCCGGCGGGACGTCGAGCTTGGGGCCGACCTTCTCGTCCGCCTGGAGCGTGGAGAGGCTCGACTCGATGCGATCCGCGAAGGCGTCGGCCATCGCCACGAGTCGGGCGCCCGGATCGGCCTGGAGCGCCTGGGCGGCGGCCCCGGTGCCGCGGTCGCCGCAGCCGATCAGGCCGACCCGCAGGCGGTCGTCGCCGGCGGCGTGGGCGTTCGCCAGGGAGCCCAGGGCCCCGACCGAGGCCGAGGCCTGGAGGAACCGCCGACGTGAGGGGGCCTCGCGCATCGTCCACTCCTACTTCGTCAGGGGGCGGATCTCGAACTTGCGCACGAACAGCTCGAATCCCTCAGTCTGGAGCAGGATCCGGCCGCTCGAAGGCACGACATCATAGCAGGCGTCGACGGCCGCGCCATTCACCCTCACGGCGATCCGGCTCCCGTCGCACTCGCATTCGACCCGCGTCCACTCGCCCAGGGGACTCTCGACGTCCTCGCGGCCCCGAGTGTCGAGCAGCTCGCGGAATTCCGGGTCGTGCCGCGACCACCAGAGCTGCCCCGAGGTGAAGGTCCGGGGCGTCCCTCCGGGCTTCCATCGCGGCTTGCCGTCGGGCCCGATGACGACGTCGCTCGTGAGCCGCACCGACGCGACGGCCCCGCCCGCGTCCTCGCCGCGGATCACGATCAGGTCGCCGACGCATCCCTGGGCGAGCTGGCACTCGACGGACGACATCCAGACGCCCCCCGCGCCGCCGTCGGGGCCGTTCGCGTGCAGCAGGACGCCCGAGTTGCGGACGGACGTCCCGCCGTCGGTCCTCGCGCCCCACCGGTATTCGACCGTGAGTTGATAGTCGCGATAGGCCTCCCGCGTCCCGACGTACCCGAAGCCGTCGCCGGAGATGTGCAGGACCCCGTCCTCGACCCGGAAGACGCGGCGCGGGTCGGCCCGCCCCGCGTCCTTCAGCCAGGTCGACAGGCCGGACAGGTCTCGGCCGTTGAAAAGCGGGACCATGTCGACGGGCCGAACCGGCTCGGCCGGGCCGTCGCCGCACAGCCCGCTCGCGACGAGCCCGAGGAAGCTCGCCAGGCCGAGGATCGTTCGCCGCCACGCCATGATTTGCTCCGATGCGGATGGGCGCCCGTTCGACCGCCGGGTTCAGGACGCGCCGCCCTCGGTCCGGGGCTGTTCGAGCGGGTGATAGCCGAAGAGCCGGCGTTCCTTGATGAGGCTCGCGACGGTCGGCGGCACCATCGCCTCCCACGAGGGGTCGTCGTCGGTGATCTTCCGCAGGACGTCGCGCGAGAAGATCCGCAGGTAGTCCTTGTTGTAGAAGTCGATGCTCTCGATGTAGCCGTTCTCGGCGAGGTGGTCGTACAGCCCCTGGAGGCTCGGCGCGACCTTGAGCTTCTGGACGGTGACGAGCTGCCGGGTCGTCGCGTCGAGCAGTGGATAGACGAAGAGCTTCAGGTCGTTCCGGAAGAGCCTGCCGAACGACTCCAGGATGCCCCCTTCGAGGTGATCGTAGTACTTCTCGTCGAACAGGTCGATCAGGCTGGGGATGCCCATCGTGATGCCGATCGGCGACTTGGTGTAGCGGCGGAGGTACGACGCCAGCCGATAGTACTCGAAGTAATCCGAGATCAGGACGGTCGCCCCCGTCGCCGCCAGGACGTCGGCGCGGGCGAGGAAGTCGTCGTAATCGATGTCGCCGTTCTCGCCGCCGGCCGCGCGCAGGTTGCGCATGGTCAGCTCCATCAGCGAGACGACTTCCGGCTCGGCCGCCCCCCCCTGGCGTGCGGCGACATGGTTCAGGAACTGCTGGCGCGAGGTCTGGAGCATGTCCAGGTTGACGTGCGTGACCGGGCGGAAGGAGCCCCGCTCCACCAGGATCGGCTTCTTGTAGAGGACCTCGGACGGCTGCAAGACCTCGCCGTCGGCCGCGAACATCGCCGCGTCGCTCAGCTCGAGCTGGACGAGCTTCAGGCTCATCAGGCGATGGTCGATCGTCCGGAACTCGGGCCCGGAGAACTTGATCATGTCGACCTCGATGCGCTCGGCGTTGAGGTCGTCGATCAGGGTGTTCATCAGGTCGTCGGGGACCCGGAAATGGTAGAGCGCGGCGTAGATCAGGTTGACGCCGATGATGCCGAGGGCCTGCTGCTGGGAGACGTTGTCCTTGTCGAGCATGCGGACGTGGACGACGATCTGGCACGGCTCGGCGCCCGGCGTCGCCTGGTACTTGATGCCCATCCAGCCGTGGCACTCGTTCGTGCCCTGGAAGTTGCGGGCGGAGACCGTATCGGCGAAGACGAAGAAGTCGGTGTCGGCCCCGCGCTTGCCCTGGAGGCGTTCCTGCAGGAGCGCGTACTCGTAGTCGAGCATCGTCTGCAGCCGGTCGCGCGAGACGTAGCGCGACGAAGGTCCGTAGATGGCGTCGCTGACCGTCATGTCGTAGGCCGAGATGCTCTTGGCGATCGTCCCGGCCGCGCCGCCGACCTGGAAGAACCAGCGTACGACCTCCTGGCCGGCGCCGATCTCGGCGAACGTCCCGTACTTGCGGGGGTCCAGGTTGATGGCCAGGGCCTTCTGCTGGGTGACCAAATTCTTGCGGTCGGTCTTCGGTTCCAAGCTCGCCTCCATCCTTCTCGACGCCCCCCTGCCCGTTCGGGCGAAGCGAGCATTGTATCAGGACCCGACGCCCGACGACTCCGATGCGTCCCCGGAAGCCGGCGACCCGCCGGGCGACGGCCTCGGGAGCGTTGGATTTGACACGCCTCTCGCCGATGGGGTCGAATCGAGAGGCCCGACCGCCCCGACCGAACGTCGATCCCTCTGGAGACTTCGATGACGACCGTCCGCAGGCCTCGCCTCGTCACGCTGCTGGCCGTGCTCATGGCCTTTCATCAGGCGGTTCCGCAGGCCTGGGCGTGGGGCCCGATCGGGCACCGCGTCGTGGGCCGGTTCGCCGAGGCCCGCCTGTCCCCCAAGGCGAAGGCCGCCGTCGCCGCCCTGCTCGAACCGGGCGAGACGCTCGCCGACGCCTCCACCTGGGCGGACCGGAACCGGGACCAGCTCCCGAGGACGAAATCCTGGCATTACGTCGACGTGCCCCTCGACGAGCCCCGGTACGACCCTCGATTCTCGGGCGACGACCCCGCCAAGGGGTGCCTCGTCGACAAGATCCACGAGAACCTCGCGACCCTGAAAGATCCCGCGCGTTCGGTCGAGGACCGTCGCTTCGCCCTCCGGTTCGTCCTCCACCTGATCGAGGACCTGCACATGCCGCTCCACGTCGGCGACAACTCCGACAAGGGGGGGAATACGACCCAGGTCCAGTTCTTCGACCGGGGCTCGAACATGCACCGGGTCTGGGATTCGGGAATCATCGAGCAAGGTGGTGGGAACGAGGATTCCTGGCTCGCGAAGATGGCGACCGAAGGCGACGCCGAGACGGCGGCCGGCGGGACCGTGGAGGACTGGGCCACCGAGAGCCTCCTCGCCGCGCGGGCCGCCTACCTGGCCCCGGGGTCGAGCGAGCGGATCAAGTCCGGACGCAAGCTCTCCGACGCCTACCTCGAGGCGAACCTGCCGGTGGTGCGCCGGCAGCTCTTCCGGGCCGGGGTCCGGCTCGCCCGCGTGCTGAACGAGACGTTCGAGAAGTGACCGAGATCGAGCGACGACCCGCCGCCGCCCCCGTCAAAATCAGGAGAATCCGACCCCAAGATCGGGTCGGGCGCCTGGCCCCGACGACGCCGCTTCAAAACGGCCCGCCGGTTCGGGCGTGTGATAAAGTTCCGAGGGCCGTCAGCCGGAAGGGAAGTTGCGTCGCCGACCACGGAGGATCGTCGTGAAATACCGCCTCGCCGCCGCATTCGTCCTGACCCTCAGCACCGGATGCTCGCTCATCGAGCGCGTCGACCTGGCCCTGGAACGGCTCGGGATCGCCAACGCCCAGCTCGCCGAGGCCAACCAGCGGATCGCCGAGGCGAATCAGCGGATCGACGTCGCCAACCAGACGATCGTCCAGTCGAACGACATGATCCGCACGGCCAACCAGACGATCGACCGCTCCAACGCGACGATCGTCAAATCGAACGGCTCGATCGAGAACTCGAACGTGCTGATCGAGAAGTCGAACAGCTCGATCGCCAACTCCAACGCGCTGATTGAGAAGTCCAACGGCTCGATCGCGAACTCGAATGCGCTCATCGAGAAGTCGAACGGCTCGATCGCGAACTCCAACGGCCTGATCACCAACTCCAACGCGCTGATCACCGGCTCGAATGAGCTGATCACCAACTCGAACAAGATGATCGGCACGGCCAACCAGTCGATCGAACGTTCGACGGCGACGCTCGGCGAAGCCAACAGGAAATTGGAGGTCGTCGATCAGGTGATCCGGAAGATCCCGGGCCTGAAACCCTGACGAACCCCCAAAGCGCGAAAACGCCGCCCGGTCGGAGATCCTCCGACGAGGCGGCGTGTTGGTGTTGGTGATGGAGCGGTCGGCTGGACGGGGACGTCAGATCCCCGCGCCGCGCTGCTTGCGGATCTGGGCGCTGCGGTCGTAGCCGTCCCGGACGGCGTCGCGGGCGGCGTCCCATTCCATGTCGCCGTCCCAGCCGCTCTTCAGGTCGTCTTCGATCGCGTCGAAGCGGCCTTCGCCGAACTGCGACTCGGCGGTGGCGCCGTAGCGGTAGGCGGGCGCGTGGGTCTCGAAGGTGTCGCCTTCGCGGACGTAGGGACGCGAGCTGTAGTTGTCGCGGAGCCAGTTGTCCTGGGTGGTCGGGTCGATCAGCTCGCCGATGCCCTTGCCGGCGAGTCCGCCCGCGACGGCACCAAGGGCCGCGCCGACCGCCGTGCCGACGGGGCCGGCGACGGAACCGATCGCCGCACCCGACGCCACGCCGGCGACGGCCGCGCCGATGCCGGTTTCGACGGGATGCGAGCCCGGGGCGTCGGTGATGGGATCGGGATTGCGATCGCCGTGGGGAGGAACGTCGACGCTCTTCTCGGGATTGCGCGAGTCGGCCATGATCATCCTCGGAGAGGTGGAAACCTGGGTTGAGCCCGGCGGAGCCGCCGGACCGATCGCTCGTTTCTTTACGCAATTCCGTTGCCAACACTTGAGGCCGATCCGAGAAAAATATCGACGAATGTCTTCGTTATCGGATGTCCCCCGGAGATGGTCGTGCGCAGGTAGCCCAGGGCGGCGAGGCGGAAACTTTGCTGTCGCGATCGGGAGCTTGCGATGAAACTCGAGGTCGAGGCGATCCACCACGTGGGGCTGGTCGTGAAGGACAGGGCGGTCGCCGAGCGGTTCTACGTCGACGCCTTGGGGCTGGAACGCGTCCCCTCGCGGCCGTCGTGGCTGCGGTTGAACGGGGCGATCGCGATCCACCTCATCCCGCTCGCCAGCGGCGAGGATGAACCCCAGCACCACCGGTTCCGCCACGTCGCCCTCCAGGTCGCCGACCTGCGCGCGACGCTCAGGCTGCTTCTCAACGAGGGGATTCGCGTTTCCCAGTTCGACTTCGACGGCCGCGAGCGCGACGTCGCGGCGCCCGACGACCCGCTCGACTTCGGCGTCGGCTCGCTGTTCGTGCGCGACCCGGACGGCAACACGATCGAGTTCCTGCAGCTGGGCCACGGGCTCTTTGCGGGCCGATCGGTCGGGTTATAATGCGTCCGGATCCGGATGGACGATGTTTGGAGGACCTGAGTTGAACGGCAAGATCCTACCGTGCGCCATCGTGCTCGCCGCGTGCCTCCCATGCTCTGCGCAGGACGCGCCCGCGCCGCGGTTCAAGGCGGTCGCCTTCGATTACTTCGTCATCTTCAACGCCAACTCGGTGGTCCCCGCGGTCGAGGAGGCCTTCCCGGGCAAGGGGGCCGAGTTCACGAAGGCCTGGCGGGCCAAGCAATTCGAGTACGGCTTCTTGCGGTCGATCACCCATCGCCACGCCGATTTCTTCAAGGTCACCGAAGACGCGCTCGTGTATACGGCCGAGGCCATGAAGCTCGACCTGACGCCCGAGAAGCGGAGCCGGCTCCTCGACGCCTACCTCGACCTGAAGCCCTGGCCCGACGCCGCGGCCGCCCTGCGCAAGCTGAGGGCCTCCGGGGTCCGCATCATCACCATCGCGAATTTCAGCCCGAAGATGCTGAAGGCGAACGCCGACCACGCGGGCATCACCGACCTGTTCGACGAGCTGCTGAGCACCGAGGTCAACGGCACCTACAAGCCCGACCCCCGCGCCTACGCCCTGGGCATGGAGCGGCTGAAGCTCAAGAAAGAGGAAATCCTCTTCGCCGCGTTCGGCGGGTGGGACGCCTACGGCGCGAGGCATTTCGGCTACACGACCTACTGGGTGAACCGTTTCGACCTGCCCACGGAAGAACTCGGCATCGTGGCCGACGCGACCTCGAACAACCTGGAGGGGCTGCTGGACCTTGTGCTGGGTCGACGCTGAAGCCCCTCGCAGGGACGCTCATCCGGCGGCGCGTCGGACCAGGAGGCGGCCTAGCAGCCGCGCTCCCGAACACGACAGCGCCGCGACGCAGAGGACGACGAGCGTCGCGCGCAACCACGATGCGGCCGAGACCGGCAGCGCGAGCCCGGTCACGACGGCGACGTACGCAGCCAGGCAGGCCGGGCATTTCGGCGTCAGGGCGAGGACGGCCCCGGGCGCCAGCCAGCCCACGCCCAGGCCGGCGGACCGGGCGATCGACGACCGGCGAGGCGGATCGGGTCGGGCGGCCTCGCAGCAACCGCCCGCACTCACGGCCGGGACTCGTAGACGAGCTTGCCGGTCCGGTACAGGCTCGTCGCGTCGACGAAGCCCTCGTCGTACCGGTCGTGGTGCCGCACCCAATCCATCAGGTTGCGATGGGGGCCCGTCTCGTCGCGGCCCTTGGGCGTGAGGTCCATGTAGAAGTAGGCGCCGACCGCCCCCTCGTCGCCACGCGCGAAGCACGAGTAGGTGTGGAAGACGTCACCCGCCCCGTCCTTGACGAACACGCTCAGGCCGGGAAGCTCCTCCATCCCGCCCGTCATCGGCGCGTAATTGTAAGTGGCCTCGCCGCCCTCCGGGGCGTCCTTGGGGAACGACACGTGATAGTCGTAGTTGAAGGGGCTGCCGAACGACGACACCCACTTCGTCCCCCAGCCCATGCGCTTCTTGAAAGACTGGAGCTTGGCCAGCGGGGCCCGCGAGACCCGGACGAAGCTGACGTCGTGGTTTTCGAGATGGACGAGGGCTCCTTCAACGTGGTCGGACTGGAACGAGCAGCCGACGCAGCCTTCCTCCCAGTCCGGGCTGAACATGAAATGGTGGATGATCAGCTGGCTGCGGCCCGCGAACAGGTCGGCGAGCGTCTCCGGGCCGTTCGGCCCCTCGAAGACGTACGTCTTCTCGACCTTGACCCAGGGCAAGGCCCGGCGCTCGCGGCTCAGCTCGTCGCGGAGACGGGTCAGGCGCTTCTCCTTCTCGAGGAGGTCCTTGCGTGCGGCGGTCCATTCCTCGCGAGAGACGACGGGGTGATCGGCCATGCGATCCTCCTTCGAGCCTGGGTTCGAGTTCAGTGACGAGCCGCGATGCGAGACGGAGCGGCGGCCGCGGCGGGTCGCCCGGCCGCCGCTCCGCCGGTTCACATGAACGGTTCCTTGCCGACCGCGCGGCGGGCGTCGGCGAGCTGGCCGAGGTGGAACATCTGGTGCAGCGCGATCAGGAGGAAGGTCCTGCCGACCGTCCGCATCCGCTCCTCGAAGCCGGGCGGGACGACCTTCGGCGCGGCGTCCAGGCCGGCCTCGCCGATCTCCTCCAACCGCGCGAGGTTCTTCGCCCGGAGGCCGCGGTAGGTTGCGAGGACCTCGTCGAACGGCGGGTACGCGGCCGCGTCGTCGGTCGGGGTCGAGCCGGTCCCGAAGATCGGCCACCAGTGCTGGACCGGGTTGGGCTCGCCGAACACGGTGTGCGGGATCATCCCCTCGATCACGGCGAGGTGGCCGAGCACCCACATCGGGTGATTGCCGCCCCGCGAGGTCGGGGAGGTCAGGGGCGTCTGGCGCATGTCCTCGACGAGCCGGCCCGTCGACTCGTCGGTCGTCCGCAGCGCCCAGCGGATCTGGTCGATCGCACGCATCACTTGCCCCCCCCGCGACGTTCGGAGACCAGGCGCTCGGCGATCTCGACGATGCGCCGCAGGCCGTGATCCCAGCCCGTGCCGACGCCCTTGAGGACCGGCTCCGGGAGCGGGCCCATCGCCCGGTGCGTGAACGACAGGCGGGTGCCGCCGCCGTCGGCGTCGGGCGTCAGCCGGTACTGCACGTGATTGACGCCCGGGAACGACATGAACATCGGCCCGCACAGCTCCAGGAGCGTGGGCGGCTTGATGACCTGCACGTGCCCCCACAGGTGGCCCGCGTTCGCGCCCAGGTCGCGATACCAGCGCCCCCCCGGCCACGGCTCGACCACCATGGGGAACGGCTTGCCGTCCGGCAGCTCGCCGCCGGGGCCGATCTCCTCCAAAATCGCCTCGAAGGCGATCGCGATCGGCGCGGCGATTTCGAGCTCGCGGGAGATGCAGATGACCTGGACTTCCTGCTCGGCGATCGTCGTCGACATGTTCATCCCTCCGTACTGGAATCGGGTTGATCCTTCGCGGCGGGCCGCTCGGCCGCCTTGCGCTCGGCGCGTTCCTTGATGCGGTCGAGCTGGTGGTCCCAGAACGGCTCGAACGTCCGGACCCAGTCGTGGATCGGCTTGAGGCGGTCGGCGTTCAACGTGTAGAGCCTCTCGCGCCCCGCCCCTCGCACGCTCACGAGCCCCACTTCCCTCAGGACCCGCAGGTGCTTGGAGACCTGCGGCTGGGCCAGGCCGAGCGCCTCCACCACGTCGTTCACCGGCCGCTCGCCGCGGGCGAGGAACTCGATGATCTGCCGCCGCCGGGGCTCGGCGACCGCGTTGAACGCGTCCGATGTGGTCGGTGCTCGTGCCATGCGGGGATCATATACCCTAATGGGAATATTTCAAGGGAGAAGTTCCGGCGGGGCGGAAAGTCCTCGGAAGAAGCCGAACGTCATGCGTACCGCCATTCCCGCCGGGATAAACCCGCGCAGTGGCGGGCTTTCCCCCTCGGTCAGGGCTGGCCGAAGGGCTCGGTGGTCGCCAGGAACTCGACGAGGTCGCGGATCTCGGCCTTGCCGAGGTGCTTGAGCAGGTCTTCGGGCATCGCCGAGGCGCCGCGGGTCTTCTCTTCGATCTCGTCCTGCGGGACGACGATCAGGTTGCCTTCGGGCGTCACGAGCCGGACCTCATGCGCGTCCTCGCTCTTGACGATCCCGACGACGACCTGGCCGTTCGTGCGGGCGAGGACCTGGGTCTCGAACCCCTGCGCGATCTGCTTGTTGGGGAGGACGATCGACTCCAGGACGTACTCGCGGTCCTTGCGGCGGCCGATGCCGGCCAGCTCGGGGCCGACCTCGCCGCCGTCGCCGGCGACCTTGTGGCAGCGGAGGCACTGGACCTCGGCCTTCTCGCGGAAGATCCGCCGCCCCCGGCCGGCGTCGCCCCCCACGAGCGCGTCGCGGTAGGGCGCCAGCGGGTCCTGGGCGTTGCGGTGGGCTTCGTATCGGCCCAGAGCGGCCTTCAGTTCGCCGGACGGCCGGGCCTCGGCGGCCTCGGTCAGGTCGAGCCGGACCTCGGGGGCGACCTCGCCCGCTTCGAGCTTCGTCAGCCAGCGGCCGAGCAGCTCGTCGGCCTTCGCGCCGGGGATCGCGCGGAGCATGGCGAAGGCCGCCTGCTTCTCCAGGATCGAACCTCCGTCGAGGACGCCGGCGGCCGCGTCGACGGCCCGGTCCGGCTCCAGGCGGGCCAGGATCCGCAGCCCCTCGACGCGGACCGCGCCGGCCTGATCGTTCATGGCGGCGACGACGACCTCGGCGAGCTTCTCGTCCTTCAGGGCGTCGAGCGCGCGGAGGGCCTCGACGCGCGAGTCGGCCGGCCGCGAGGCGTCGGCGGCCAGGCCCCGGAGCGACGGCCCGGCGTCGGCGACCTTCAGCGCGCCGGCGGACGTCGCGGCGGCGTTGCGGACGCGGTCGGACGATTCGGCGAGTAGCCCCGGCAGCACCATCTCGAGCGCGGCGACGGCCGGGTCGGCGGGGCGCTTCGACTCGCCCCGGTACAGGCCCGTGATCGGGTGCAGCGGAGGCGGGCTCGCCCAGCGGGAGAGGATCTGGAGGGCCTCGACCCGGATCGACTCGGGGACGTCCTTGCGGGCGGCGACCGTCGCCAGGACGCGCGGGTCGCCCGCCCGGCCGAAGGCCTCGCAGGCGGCCAGGATGCGGCGCCAGAGCGGCTCCGCGAGGCCGGTCCGACCGGCCAGCGCCGCGACCTTGCCCTCGTCCCCGCCCAGGGCAGGCTGCTCGACGATGCTACGGGCGGCCTCCAGGAGCACGGCGGGGTCGGCGTCGTCCAGGAACCGGTCGACGGCCGACTCGGCCCGCTTGCGCAGGGCGAGCAAGGCGGCCATCCGCACGTCCGGCGACGGGTCCGACGCCAGCCCGGCCAGCCTCTCGATCACGCCCGAGCCATGCGTCGCGGCGTGGGCGAGGGCCGACGTCGCGGCGTGCCGCAGGTAGGGGTCGCGGCCGTCGCCGGCGCGGATCCGGGCGAGGATCGGGTCGAGCACCTCGGCCGACGAGTTGACGCGGCCCAGGGCGAGCATGGCGTGAAGCCGCACCCGGGGCGATTCGTCCTCCAGGAGCGGCAAAAGGGCGGATGCCGGCGTGATCACGGCCTCGGCGAGGGACCTCGCGGCCTGGGCGCGAACCTCCGGATCCGGATCTTTGATCAGGGCGATCAACGGCGGCGAAAGCGCGCGGCGGCCGTCGTCGGTCGAGGCCCGCAAGACCTGGCCGAGGCCCCAGATCGCGTGCAGCCGCGCGTAATTCCCGCCCCCGTAGCGGGCGATGTGCTGCAACGTCGCGACCGCATCCGCTTCCCCGCCCTGACTCGTCCCGGCGAGCTTCCGCTGGGCCGGGCTCGCCGGCTGAGGGGACGGCTTGGCGCGATCGGCCAACTCGAACTGCGCCCCCTGGCGGACCCGCCGGTCGGGGTGGGCGAGCAGCCGGGCCAGGTCGTCGTTGGCCTGGCGGTCGAAGCCCTCGGCGATCAGCCGCTTGACCTCGGCGACGCGGGGGTCGCTCGCGGCGGCCGGGTCGGAGACGCGCCAGATGCGGCCCTTGCCGGTCTTGTTCCAGCCCTTGACCCAGTCGCTCACGTAGAGGGCCCCGTCGGGGGCGAAGTCGCAGTCGGTCGCCTCCAGGCCCCAGAGGAATTGCTTCGGCTCGACCAGCTCGAACGAGGCGCCCCTGGGCTTCGCCGCGAACGAGCGGACGCCGCTGGTGGTGGCGCTGCCGCGGAAGTCGCTGAGGTAGAACCGGCCCTTCTCGCCGTCGTTGAGGCCGACGCCGGGGTAGTGCGTCAGGCCCGACGGGCCGTCGGCGAAATTGGCGAGCGGCGGGAGCTGGTAGGCAGGCTTCCCCTCCAAGTCGGGCGTCCACATCTTCTCGGCGTTCCACACGCCCCGGCTGTTGGGCTTCTCGATGAACTGGTAGCCGATCCGCCAGCCGCTGTCGCCCCCCTCGACGATGTGGATGAAGCGCGCCTTGTCGCCGCCGTCGGAGTTGTTGTCGACGGTGAAGAGGTCGCCCGTGTCGTTGAACGCCAGCTCCTGCGGGTTGCGCAGCCCGGTGGCGAAGACCTCGAGCCCCGAGCCGTCGGGCTCGCACCGCAGGATCGAGCCGCTGTCGAGCACGGCCAGCTTGCGGCCCTCCGGGGTCGTGAGGTTGAAGCCGCGGTCGCCGATCGAGAAATACAGCTTGCCGTCGGGCCCGAAGATCAGGCCGTGCAGGTCGTGGCCGAGGAAGCCGACGTGCACGCCGTAGCCCGAGTGCAGGGCCTTGCGTTCGTCGGCCTTGCCGTCGCCGTCCGTATCCTTCAGCAGCCAGAGGTCGGGGATGCAAGAGAAGTAGACGTCCCCCTTGCGCTCCAGCACGCCGGCCCCGATGCCGGACTCGGTGAGGTTGAAGCCCTCGGCGAAGACGGTGGCGTGGTCGGCCTTGCCGTCGCCGTCGCGATCTTCGACGAGCCGGATCCGCTCGCTTTCGACGCCGAACCTCGCGAACGCCTCGGCCGAGAAGTACTTCTTGTACATGGCGACGCGGTCGGCCACGGTCCGGGCGGCCAGGTCGTCGACCAGCCAGTTCATGTGGCCGCGGGTGTCGGTCACGCCGTCGGTGTGGCGGAAGGTCTCGACGACGTAGAACCGCCCCTTCTCGTCGGCGTGGAAGGCCACCGGGTTCGCCAGCATCGGCTCGGCGGCGAACAGGTCGACCTTGAAGCCGGGCGCGACGCGAAGGGCCTTCGAGGACTCTTCCGGCGAAGGGATCACGACGGCGGCCTTCGGCTTGGCCGAGCCATCCTCCGCGTCGGCGGGACGCGCGGAACCGAGCCACGACGCCACGACCGCGAGCAATCCGCGGGATACGACCGAGCCGAGGCGTCGAGCCATGAATCGCCCTCGTAATCGTCCAGATGACCTGAGGCCGCGCGGGACGCCGCCGCCCCGAGCCCGCCCTGCCGAGATTCGCGTAGCATCATATATCCCAAGCTGATCGTGAGGCGTCTAGGGGTCAGCCGGCCTCCGGTCGGCCGGCTCGTGCATCCATTTCATCTGTTTCATCGCTCGCGACAGAAACGACGAAATCAATCGGCATGAATGATAGGGGGATGCGACGATTCCTGATACAGTGGAAGGAGGCCCGGACGGTTCGTGGGGTCGAGCCCCCCGGCCTTAACTGAGGAAAAATGGAATGAGTGCGCAGAATAATCGGGCCGCGTGGTTTCAGGGGGGGGATGCGGAGTGCGACGTGAAGCCGGGGGCCCGGCAGCGGGCGTTCCGGCTGGTGTTGCTGGGGCCTCCGGGAGTGGGTAAGGGGACGCAGGCGGAACTGCTCTGCCACTCGCTGGGGACCTGTCATCTCTCCACCGGCGACGTCTTCCGGGCGGCGTCTTGCCAGCATGAGCCGAGCCCGGCCTTGAAATCGGCCCTGGACGCGATGAAGCGAGGGGAGCTGGTGTCGGACGGCCTGGTCGTCACGATGGTCGAGGAGCGCTCGGGTTGCCTGGCGTGCTGCGGGGGCTTCCTGCTGGACGGCTTCCCCAGGACCGTCGCCCAGGCCGAAGCCCTCGACGAACTGCTTCAAGGGCAAGGCGTTGCGCTCGACGGCGTGCTGTCTTACGACCTGCCGCTGGCGGAGATCGTGGATCGCCTCAGCGGCCGGCGGACGTGCTCCAAGTGCAAGGCCGTCTACCACGTCACGGCCCGTCCTCCTCACAAGGAAGGGATCTGCGACCTCTGCGGGAACGCCCTGATCCAGCGCGAGGACGACCGTCCCGAGGCGATCCGGGTCCGCATGCAGGCCTACGAAGAGAGCACCCGCCCCCTGGCCGATTATTACGCCAGGACGGATCGACTCCTTTCGGTCCCCGCCGAGGGCTCGCCGGAAGCCATCCTGGAACGGTCGCTCAGGGAACTTCAGGAGCAGTCCGTCAAAGCTCGGCACTGATTTTGCCCGGCCTCCATGGAGACGTCGTCAGGGTGCGGCCACGACGAAGAAGGGGCCGCACCCTCCGGATTCCCCATGTGATATAATCCCTTGTATTGAACGTCGACAAGCGGCGTCGCCGCCGCTTCCCCGCGCGTCTACGGACCTCGCGGGACGCTCGACGCGGTTCGATACTTAGGAGAGGCCGATATGCTCAGACTTCTTCTGCTCGTCACGCCGTGGTTTCTCAACCCCCCCGAGGAGCGAGAAATGACGGAACGTATGGTCCCCAAGGGATTTCAGGGGAACTACTGGGGCCCGGCGGCGACACTGGCCCGCAAGGACGGACAGCTTCCCCAGATCTCCCTGACGGCGCCGATGCAGCGCTGGGACGAGTGGGGGCGCAAACACCTGCGCAGCGGCGACGTCGTCTTCCGCATGGGCGACGCCCGGGTGGCGAAGGGCTGGTTCCCCATGAGCCGGTTCCTGGCCAACGCGAGCAACAGCAAATTCTCGCACACCGGCGTCGTCGTCGTGGAAGACGGCGAGCCGGTCGTCTACGACACTTCGCGCTGGAGCGTCGCGCGGCAGCCGTTCTGCGTGTGGATCCTGGACAACGTCGGCAACTTCGGCGTGAAGCGGCTGCGGCCCGAATATCGCGACCAGATCCCGCAGGTCGTCGACTACTGCCATGACGTCTTCGCCAAGCAGGTCCCGTTCGACTACGAGCTGGGCCTCGACGACAAGGCGCTCTACTGCATCGAGCTGACCGAGAAGGCCTTCCGCCACGCCGGCCTGAAGCTCTCCGACCCGATCCGGCTCGGCGACATGGAACGTGCGGGCGAGTTCCCGATCCAGATGATGGGCATCGCCGGCGCCTCCAAATGGGCGCTCGACAAGCCGCTTTCCTTCGAGCAGGAAGTCTACTTCCCGGGCAACGAGCGCCACGGGATCTGGTCGTCGCCGAAGCTCCAGGTGGTCGTCGCGCCGACGTTCACGCCGGGGTACCCGTTCATGGCGGACCACGGCGTCCCCAAGATCGTCTCCAACAACTGAAGCCGGCCGAGGCCCGGGTCCGTCATCCCCTCGACGGCCCCGGCCCGTTCACCGAGTAGCGGCGTGCGCCCGTGCCGTCGTCCCGGCCGGGCGTCGGCGCGATCGGCTCGCGCCGGCTGCGGTTCGCGCTCGCCCGCTGGGCCAGCGACAGGGCGACCAGGCCGAGGATCGTCAGCTCGGCGAGGGTGTTCAAGCTGACGCCCGCGACGGTGCGGTAGAGCACCGCGTCGACGTAGTGGAACGACGACGCCCGGATGGCGATGAACCCCAGGAGCAGGACGACCGGGGCCAACGCGGACAGGTCCCGCAACGACCTGCCGCGCGCCGCGACCCACCCGAGCACGACCGCGGCCAGGGACGTCGTCGCCGCGACGGCCATGATGAACTCGAACTGGTATTTCCGGCGCACGCCGTACCATTCGTGCTCGACGGCCCTCCGCCTCACCAGGTTCGTCAGCACCGCCTGGAGGCCGAACGGCCTGGCGCAGCCGAGGGTCGCGAACAGGATCGCCAGCCCCAGCCACAGGAGCGAGCCCAGCCGACGCCGGGGCCGACCCCGAAGGCTCTCCCGCCAGGCCCAGGCGCAGAGCATCGCCAGCCAGAAATAGGCCGCCGTCGTGATCCAGGGGGGGACGGCGCGGTCGTCGGCCGGCGTGGTGGCGGCGAGCAGGATGAACGATTCCAACGGAAGGCTCCCGGGTCGGGGACGCGTGGGGACGAGGACGTAGCGGAGCGCCCGCGCCGGGTCTATCCTAGAAGATCGGTCCCCATCGCATCGACTCCAACTTCCCCGGGAGGCCCGCCGATGGCCGCCACCCTGACCGTACGCGACGAGACGCCCGCCGGCGGGGTCACGAACGAGTGGTCGCTCGAATTCCTGGACGAGACGATCAGCGTACGCGACCTGATCCGCGAGCGCGTCTACCAGGAAGTCCAGGACTACAACGTCAAGCAGCAGGCCGTCGGCCCGTACCGAGGCCTCGTCCAGCCCGAGGGCCTGGAACAGGCCCTCGCCGGCCGCAAGCCCCGCCTCATCGACTGGAAGAAGCAGTACGACAAGGCCGTCGAGGCGTTCGAGACCAGCCGCGTCCTCGTCCTCATCGACGACAAGCAGGCCGAGTCGCTCGACCAGAGCTTCACCATCGGCACGAACACGGCCGTCACCTTCCTGCGGCTCACCCTGCTGGTCGGCGGCTGAACGGACCACCCCAGGCCGCGGTGGGAGGCCCCGGGGAATCCACGCGGTTCCGCCGCCTCGACCTGGCGTCGCGCCGGCGCGGGCGCTATGTTGGCGAGGTGCGAGGCCCGGGTCGTGTCGATCGCGTCGGCCCGGCGGTCACAGGGCCCGCGTCGTCCCGCCGGAGGGAAATCATGGGGAAGGCCGCGAAGCCGGTTCCCGTCGACGAGCTCGACGAATTGATCGAGGCCCTGGCCAAGGAGAAGCCGGCCGGGAAACACGACAACTCGTGGCACGGGGTCCAGATCGGCGACCTGGAATCGGGGGTGAAGCTGCTGGGCCTGGGCCGCGCGATGCAGGTCGAGGCCGTCGAACGGCTCGTCGGCCGGACCCTCGCGATCGAGAAGCGCATCCGGGAGATCGTGGAGGCCGCCGGTCGCGAGCACAACCAGTACACGTCGACCCCGGAGTGGAAGCGCCTCAGCGAGCCCCGCGTCCGCTTCGAGCTCGGGCTGCGCGCGCTGCTCCGACGCAAGCACGCCCTCGCCGAAAGCACGGTGATCGACCTTTTGAGGTGGGTGGTCGAGAGCAGCTTCACGGGCCCGTACTGGCAGCCTCTGGGGGGAATCGCGACGGCCGTCGAGAACCTCGCGGCCGACGCCCCGCTCGGCCAGGCCGCGACGGCCGCGGTCCGGGCGGCGATCGTCCGGCTGACCCCTCTGTCGCAATACGGCGACGACCTCCGCAAGCCGCTCGGCCGCCTGATGAAGCTCGTCGCCGGAGAGGATGCGGCCCGCATCGACGCCGGCGAGGCCTGGTCCGACGCCGCGCTCGCCGACCTCGCCGCGATGGCCCCCGATCGGCGGGCCGCCTGGCAGGCGCTGCTGATCTCCTGCCAGACGGCCGGCGCGGGCAAGCCCTCGGCGAAGTGGCTGAAGGCGGTCGGACCGCTGATCGAGGCGATCGGCCGGTCCGACTTCAAGGCCAGGCTCCTCCGGTGGCTGCCGCTCGTCGACAAGCCCCGCACGGCCCCCAGTCCCCGGCAGAACGCCTGGGAGCCCGACTACGACCAGCTCATCGAGCCGCACCACGTCGACTTGCTGAGAGGCCTCGCCTGGTGCGCCGGGATCGAGGCCGACCGCGACCTGGCGCGGGCGCTGGCGGCGCTGGCGCTCTCGGCCTATCGCAAGATCCCGGGCAAGGGGCCGCGGCTCATCGCGCTCGGCCACGCGGCGGTCGCCGCCCTGGGGATGATGCCGGGGATGGACGCCGTCGGCCAGCTCGCGATCCTCAAGCTCAAGATCAAGTTCATCCCCGCCCAGAAGGAGGCCGAGAAGGCCCTCGACGTCGCCGCGGCCCGCGAGGGCCTGCCGCGCGAGGAGATCGACGAGCTGGCCGTCCCCGCCTACGGCCTGGAGGAGGCCGGCCGCCGCGTCGAGACGCTCGGCGACTACACCGCCGAGCTGGTCGTCGACGGCCCCGACGCCCACCTGCACTGGAGCAAGGACGGCAAGGCGCTGAAATCCGCGCCCGCCGCCGCCAAGAAGGACCACTCCGAGGAGGTCAAGGACCTGCAGAACGCCGCCAAGGACGTCGGCAAGATGCTCACCGCCCAGCGCGAGCGGATCGAAGGCCTCTTCCTGGCCCAGAAGTCCTGGCCGCTCACCGCCTGGCGCGAGCGCTACCTCGACCACCCCCTCGTGGGGACCATGGCCCGCCGGCTCGTCTGGACGTTCGAGACCGGCGGCCGGGCCGTCGCCGGCGCATGGCTCGACGGCCGGCTCGTCGCGGCCGACGACGCGGCGCTGGAAGGGCTCGGCGAGGAGACGCGGGTGTCGCTCTGGCACCCGATCGACCGCCCCGTCGACGAGGTCGTCGCCTGGCGCGACTGGTTCGACCGCCACCGGGTCCGCCAGCCGTTCAAGCAGGCGTACCGCGAGGTCTACGTCCTGACCGACGCCGAGCGCAACACCCGCGTCTACTCGAACCGGTTCGCCGCGCACGTCCTGCGGCAGCACCAGTACCACGCGCTCTGCGCCGCGCGGGGGTGGCGGAACAAGCTCCGGCTGATGGTCGACGACACCTACCCGGCGTCCAGCCGCGACCTCCCCGGCTGGGGCCTGCGCGCCGAGTTCTGGGTCGAGGGCGCCGGCGACCGGCACGGGACCGACACCACCGATTCCGGCTCGTATCTGTATCTGACCACGGACCAGGTCCGATTTTACGAAGTGGGCGCCACCCAGCGGCATGCGCACGCCGGCGGGGGCGGCTACGCGCCCGACTGGCGCGGGGGCGACGCCGAGCCGGTCGCGCTCGACCGGATCCCGCCGCTGGTCCTCAGCGAGATCCTCCGCGACGTCGACCTGTTCGTCGGCGTGGCGAGCGTCGGCAACGACCCGAGCTGGTCCGACGGCGGGCCCGACGGACGCTACGCGAACTACTGGCAGTCGTACAGCTTCGGCGACCTCACCGCCAACGGCAAGACCCGCAAGGCGGTCCTCGAACGCCTGATCCCGAGGCTGAAGATCGCGCCCCGCTGCGCGTTCAGCGACAAGTTCCTGGTCGTCCGGGGCGACCTGCGGACGTACAAGATCCACCTGGGGAGCGGCAACATCCTGATGGAGCCGAACGACCAGTACCTCTGCATCGTCCCCAAACGCGGCGGCGAGCCGCAGGGCGACGGCGTCTTCCTCCCCTTCGAGGGCGACGCCGTCCTGTCGATCATCCTCAGCAAGGCGCTGATGCTCGCGGAGGACAAAAAGATCACCGACTCCACCATCACCAGCCAGATCGGCCGGAAGTGAGCCGGGATTCGAGGAGAGCGGGAGAGGCTCCACGGACAGGCGGCCCGGCAAGAGGACCGGCCGGCCTCGCCGCATGACGGCGAGGCCGGCCGTCAAGGAAGGGCGTCCTTCGACGGCCGATTCACTCAGCTCGCCGCGCGGCCGAGGCGTCGGCCCCGCGCGAGCGCGACGACGCCGAGGATCGGGCCGCAGATGAGCGCCAGGGTCGAGGCCGCGGGTTCCGGGACCGCGGCGACGTCGACGCAGTTGACGATCGTGTTGCTGTCGAGGGTGACGGCGCCGTTGCGCGCCAGCGCGCTCCCGTTGATGATGCTCGCATCGGTGTTCAGGGTGATGCTCGTGAGGGCGAGGATGTGGCCGGCGAAATCCGTGCCCGTGCCCAGCGTCGCCGAGCTGCCGACCTGCCAGAAGACGTTGCATCCCGGCAGCTCGCCCCCTGTGTTGATCACCGACACCGACGAGTCGCTGGCCGTCGTGAGGGTGCTGCCGATCTGGAAGACGAACTGGGCGTCCGCGTCGCCCTGGGCGTCCAGCGTGAGCGTGCCCGTCAGCTGCGCCGACGAGGAGAAGAAGTAGACGCCCGGCAGGAGCACCATGCCGCCCAGGTTCATGCCCGACAGGTCCTGCGTGGGCGCCAGCGCCGCCGCGGCGTTGTAGGCCGTCGTCAGATCGACCTGGGCCTGCGCCGCCACGGCGTCGCCCGCGTGGATCGTGAACGGGGGGGTGACGACCCCCGGGGGGAAGCCCGTGATCGCCGACCCCGGGCTGACGCCGACGTCGCCGCCGTCGGCCCGGTGTTGGTGACCGTCGTGCCCGCCAGGACGGCGAAGTCCCCCGCGGTCCCCAGGACGATGTCGGCCCGGGCCGCCGACGCGCCGCCGGCGAAGGCGACGACCGCCAGCAAGATCTTGATCGTGAATCTCATACAATCCCTCGTTCTGATGAGAAGTGGCTCTCAGTTGAATTCGAAACACCCGCCGCCGCGCCGCCCACTCGGGCGATCCCACCCAATCCTGCGTGCGCCGCCCCGAGAGAGTTCAAAAGGCAACCGAGTTGAATTCATAACAATATCGAAATCTGACTTATTTTTGAATTTTCCTCGAAGTAACGCTTGACTACCTCATTCCGCCGGCCATGCGGCGGAGCGAGGATCGGCCCCGCGTCCTCGTCGCTCGCGGTGGGCGGTCGGGCGGGAGCCATCGGCGCCGCCGGGGCCGGGCGCGGACGACGACCGGCTTTTCCGGGGGCGGCGAGCCCCCCCGCACCCACCGTTGCGCCGCCGGTCCGGCCCCCTCCCCGGGGCCGCGTCACCGATCGCCCACGGCATCATCGCGGGCGTCGGCCGGCCCGACGGCGTTCCCGATCCCGAAGGCCGCCTTGGACGTCGTCCGCCATCGGCATCACGACGCGGGCCCCAAGGGCCCTTCCACGCGCCCGCTTCGCCGCGCGCGGAGCCGCGCCGAGGCGACCGTCGTCGCCCCGAGGTCGGTCGTCGTCCGAGGCCGCCGATCGCGGCGGCTCGGCCGACGGCCCCTGATGCCGGTGGGTCGGCGTAGGGACGGGTCGAGGTGAAAGACGCAGTTTGGGCTGCGTCATCACCGATGGGATGGCCGGCGACGAAATTGAAGCTGCGGCCAGGGAAGGAAAGCGCGCCCGGTAGGAATCGAACCTACAACCTTCGGATTCGAAGTCCGCGACTCTATCCAATTGAGCTACGGGCGCCTGGGCGGCCCGATTATAGCGAAGAAGCGGGCGCGGACAACAGGCGACGTCGCGGATTCGAGGCCCGCAGGGATCTGGTCGCGAGGTTCCGGATTCCGACTGGATCCCGTTCAGAACATCTGTATACTCTCCGGTGGTCATCCGAACACGGAACCCCCGGGAGACTTCGTCATGCTCTGGCGTCTCGTGATCACGCACGGCGACGGGACGACCGAGGACCTTACGGCCCCGCTGCCGGCTTCGTTCTTCCTGGAGAACTGGCCCCTGGTCGTCGACACCCTCGGGCGATACGGGCCGCACCCGGCCTTCCGGCTGATCTCGGAGGACGGCTTCGGGCTCGCGCCGCTGGGGGGCGACGATTGCGTCGCCTGGTGGCGGGTCGAGCCCCTGGGCTTCGTGAAGCCCGACCTGCGATCGGCGCTGACGCTCGCGGAGCACAAACGGCGGATGATTTCCTGACTCCTCGGCCGGGGGGGGGATCGTCGCATCCAGGGCGGTCGATGGGAGCCCGGGAAAGAATCTTCCCCGGATTGGGGGGCCCCGTCCGGCAGGGCGGCGGATATAATGGGGCTTCCACCGACCCCGACCGGGAAGCGCCCTGCGCGTCTCGGCCCCGACGACCGAACCCAACGAGCCCATGACGCCAGAACGCCCGACCGACCAGCCCGATTCCGACGTCCGGGGGACGATCTCGTTCGTCAGCCTCGGCTGCTCCAAGAACACCGTGGACTCCGAGCGGATGCTCGGCCTGCTGGCGCAGGAAGGATACGCGCTGGTGCCCGAGGGGCGGGATTCCGACCTCGTCATCGTCAACACCTGCGGCTTCATCGACGCCGCCCGCAAGGAATCGTGCGGCGTCATCGAGGAGATGCTCGAGCGCAAGCGCGACGGCCGGGTCAAGGGCGTCATCGTCGCCGGCTGCCTGGCCGAGCGTCAGAAGGACCAGCTGCTCGACGACTTCCCGGAGGTCGACCAGGTCGTCGGCGTCTTCGGCCGCGAGCAGATCGTCCAGGTGTCCAACCGGATCCTCGGCGGCCTGCACGAGCAGCGCACGCTGTTCCGGCCGGCCCCGATCCAGGCGCAGGACGACCGGGCCCGGCTGCGGATCACGCCCCGGCACATGGCCTATTTGAAGGTCTCCGAAGGCTGCGACCGGCTCTGCACCTTCTGCGCGATCCCTTACATGCGGGGCAAGCACGTCACCAAGCCGATCGAGATGGTCGTCGACGAGGCCCGCGAGCTGGCCCGCGACGGCGTCCGCGAGCTGGTGCTGGTCGCCCAGGACATGACGTACTACGGCATGGACCTGTACGGCGAGCCCCGCCTGGCCGACCTGCTCCGCGAGCTGGACGCGATCGAGGAGCTGACCTGGATCCGCATCCTCTACAACTACCCCCGGCACTTCACCGACGAGCTGTTCGACGTGATCGCCGGCGCGAAGCGGATCATCCCCTACCTCGACATGCCCTTGCAGCACATCAACGACCGGATGCTGAAGGTCATGAACCGCCGCCACACCCGCGCCGAGACCACGGCGATCATCGACCGCCTCCGCGGGACGATCCCCGGCCTGGTCCTCCGCACGACGTTCATCGTCGGCTTCCCTGGCGAGACCGAAGCCGAGTTCCAGGAGATGGCGGACTACGTCGCCGAAAAGAAGTTCGAGCGGCTGGGCGTCTTCACCTACTCGCTGGAGCCCGACACGCCGGCCGCCAAGCTGCCGAACCAGCTCCCGGACGACGTCAAGGAGTCGCGCCGCGAGACGATCATGACGATCCAGCAGCCGCTCGCCGAGGCGTTCAACCGGACGCTCGTCGGCCGCACGCTCGACGTCCTGATCGACGGTCGCGCCCCCGGCCAGGAGGGCGTCTGGATCGGCCGCTCGTACGCCGACGCGCCCGACGTCGACGGCGTGGTCCTGATCCCGGATCCGGGCCTGCAGACGGGCGACGTCGTCCCCTGCGAGATCCTCGACACCCAGGGCTACGACTTCGTCGCCCGCTCGCTCGCCCTGCCCTCGCGGCGGAAGCGGGCGCGGCCCCGCCCCCGCCGCCGGGGATCGTCGCTGACCATCCTCGACGGAATGTAACGTGAGGCCCCCCATGCCCGCCGAGAGCCACGCCGTCGCCGAAGCCGAGGCCCCCCCGCGGCCGGCGGGCGCGTTCTGGAACGTCCCCAACACCCTGACCGTCAGCCGCCTCGGGCTG
Organism: Paludisphaera mucosa; assembly: GCF_029589435.1. NCBI lineage: Bacteria > Pseudomonadati > Planctomycetota > Planctomycetia > Isosphaerales > Isosphaeraceae > Paludisphaera > Paludisphaera mucosa. Next base: position 66,853 of record NZ_JARRAG010000001.1, on the reverse strand, counting down.
GCGGCCCTGGTCTTCGCGGCGACGTCCCTGGGCTGGTACGGCTGGGCCCTCGGCCTGTTCCTCGCCGCCGCCCTGTCCGACGCGCTCGACGGCTACTTCGCCCGCCTGCTCGACCAGGACACGCCGCTGGGCCGCCAGCTCGACCCCCTGATCGACAAGGTGATCGTCTCGGGGGCCTACATCTACCTCGCCGCGATCCCCGGCACCGGCGTCCTCCCCTGGATGGTGACGGCGATCGTCGCCCGCGAGCTGCTGATCCAGGGCCTCCGCAGCCTGCTCGAAGGCCAGGGCCAGGCGTTCGGGGCCAAGGCGGCGGGCAAGCTCAAGACCGTCTTCCAGTGCCTGTCGATCTCGGCCGTGCTGCTCGTCCTCTGGCTCGGCACGCCCCCGCAGGGCCTGACGCTGCTCCGCGACGCCTTCACCTGGACCGCCGTCGGCCTGACCCTCTACAGCGGCGCGAGCTACCTCTGGGGCGCCGGCCCCGCGCTCCGGGGCGAGGCCGCGCGGAGGCGGTGAGCGACGCGACGCCGGAGTCTCGATCGCCAGGCCCTTCTCCCCTCGTGGGAGAAGGCGGCCCGAAGGGCCGGATGAGGGGGGACGTTCGCGGAAGCCGGCGGCGTTCGTAAGGCCCCGACCGTCCCGCTCCCCACGCCTGGTCCGCCTTGATGATCCCCCTCATCCGGCCTTCGGCCACCTTCTCCCACGAGGGGAGAAGGACGCGCGTCGACCGACCGCTCGGCCTCTCTTCCCTCTCGCCGGACCCTCCCGTTCCTCCAAGATGGATGCCTGCGGAATGCTGATCGATTGGATCGAAGCCCTGGTCCTCGGCGTGGTCCAGGGCGTCACGGAATTCCTCCCCGTCTCCAGCGACGGGCACCTGCTCGTCACGCAGCAGTTGTTCGCCTGGCTGACGGGCGTCAACCGCGGCGGCGACGAGAACATCTTCTTCGACGTGATGCTCCACCTCGGCACCACGGCCGCCATCCTGTACCACTACCGGGGCCCGATCCGCCTGGGCCTGCGCGGGCTGCTCTACGACGACCCCGACGTCGGCCCCGACTTCCGGCGGCCCATGGTCAAGCACGTCGTGACGCTGGCGATCGTCGCGACCCTCCCCCTGGTCCCGTTCGCGCTCTTCCTCAAGAAGTGGGTCGACGGCCTGTTCGAGAGCGACACGGCCGCGCCGGTCGGCTTCCTGATCTCGGCGGCGGTGCTGGGGCTGGTGTCGCTCAAGATGCGCGGCCCGGACGCGAGCGGACGGGGGCCGGCGGCGACGACCTGGGTCGACGCCCTGCTGATCGGCGGGGCGCAGATGCTGGCCCCCCTGCCCGGCGTCAGCCGCAGCGGCACCACGATCGTCGCCGCGTTGCTGCTGGGCCTGTCGCGGGTCTGGGCGGTCCGGTTCAGCCTGATGATCGCCGTCCCGGCCGTCCTGGGCGCGGTCGCGAACGAGCTGAAGGACGCGATCAAGGACCCGGACAAGCTCGGGTTGACCTCCGACCGCGTGGCGCAGACGCTCGTCGCGATGGTCCTGGCCGGGACGGTCGGTTACGCCGCGATCCTCTGGCTGATCCGCGTTGTCCGTTCCGGGAAGCTGTGGTATTTTTCTGTATACTTGGTCGTGCTCGCGGTGGTGGTGCTGGGGCTCGTCTCGGCGAAGCGAGGAGGGAGCGACGTTGGCGCCTCATCGAACGCTCTGGACGGGACCTCCCGGCGCCTCGACGGCGGGCCGGCTGCTGCAACTGGACCCCTCGGTCCGGGAGGCGCAGTGGATCGTCCCGACGCCCCTCGCCCGTGACCGGACGATCCGCGAGCTGGCTCTGCACCCGTCGAAGTCGACCCGGGGGGCCGAGCCCCGCGTGAGGTGCTGGGCCGACCTCTGGCGGTGGGTGGCCTCGATCGTCCGCAAGGGGCCGTCCCTGCTCTCGGAATCGGCCGCGACGGCCGTGTTCGACCAGGCCCTGCGGGACGAGACCGCCGGCGGCCGCCGCGGGCCGCTCGCCGAATTGGCCTCGCGGGCCGGCTACCGCCGCCGCCTCCGCCGCCGCGTCGCCGACTGGACGGCCCTCGAACGCCACCGCGAGAAGTCGTGGGGCGAGCCGGCCGACGCCGACGACGAGGCCGTCGCCGCCTCCGAGCGATCGACCTTTCAGCGCTACCGCCGCCTCCTGGCCAATCTCGACGCCGAGGACGAGGCCGGGATGTCCGTCTGGGCGTCGCTGCGGCTCCGCGACCGCAACGCCCATTCGTCGGGAGAGGGCGACCACCTGGTCTTCCTCGACTTCGAGGGCCGGACGCAGGCGCAGTGGCGGATCCTCAGGGACGTGCTCGAACGCCCCCGGTCGGTCGACGTGACGCTCTGCCACCAGGACCTTCCCGGCCGCGCCGAGCTGTACCTGGCGACCTCGAAGGTGCGATCCCGGCTGCTGGAGCTGGACCTGGGGCTCGTCGAGTCGGTCGTGCCCTCGTCGTCCCATCGGCCGCCGGGGCTGAGGGCGGTGGACACCTTGCTGTTCAGCGAGTCGTCCCCGCGGATCGAGACCGCCGAGGGCCTGTCAATCTGGGGCGGCCCGGCCGGGATGGACCTGGGGCGGATGGTCGCGCGCGAGGTGAAGGGGCTCGTCGCCCAGGGCGTCGACCCCGACGAGATCCTCGTCGCCTTCCCGCGCTGGGACGACCAGGCGGAGGCGGCCTGCGAGGCGATGCGGCGGGCCGGCCTGCCGATCCACGACGCCGCCCCGAAGGCCCTGGACGTCGACCCGGCCGTCGCGGCCACGCTCCAGGCGGCGCGGATCCCGCTGGAGGACTGGGAGGCCGAGCTGGTCATCCGCTTCCTCCGCAACGGCCAGTTGCGGCCCGCCTGGGGCGAGCACGTCGACCGCCTGGCGCTCGCCGAGGCCGCGTCGACGCTCCGCGAGATGTCCGTCTTCCGGGGCCGGCGGCAGATCCTCGCGGCCCTCGCGCGAGCGATCGCCCGCAACGAGGACGCCCCCGACAAGGCCGAGCGCGACCGCCGCCGCCGCAAGATCGAGCAGGCGACGCGGGCGCACCCGATCCTGGAGAACCTGATCGGCGCGATCGACCCGCTGAGCCGGCCCCGGCCGTGGGCGGAACACGCCGCCGAGCTGCGCCGGGCCGTCGAATCGCTGGGGCTCGGCCGCCGCGACGGCCGCGCGCTGGAGGCACTGTGGGACGCCCTGGAAGATCGCGCCGCGATCTTCGAACGCCTGGGCCGCGGCCGGGTCGCCGTCTCGTGGGAGGAGTTCGTCGACGAGCTGGCCGACATCGCCTCCGAGATCGCCGCGCCGCAGCCTACGCCCCCGGCCGGCTCGATCCGCACGGCCCTGGTCGACGAGGTCGACGGCTGCCGCGCGGGGCACGTCCTGCTGGTCGGGCTGGTGGAGGGCAGCTTCCCGAGGCGGCCGGCCGTCCAGCGGTTTTTGGAGCTGAAGCCCGGCGAGGAGCCCGGCGAGGCCGCCCGCGAGGCGTATTCGGCCGAGGCGCTGCGGTTCGCCCGGGTGCTGGGCTCGGCCGAGCGCGGGGCGCACCTGTTCTACCCGACGACCGACGCCAAGGGGCAGCCGCTGCTCCGCGCCGGGTTCCTCGACGACCTGCTCGGCGCGCTCACGACCGCGGCCGAGTCGGCGTGCCACCAGGCCCACCGGCGGTTCCACCCCGCCCTGCTGGACCGCGAGGACCTGGCGCTCGCGCCGGCGGACGCCCGGGTGCTGGCTGCGGCCCTGGCCGGCGAGAAGGGCCGGACGGCCCGGCTCCGCGACCTGGCCCGCGACCCGGCCCACCGCGGCCCGCTCGAAGGGGCGGCGGCCGCGCTCGTCGCCCTGGAACGTCGCCGCAAGGGCGCCCCCTTCGGCGCGTTCGAGGGGCTCATCGAGGATCCCGAGGCCCGCGCGCGGCTGGCCCGCGAGTTCGGCCCGGTCGACCACACCTTCAGCCCCAGCCAGCTCGAAACGTACCTGACCTGCCCCTTCCAGTTCTTCAGCCGCCACGTCCTCCACCTGGAGCCGATCGTCGAGCGCGACGAGCTGGACGAGGACTACACCGAGCGCGGCAGCCGCCTGCACGACATCCTGGAGGAGTTCGAGAAGCGCCGGGCCGAGGCCGAGGGCGCGGCCCCCGACGACCGGCTGCTGACCGCGGCGATCGACAAGGTGCTGGCCCGCGAGGTCGAGGAGCTGAGCGAGCTGGACTTGGGCCTCCGCGAGATCGAGCACGGCCAGATCCAGCGGATCATCGCCCAGTACGCCCACCAGCGCGCCGAGTACGAGACCCAGGCGCCGTCCGCCCCCGCGCCCAAATGGTTCGAGTTCGGCTTCGGCGAGGCCGGCACCGAGCACCCCGAGTTCGAGCTGTCGCTGGGCGCCGAGGTCGTCCGCCTCAAGGGCCGGATCGACCGCATCGACCTGCTGGAGACGCCGACCGGCTCGCGGTTCCGCGTCATCGACTACAAGAGCGGCTACCCGCCGAGCGCGAAGGACGTGACCGAGGGCCGCATGCTCCAGCTCCCGCTCTACGCCATGGCCGTCGAGCGGCTGCTGTACCAGAGCGGCCAGGCCGGCCTGCTCGACGTGGGCTACTGGGGCCTGAAGGACAAGGGCTACCGGCCGATCGTCTTCGAACAGTGGCAGGAGGTCCGCGAGGCCCTGGTCGCCCGCGTCTTCGCCGTGATCCAGCGCCTCCGGGGCGGGGCCTTCCAGGTCGCGCCGCAGAAGGACGGCTGCGAAACCTACTGCGAATACCGCAGCGTCTGCCGCATCCGCCAGGTCCGCGCCGCCGACAAGAAGGTCGAGGCCGACGCCGGGCCCGCGGCGGCGGCCGACAGGACGCTGGGCGGCCGGCCGGCCAAGGCCGGGCGGACGAAGGCGGGCCGGCCGTGAGCGCGACCAACGGCGACGAGCGGGTCTCGCTGACGAGCGAGCAGCAGGGGCCGCTGCTGATGCGGCGGGCGAGCGTGGCCCTGGCCGCGGGCGCCGGCTGCGGCAAGACGACCGTCCTGACCGAGCGGTTCCTGCGCGAGATCGACGGGGCCGAGGGCCGCGCGCTGCGGTCGCTGGCCGTCATGACGTTCACCGAGAAGGCGGCGCGCGAACTTCGCCAGCGGATCCGCGCCCGCTGCCGCGCCCGGCTCTCCGGCGGGACCGATCCCGCCTGGTGGACGACGGTCCTCCGCGCCCTCGAAGCGGCGCCCATCGGCACGTTCCACGAGTTCTGCGGCCGGGTTCTGCGGAGCCGGGCGACGGCGATCGGCGTCGACCCCGAGTTCGTCGTCCTCGACGACGTCGTCGCCGGCGCGCTCCGCGAGCAGGCCGTCGGCTCGGCGATCCGCCGCCTCCTCGCCGCCCGCGACCCCGACCTGCTCGATCTGGCCGTGCCCCACACCCTGCGGACGCTCCGCGAGATGCTCGAGGACGCCCTCGCCCGCCGCTCGCCCGACGAGGTCGACCCGCTCTGCGACCTGGAGCCCGAAGAGGTCGTCGCCCGCTGGCGCGACGTGTGGACGGCCCGCGCCCGGCCCGCGATCCTGGCGAGGATCGCCCCCGCCGCCCGCGCCTGCCGCCGTGTTTTGGAGCCGCTCGTCGACGTCGGCCCCAAGCTCGCGAACGTCCGCCGGGACGTCCTCGACGCGCTCGCGGCCGTCGAATCCCCGGGCTGTCGCGACGACGACCTGGACCGGCTCCGCGAGGCCGCCAAGGTCGCCGGCCTGCGGGGCAAGAACGACTGGCCCGACGACGCGGTCAAGGCCCGGGTCGCCGACGCCTTCAAGGACCTGCGGGCCCGGGTGGCCGACGTCCGCGAGAAGCTCGCGTGGGACGACGCCGTCACGCTCCGGTCGGCCGAGGAGACGACCCAGTTCGCCCGCGTCGCCCGCGAGGCCCGCGCCGACTACGACTCGCTCAAGGTCCGCCGCCGCGGCCTCGACTTCGCCGACCTCATCATCCTGACCCGCGACGCCCTCCGCGACCTCGCCTCCGCCCCCGCCGGCGCGTCCGAGCCCGACGCCGATCGCGACGTCGAGCCCTCGGCGATCGAGTTCGTCCTGGTCGACGAGTTCCAGGACACCGACCAGGTCCAGAGCGACGTGCTCCGGCTGCTGGGGCGCGAGGGATTCCTGGGCGGCCGGATGTTCGTGGTGGGCGACGCCAAGCAGTCGATCTACCGCTTCCGCGGCGCCGAGCCGGCCATCTTCGGCCGGTGGCGTGGCGAGTTCCCCGAGCTGGGCCGGCTGCGGCTCTCGGAGAATTTCCGGACCGTCCCGCGGATCCTCGACTTCGTCAACGCCCTGTTCGCCGAGTCGTTCGCCGACCCCGGCGCGGTCGTCGACCCGCTCGCCGTCCGCCTCACCCCCGCCCGCGAGGACCACGCCGACGGCCCGGCCGTCCACTTCTTCTGGGTCGAGCCCCCCGCGGCCGAGGGCGACGACGAAGAGGCGGCGAAGCCCTCGGTCCAGGAGTGCCGCATCCGCGAGGCCGACGCCCTGGCGCGATGGCTCCGCCAACGGCTCGACGCCGGCTGGACGATCATCGACCGCAAGTCGGGCAAGCCGCGTCGCGCCCACGCCGGCGACGTCGCGATCCTACTCCGCGCGATGACCGACGTCTGGCCTTACGAGACGGCGCTGGCCGACCAGGGGTTCGAGTACCACACGATCGGCGGCTCGGCGTTCTACTCGCAGCAGGAGATCCTCGACGTCGTCAACCTGCTCTCGGTCGTGGAGGACCCGCTCGACGAGGTGGCCCTGGCCGGCTGCCTGCGGAGCCCGTTCTTCGCCCTGAGCGACGAGGGCCTGTACTGGCTGTCGCGGGGCGGCCTTAGCCGGGGGCTGGAGCGGGCGGCCGACGTGCCGGGCCTCTCCGACGGCGACCGCCGCCAGGCCCTGCGCGCCCGCGCGGCGCTGGCCCGGTGGCGGGGGCTGAAGGACCACGTCCCGATGGCCGAGCTGCTGTCGACCGCGCTCGACGAGTCGGGCTTCGCCGCGGCGCTCGTGTGCGAATTCCTGGGGGCGCGGAAGCTCGCCAACGTGCGGAAGCTGGTCGAGACGGCCCGCGAGTTCGACCGTCGCGGCGGCTTCGGCCTGGCGGACTTCGTCGGCCGGCTGCGGGCGTTCGCCGACGACCCGCCCCGCGAGGAGCAGGCGACGACGACCGAGGAGGACAGCCCCAGCGTCCGGATCATGACGGTCCACCAGGCGAAGGGCCTGGAGTTCCCGATCGTCGTCCTGCCCGACCTGAACAAGAACGCGGGCCTCAAGACCGGCGCGCTGGGCTTCGAACGCGCGCTGGGATTGGTCCTCAAGCCCCGGCCGGCGACGACGGACCTCGACCCGGCCCTGCCGGGGAGCGGCGAGAGCCTGGGCTGGCTCGCCTATCGGGCGATCGAGGACCGCGAGGAGCGCGAAGAGGCCCTGCGGCTCTTCTACGTCGCCGCCACGCGGGCCCGCGACGACCTCGTCCTGTCGGCCGGCTTCGCGACGCCGCTCGCCGAGGTCGCCGCCTCGGTGGCCAAGCTCTCGCCCGCGCTCAACCTGCTGTGGGAGCGTTTCGACGGCCGGACCGGACGCTGCCTGGCCCCCCTCCCGGACGGCTGGCCCGCGCCCGACGTCGCCGTCGTCGACCTCGCGGCGATCGCCCCCGGCGACGAGCCGGCCGCCCCTCGCGCCCGCCCGAAGCTCGCGGAGATCGTCGCCGCGATCTCCGACGCGCCGCGCGAGGACGTCGCCGCGGCTTCGCCGACGCCCATCCCCCGGTTCGTCGACCTCGAATCGCTCCGGCTCGACGCCACGCGCACGGCCCGGCTCGGCGAGCTGATCCGCGCGGCGGCCGTCGACCCCGAGCTGCTCGCCGGCGCCGACCCCGAGGAGGTCGCCGCCCGCCTGGGGAGCCGTCGCACGCCGGCCGCGAACGCCTCGCTCCGCACCGAGGCCGTGGCCTGGCTCCGGGCCTGGGTCGCCAGCCCGTTCTTCGCCAGGCTGCGCGAGACGCCCCCGCGCGACGTCCGCCCGTGCGAGACCTGGACGCTGCAAGGCCCGACCACCCTGCGGGGCTCGTGCGACGCCCTCGTCCGCGGCGAGGACGGCCGCCGGCGGCCCCTGACGTTCCTCGCGCCCGGCGAGCCCGAGCCCTGGGGCCGGCTGCGGGCCTCGCTCTCCGCACCCGCCCTCGACCGCAAGGGGCTCGGCCCCCTCGGCCCCTCGTGGCTGATCCGCATCGCCCCGGACGGGTCGTTGAAGTCCGAGCGCCGCGAGCCGATCGACGACGCGGAGCGGGATCGGCTTTATCGTGTGTGGCGGGGCGAAGCGTGACCTCCGAGGAGCCGAGCATGCTGGACGATTCCGAACTGGCCCGACGCTCGATCCTCGGCTTCGGCGAGATGATCGCGGCGCTCGGACGCTGGGGCGTGGGGCCTGAGGCCGAGGTGCGCCGGCGCGACGCCCTGGGCGCGCGGATCGACGCCGCGGCCGACAACCCCTGGTTCGACGCGGCGGTCGTGCCGATCGACGAATCGCCCCCGGCCGACGATCCGCGACTCCCGCGCTGCCTCTGGACCGTGGCCGACTCGGCGCCGGGACGGGTGGAAGCGGCCGGGATCGCCACGCCGTGCCTGGGACTCGCACTCGACGATCCGGCGCTGAAACTCGACGGTGGCGCGTCGGACGTGGGGACGCCGTCGCTGGCGGCGCTCGGCGACGTCAACGAGCGAGCGTACGGCCAGTTCGGCGTCTTCGGCCCGCTCGTGAGCGCGATTCGAGACGATCGCGTGCGTACCCACGGCCTGCGCGACGGCGACGCATTCGTCTGCGTAGCGCTGACGATGGCGATCGGCGACGACCTGAGCATCCAGTACGTCGCGACCGAGGCCGGCCACCGCCGCCGCGGCCTGGCGGGCCGGCTGCTGCTGGCGACGCTGGCGTCCGCCCGAGGCGACGGCTTGCGAAGCGCGACCTTGCAGGCCAGCCCGGACGGCCTCTCGGTCTACGAGCGCCTGGGCTTCCGCAGCGTCGCGACGTTGCGGGCCTTCGTGCGTCCGGACGTCGGCGAATAAGCTGCAAGGATTACTTCGTCGTCGCCCCGTCGGTCGCGGCCGAGGCCAGGCGGGCGGACTCGGCGCGGGCGTAGTCGCGCCAGCGGCGGTCGAGGTCGTCGAGGCCGGCGATGCGGTAGGAGCCGCGGAGGGCGGCGTCGGGCCCGCGCTGCTGGGTCTCCTTGATGAACGCGACGAACTGGGCGGGGGTGCCCTGGGCCATCAGGAACTGGGTCAGGGAGACGCTCTGGGCGTAGTACAGGTTCCAGTCCTTCGACTCGGGGTAGTCGATGGTCATCAGCTTGTCGAGCCGGAAGACGCGGTCCTCAGCGAGGGGGGCGTTCAGCTCGACGGCGCGGCCGACCTGCTCGGCGACGGGCTCGGCGAGGACGGCCATGCCCTCGTCGGCCCAGCGGGGGATCTGCTGGTCGGTAAAGACGTCGGCCAGAACGACGTGGGTCACCTCGTGCGGGAGCACGGCGGCGATCAACTGGGGGTGGTCGGCCCGGAGGTTCACGCGGCGGGCGACGACCTGGCCGCCGCCGATCCCCATGGTCGAGAACCCGGGCGAGGTCTCGGGCTGGCCGGTCATGCGGGCGAAGTCGGCCGCCGTGGGATACAGGTAGATGTCGCACCGCGGCGACCAAGCCCCACGCGCCGCCGGGCTCGCCCATCGCTTCCCCTGCGAGGCCCGGACCGATTCGGCCGACTCGGCGGCCTTCGCGGCCAGGGCGGGATCGGTGTGGAAGATCCGGAAGCTCGCCGTCTCGTGCACCTGCCACGCCACCGGCGCGGCGGCGCGGGGGACCGCCGGCGCGGAGGCTTGCGGCTCATCGGCTGGCGCCGGCGCCAGCTCCGGCTCCGGGGCCGCGGTCGGGGCGGCCTCGACCGGGGTGTCGGTGGCGCCGGGGAGTTCGAGCGGCTGGGCCTGGGTCTTCTTGCGGGGCTGGGGGGCGGCGGCGGGCTCGGGCTCGTCGGGCGAGGCGCCGCGGACGGCGAGGCCGGGGCTCTTGGCGATCGGCCGCTTGCCGCTGCGGGCGTCCGCGACCAGGTCCTTGAGGTACTCGCCGAACCAGTTGCCGGGCGTCAGCCGCTGGATGCTCTCGATCTCGCGCTCGATGACGTCCCACTCCGGCTTCGTCTTGGGGCCGGCGTTGATCCGGGCGACCACCGTCGACCATCGGCAGTAGGCCCAGACCTTGTTGCGGACGGCGGGCAGCTGGCCCTTGCGGGCGAGCCCCGCGTAGATCTTACCGGCCTGGTCGTACTGCTTCTTGTTGAAGAGGGCGTCGGCCTGCGCCAGCTCGTCGGGCGCCTGCGGCGCGACGGCGGCGGCCCGGCCCACGCCTTCGTCGTGCGACCTCGGCGGGGGCGCGACCTTCGCGGGGACGTCGACGGGGCCCTGTTCGGGCTCGGGCTCCAGCGTCGGGGCGGATGCGGCCGCGGGATCGCCGGGCGGGGGGAGGTCCGCGGGCCGGGTGACGCCGGCGGGGGCGGGCGCGGGGGCCGGCGCGGCCTCGACGTGCGGGATCACGACCTTCTCGGCCGGCGGCGGCGTCGACTCGGGGACCGGCGGGAGCGACCGGGTCGGCGGCGGAACGACCGGCGGGGCCGGGGCGGGCGCGGGCGTCGCGGCCGGGGCCGGCGCGGGGGCGGCGGCCTCGAGGATGGCCAGGTCGTCCTCGTACGAGGCGGCGACCTGGGGCGTGCCGGCGGCCTTGGCGTCGCGGATCAGGCCTTTGTACGTCTCCTTGAGGAGGTCGACGAGCGCCTTGCGGTCGTCGCCGGCGGGGGCGGGGGCGGCCCCGATGGCTTCTTCCAGGACGCCGGACGCGGCCTTCAGGTCCTTGGCCGCGATCAGCTTGCGGGCCTGGGCGACGGCGTCGGCGGGACCGCCGGCGGCGAGGGCGGCCGGGGCGATCGTCGCGACGAACAGGAGGGTCCGGAGAGCCTGGCGCATGACGTCCATGTCCTGCTGGGAGGTGCGGTCTGTCCGTCGTCGTCCGCCCGCGGATCCTCGCGGCCGGCGACCGGGCGACCCCGCGCGGATCCGGGTCCGGATCGAGAGGCCCGCCGGAGTATGTTCGCAATCCGCCGCGCCGTCAACCGGAACCCGACGCACCCGCCCGGGGCGGCGATTCCGGGGCGGGGAGGGCTTGCGGGACCGTCGCGGAAGTGGCCATGATCAGGTCGAGTCGACTCCTTTCCTACGTGCACTCCGATGCGGATGACGATGATGGGCACCTCGTCGAAAGCGCCCGCGACGCCGCCGACGCGGCGGGCGTCGCCCTGGCGGCGTCGGATCGCCCTGGGTGTCGGCGCGGTCGCCCTGGCCGCGGCGACGGCCGTGGCGGCGATCGCCGTCTTCTCGAAGTCCGCCGACCCCGACCAGCTCTGGCGCGACGCCCAGGTCAGCCTGCGCGAGGATCGGATCGACGACGCGGCCCGGATCCTCGACCGCCTGACCCGGGCCCGGGCCCCCCTGCCCCAGGACTGGATGCTCCAGGGCCAGGTGGCCGTGGCGCAGGGACGGATCGACGACGCCGTCGCCATGCTGGCCAAGGTCCCCGATTCCGACCGCACCGCGGCCAACGCCCGGCTGCTCGCCGGCCAGATCGAGCTTCGCCGCGATCGCGCCCGGTTCGCCGAGGCCGACCTGCAGGAGGCCCTCCGGCTCGACCCCAAGCTGGCCCAGGCGCGTCGCGAACTGATCTACATCTACGGCATGCAGCTCAGGCGTCGCGACCTGTGCGACCAGTTCGCCGCGCTGTCGGAGATCTCGCCCCTCACCTATGAGAACCTCTTCCACTGGTGCCTGGTGCGGAACTGCCTGTGGGAGGCCGGCGAGGTCGCCAAGACGCTGGGCGGCTACCTCGCGGCCGACCCCGACGACCGCGAATCCCGGCTGGCCCTGGCCGACAACGACCGCCGCCTCGGCCTCTACGCCGAGGCCGAGGAGGCCCTGGCCCCCCTGCCGGAGGACGATCCCCGGGCCCTCGCGCACCGGGTCATGATCCTCATGGACCGCCAGGAAGAGGACCGGGCCGAGGAACTCCTGAAGAAGGGCCCCGACGACGATCCCGAGCTGGCCCGGCTGCGGGGCCGCGTCGCGCTCGCCCGCCGCGACGGGCCCGCGGCCCTGCGGTACTACCGGATCGCCTACGACTTCGACCCGGCCAACCGAGACGCCGTCTTCGGCCTGATCAACGCCCTCGAACTATGCGGCCGGCGCGACCAGGCCGCGCCTCTCCGCCGCAAGGCCGAGGCGCTGGAGGCGTTCAACTCGCTCGTCCAGCGCATGGCCACGCCCGCCGGCCGGACCGATCCCGGCATCGTCGGCCAGGCCGTGCAGGTCTGCACCCAGGCCGGCTTCATCCCCGAGGCCCGCGCCTGGCTCAAGTTCGCCATCGGCCGCGACCCCCTCGACGCCGCGGCGCAACAGGCGCTCTTCCATTTCAACGAGAAATATCCGCCCTCGTCCTCCGGCCCGGCGAAATCCGCCGATCGCTAAAATCCCTCGGGACTTCCGGCGACTTCCCCGAGGAACATCGGATACATCCCGGGCTCGGCACGGCCCTTGCATTGGCCAGGCAAAGGGAGGGAGCATGATGAAAACTCAATCAACCGACCGCGCGACACCTGGCCGTTGCGTCCTCATCATCGACGACAACGAGGACCTGGCGCTGTCTCAGGCCAGCCTCTTGCAATACTACGGTTGTCGCGTGGAAGTGGCGCATGACGGCTGGGAAGGGCTGCGCCTGGCGATCCAGAAGCCGCACGACGTCGTGTTCATCGACATCGGGCTGCCCGGGATGTCGGGCTACGAGGTCGTCCGCGCCATCCGCTCGGCGTTGTCCGATCCGCCGATCCTGCTGGCTCAGACAGCGTACGGCCAGCCCGAAGACATGCGGAAGTCGCGCGAGGCGGGCTTCGACGCCCACCTCGTCAAGCCCGTCGACCCCAGCGAGATCGTCCGACACGTCCTCGACGGTCGCGAGGCCCTTCGCCGGTCGGGCTCGGGCTCGGGCGACGAGTCGCCGCCGACGCCGTTGCCGCCCCGGATCTTTCGTCCTGGATCGAGCCCCGGGTCGGCCCCCGCCGACGCGAGGTCCTTCCGCTAACTCCTGACCAGCTGCGGGTTTCCAGGCCGGGTCGCCGCGATGGACGACCCGACCTCGAGCCTCGAGCTAGCGACGGGACAGGTACGGGTTCCCCGCGATCGTGAACCGCAAGGGTTCCAGCGCCCACTCCTTGGCGTAATCGACCCCGATCCTGGGGCTGGTCGCGATCGTGAACGGCTCCGGCCGCCCCTTCGGCCGCATGACCGTCAACTCCCCCCCGGAGAGGTCGTGGCCGTAGAGCCGCAGATCGATCTTCAAGGCCCGGCAGAGCTTGCCCGGACCGTTGGTCGCCTCGTCGATCCCCGAGATCGGCTCCAGGGCTCGGACCAGGACGGCCGACGCATGTCCGCCCGGTCCGGTGACCATGTTCAGGCAGTGATACATCCCGTAGATTAAATAAACGTAGGCGTACCCCGGCGGGCCGTACATCACGCTCGTCCGCTTGGTGAGGCCCTTCGTGGAATGCGCCGCGAGGTCGGGCGGGCCGAGGTAGGCTTCCGTCTCCACGATCCGGCCGATCCGAGCCACTCCGTCGATCGTGCGTACGAGGTGCATCCCCAGCAGTTCCGGGGCGACCTCCTTCGCGTTGCGGTCGTAGAAGCTCTTGGGCAGGATGTCCATTCGATCAGCCTACCCGCGTTCCGATGCGCAAGGCAACGTCGACTTGCGATCCCCGTCGGTCGTTGCCGGAGGCTCGTTAAGCCCGTACCCTGGACCCGCGATCCCTGCGTGCGGGGATGGGGCGATGGGTTCGGAACGAGGAGGGGCGATGATGCCGGGATCGACGGTCGCGACGGGTGCGGCGTTCTGGGTGCTGACGGCCCTCTCGCTCTCAGTGGGCTGGGGGATACGCGGAAACTTCGGCCACGAGTACGGGGCGATGATCCCGGGGGCCCTGGCGGCGATGGCGGCGGTGCTCCTCTCGGGCCGCCGCGACTGGTATGGGCGGCTGCCGTTCTTCGCCCTCTTCGGGGCGCTGGGATGGTCGTTCGGGGGCAGCATCTCGTACATGCAGGTGATCGGCTACACCCATTCGGGGCATTCGGAGTCCGTTTTATATGGATTCGCCAGCCTGTTCGTGATCGGCTTCCTCTGGGCCGCGCCCGGCGGGGCCGGCACGGCGCTCCCCGCGGAGGCCGACCGCGACCGCCTGGTCGAACTGTTCCCACCGATCCTGGCCGTCTTCGCGGCCTGGCAGGTCCAGGGCCGGCTCGTCCAACCCTGGTTGCATCAAAGCGGTTACAGCCTCAACTGGTACGACTCCGACTGGCTGGGGGTCTCCTTCGCGATGGCGGCGGTCCTGATCTACGCGGGGGTCCGGCGGCGGGTCGATCGCGCGACGTCGCTGATCCTGCACATGACCATCGGGTGGTGGATCGGGTTCCTGACGCTCGTGCCGATCCTGGGATTGAGGATGACCCCGCCCCGGGGCGACAACTGGGCCGGGATGGTGGGCCTGGTCGCGGGGATGCTCGCCTACTGCCTGCGCAACGGTTTGCCCCAGGTCGCGCGAGCCGCGGTCGTCACGGGGGTCGTGGGGGGGATCAGCTTCGCCGGGGCGTCGATGATCAAGCTCGTCGCCGTGACCAGCGGCTACGAGACGAACTGGCACAGCGTCCTGGAGCAGACGACGGGCCTGATCAACGGCCTGGGCCTGGCGCTGGCCGTCGCGGGGCTCGCCGCGCGGGCCGGGACGATCGATGACGGGATCATTCCATCCTCGCGACGATGGCCGGAGCGCCTGGCGGTGGCGTTCACCCTGCTGGCGATCCCCTTGGTGAACTTCCGCAAGAGCGTCGGCCACTGGGTCGACGTCCAGGCCGTGCCGGCGGCGATGTACGGGGTCGCCGCCGAGACCTGGTTCGACCTGGGCTTCGCGATCGCGGCGGCGGCCCTGTTCGTGCTGATGATCCGCCACGACCGCCGGCCGATCGCCGTCGTCCCCGAGTCGGCGATCGGCCGGGGCCAGGGTCTGTACCTGATCCTGCTGGCGATCGTCGTCGTCGGCAACTTCGAAAAGGCCCTGGTCAAATTCGCCGATCAACGCCTGATCACAGAGGGCGTCGTCTATGCGAACGCGGTGATCTGCACGCTGATCCTGCTGCTGGCGTCGCCGCCGCGCGGCGAGGCCGAGGCGGCGCCGGCCGCGATCGCGGGCGCCCGGCGCGTGCGATGGGGGCGGCTGGTTGCGGCGGGGGTCGTGGCGTCGTCGCTCGCGGTGCTGGCCGATTGGGCCGTGGTTCGCGCCATCTACGGCGACCGCTTCGCCGGACACGCCAGCCTGCACATCCGGTTCGGCCCGAACGCGACCATCAACGGGCCGAATCGGCCCTGAGCGGAGCCGACGGGTCAGTCGAGCATCGGTTCGTCCAGGAACGCGACCGCCTCGGCGATCGCGCGGTCGCGGTCGCGGTCGTGGAGCGCCAGGTGGTCGCTGCGATCCAGCATGACCAGCCGCTTGACTCGCGAGCCCAGGCGGTCGCGGAGCCAGGCGGCGCGTGCGGGCTCGACGACCGTGTCGAGGGCCCCCTGGATGATCAAGACCGGCGCGGCGATCGCCGGCAGCGTCGGCGCGACGGCCTCGATCAGCTCCAGGGCCGAGAGGGCCGCGGGGAGGCTGAACGTGCGGTAGCGGTCGAGCGCGGCGAGCCGACCCCGCGCCTCGGGGTCGCGCACGGCCGGGGCGCGGCGGCGGAGATCCGGGACGAGGGGGGCGACCGCCCGGAGGACGTGCGAGGCCCGGAACGGGAGCCAGGCCGTATAGCGGATCGCCAGGAACGGGGCGATCAGGACCAGGCGGGCGACGGGCCGCCGGCTCGCCAGGTGCAGCGCGATCAACGCGCCCGTCGAGAAGCCGACGACGCTCACCGGGCCCGGTTCCTGGGCCAGCTCGTCGTACCAGCCCTCCGCCGCCCCGGTCCAGTCGGCCCAGGTCGACGCGGGCATGACGGGACCGGGACCGTCGTGGCCGGGGAGGGTCGGCGCGGCGACGCGTCGGCCCTTCGCGCGCAGGGCGTCGGCCAAGGGTTGCAGCTCGTAGGGGCCGCCTCCCAGGCCGTGGACGGCGAGGCAGGCGGGGCTCCCGGGGACGTCCATCGTCATCCTCCTTGATCGATCGCGGCGCGTCCCACTCTACCGCACTTCGGCGCGGACGTCCGCGGGGGACCGGTGCGGGCGCGGGGTCAAGAAGCGCGGGCGGGGCGGAGGCCCGACGAGACCCAGCTCGCGGCGGGCCTCGGGGAGGGCGCGTTCGAGGGCCGAGGCCAGCTCGGCGGCCGAGCGGAACCGCGCGTCGGGGTCGCGGGCGGTGGCCTTGAGGATGACGGCCTCGAAGCAGTCGGGGAGGGACGGGTCCACCGCGCGAGGCCGACGCGGCCGGGCCCTGGCGAGCAGGGAGGCGAGCGCCGGGGGGGGGACGTCGCGGATCGTCTCGAACAGGCGGCCGAGGGTCAGGGTCTCGAACAGGGTCACGCCCATCGAGTAGACGTCGGACAGGACCTCGTCGGCCGGGGCCTTCAGCAGGCGTTCCGGGGACATGTACATGGGCGTCCCGGCGCCGTCGCGCATCTGCTCGCTCGTCGCCAGGTCGAGGTCGCGGCCGAGGCCCAGGTCGCAGAGGTAGACGCCGAACGGCCGACGACGCTCCAGCAGGATGTTGGCCGGCTTGACGTCGCGATGCGCGACGCGGTGGACGTGGACGTGGTCGAGGGCCCGCGCGGCCCGCGCCAGGGCTCGGGCGGCCTCCACGTAATAGGGCGCGTCGGCCATCGCGACGAGGGGATGGACGGGGAGCGCGGGCTCGCCCATGCGACGGACGCGGCGCTCGTGGATCACGTCGTGGAGAGTCGCGGCCTCGACGTAGGGCATGGCCATGTAGAAGCAGCCGTCGGCCTCGCCGGCGTCGACGACCTGGAGCAGCGACGGCCCGGCGAGCCGCGCCCCGCGCTCGGCCTCGCGGCGGAACTGGGCCAGCCGGCGGGGGTGGATCGAGAGCCCCTGGTTGAGGATCTTCAGGGCGACGACGTGGCTGCGGGCGTCGCCGCGCACGGCCTTCCAGACCTCGCCCTGGGCCCCGCGACCGAGCCGCGCGAGCAGCCGATACGGGCCGACCCGCTGGAACGGCCGGAGCCGCGAATCCCGCGGCGCGGCCGGCGGGGCGGAC
Source organism: Paludisphaera mucosa (assembly GCF_029589435.1). NCBI lineage: Bacteria > Pseudomonadati > Planctomycetota > Planctomycetia > Isosphaerales > Isosphaeraceae > Paludisphaera > Paludisphaera mucosa. The sequence goes on along the minus strand of NZ_JARRAG010000001.1, from coordinate 49,534 downwards.
GTCGCGATGATCCCCGAATCCAGGCTCATGCCGCAGGAATCGCCCGCGGCCCCCGAGATCAACAGGTGGGTCAGGGCGGACGGCGTCGCCGCGTGCGAGGCGTCGACCGGCCGGAGTCGGGGACCGCGCGCGGCTCCGCGCGGGGATGGGTCGTTCACGGCGATCATGGTCGTCGTTTCGCCTCCTGGATGGTGTGCCGGCCCGGGCCGCTTCGCGCCGGCCTCCTGATTCAACGCTAGGCCCCATTCACGGGCCGAGCACGATGAAGCGATGGATGTTGCCGGAAGTCGACGCGGCCCGCCCGACAAGCCGATGGCGTCGGCCCTCGCGGCCCCGTAGGATGATTCGCCTGTCGCGGGGCGGAGGGTCGTCGCGTCGCCAGGTCGGATCGGAGCCGGGATCGATGAGCGAGCATGCGCCCGAGGAACACGACCTCTACGCCACGCCGGCCGACGCCGTCGAGGAGCCGCCGCGGACGCTGAGGAAGGCGCTGGGGCGGATCGGCCCCGGCCTGATCCTGGCCGCGGCGATCGTCGGCACGGGCGAGCTGATCAACACGACGGGCCTGGGAGCCAAGGCGGGGTTCACGCTGCTCTGGCTGATCCTGGCGAGCTGCGTCGTCAAGGTGTTCGTCCAGGTCGAGCTGGGCCGCTACGCGATCGTCCACGGCAAGACGACGCTCGCGGCCTTCGACACCCTGCCCGGCCCCCGCGCGGGGGCCTCGTGGATCTGCTGGCTCTGGCTGTTCATGATGCTGGCGACGCAGGCGCAGATCGCCGCGATGGAGGGGACCGTCGGCCAGGCGGCGCACATGGCCTTCCCGGGGGCGTCCGACGCCATGGCCTCGGCGGTCGGCTCGGTGTCGCCGTCGTGGGGGGCGTTCCTCAAGACCCGCGAGGAGTACATCTGGGCCGCGCTGACGACGCTGGCGGCGTCGGCCCTGCTGCTCTCGGGCGGCTACCGCCGGATCGAGCGGATCACCACGATCCTGGTCGCCGCGGTGACGCTCTACACGGTCGCCAGCGTGGCGGTCCTGCAATGGACGCGGTTCCGCATCGGCTTCCCGGACGTCGCCTCGGGCTTCACGCTGGCGCTGCCCGCGACGGCCGTGGGGCTGGCGTTCTCGGCGTTCGGGATCACCGGCGTGGGCGCGGCCGAACTCGTGGCCTATCCTTACTGGTGCATCGAGAAGGGCTACGCCCGGTTCGTCGGCCCCCGCCCGCGCGGCGACGACTCGGGCTGGGTCGATCGCGCCCGGGGCTGGACGCGGGTCATGCAGCTCGACGCCTGGGTCAGCATGCTCGTCTTCACGATCGCCACGGTCGCCTTCTACCTGCTGGGCGCGGCGGTCCTCCACCCCCAGGGGCTCGACCCCAAGGGGCCCGAGATGATCCCCACGCTCGCCCGGATGTACCTGGGGCCGCTCGAGGGGACGCCGCTGGAGCCGCTGCGGGGCGGCGTCCGCATCGCCTTCCTGCTCGGCGCATGGGCCGTCCTGTTCAAGACGCTCTACGTCGCGACCGCCGCCAACGCCCGGCTGACGGTCGACTTCCTGAACCTGACCGGCCTCTGGCGGCCGGCGGGCGACGCGGGCCGCGAACGCGCGATCAAGGTCTTCTGCGTGGTCTACCCGGCGCTGGCGCTGGCCCTCTATTACGCGGTCCGCGAGCCGCTGGGGCTCGTCAAGGCGGGCGGCGTGGCGCAGGGGATGATGCTCCCCCTGATCGCCGGCGCGACGATCTACCTCCGCCGCCGCGACGACGACCCGCGCGTCGGCCCGTCGCGGCTGAGCGACGCCTGCACCTGGATCGCCTTCGTCGCCATCACGATCGTCGCCGGCTACAGCGCCTTCGACCTGGCGCGGAGCCTGCTCGCCTCGTGAGGTCCGCCGGTTTCAGGGGAACGGCGCGTCGAAGTCGTCGAGCGCCGACTTCTTCTTCGGGGCCCAGCCGAAGAGTTCCAGCTTCTCCTCGCGGGTGAGGCGGCGCCAGTTCCTGGTGTCGTGCAGCGCCTGATCCCACGGCACGCCCCGCAGCTCGCGATAGCGGCGGGGCACCGCCGACGAGCCGGCGCGCGACAGGGCGTCGACGTCCGCGATCGCCGCCCCGATCTCGCGCGCCAGGTCCGTGTCCGGCAGGTCGCGGAACGGCCCCCGTTCGATCTCGTCGAGGTGCTGCCTGGCGATCTCCTCGCCGCGACGATGGATGAAGCCCCGAAGCGCGTCCGGTTCGACGGACGACCAGACGAGGCCGCATGTGAAACAGGCGGAGAACGCCGGGAGGCCGAAGCCGGCGCCCGGCGGGCGACAGTGGCGCGGCCGGACGCTGGCCGGATATCCCGGGGGGATCCCCTCACCCGTCCAGACGTCGACCGTCAAGACGGACGTCCCGCGGCAACGAGGACAGCAGGCGGTCTCCATCGCTCCTCCGGTCGTCGCCGAACGATCACTTCCCCCTGGCCGCATCCAGGAAGACCACGTGCGAGGGGTTGCCCACCGGGACGTAGTGCCCCGTGAACGCGAGGCCTCCCGTCTCGCTGTTCGCCCGGAAGACGGCGATATTATCGCCGCGCTGGTTGCAGCAGTAGAGGAACCGGCCCGTAGGGTCGAAGCTGAAGCTGCGGGGGTAGTCGCCGTGGGTCCACTCCTCGCCCACGTACGATAGCGAGCCGTCCGGGCCGACGGCGAAGATGCCGATGCTGTCGTGCAGGCGGTTGCCCGCGTAGACGAACCGGCCGTCCGCCGAGACCAGGACCTCGGAGGTGAAGTTGCTGCCGGCGAACCCGGGGGGGAGCGTCGAGATCGTCTGCCGCTCGGTCAGGCGTCCCGTCGCCGCGTCGTAGTCGAACAGGACGAGGGTCGAACCCTCCTCCTGGATCGAGTAGAACCAGCGGCCGTTGGGGTGGAAGTGGAAATGCCGTGGCCCGTCCCCGGGCGGCAGCGCGACCGCGTGGGGCTCGTTCGGGGTCAGCGCCCCCGTCTTGTCGTCGAACTTCCAGACGAAGATCCGGTCCAGCCCCAGGTCGACGTGGAGCACGAACCGCCCCGCGGGGTCGGCCTGGATCATGTGCGCGTGGGTCCGGTCGTGCCCGCTGAAGGCGAAGCTGCCCGGCGCGGCGTGCGGCGCGCGCCGGGGGCCGATCGCGCCGGCGTCGGTTTTGACGTCCACCGCGTCGCCCAGGCGGCCGTCGGCCAGGATCGGCAGCACCGCCACCGAGCCGCCGAAGTAGTTCGCCACCAGCAGGAACCGGCCCGACGGATGGAGGCTCACGTAGGTCGGCCCCGCGCCGCCGGAGCGGACGGAGTTCAGCGGCCTCAGCGAGCCGTCCGCCCGATCGACGGCGAAGGCGCCGACGGTCCCCTGCTTGTCGTCGCCCTGCCGGTCGGTCTCGTTGGCCGAGTACAGCCGATCGCCGGCGGCGTTCAGGGCCAGGCAGCTCGGGCTCGCACCCAGCTCGTGGACGCCGACGGCCGTCAACGCGCCGGTGCCGCGGTCCGCCCGGAAGATATGGATGCCCCGGCCGTTGCCCGGCGGCAGGTCCACCTGGGTCGGCAGCATGTCCTTGAGCGGCGAGCTGAAGGTCCCGACGTAGGCGAACAGCGGGGCCTCGCCCTGCCCCGCCCGCAGCGTGCCGGCCAGCCGCGGGGCCGCCCCCGCCAGCGCCGCGGAGACCTTCAGGAACGAGCGACGGGAAGGATCGGATGATGTCATGGGGTTGATGTAACCTTTGGCGATGCGGACCGTGATGAGTGCAGCGGCTCGACCGGATCGTCGTCCTCGGAGCTGTGCGGCGTTCGCCATGAGATTCTCACGGCGGGCCGCACGCGACGCAAGCCGAGCGGGCGATTCGACGGCCGGCCCGGACCGTCGTCCGTGCGATCCGGGAACGAGTCGCGGCGCCGTCGAGTTTTCCCGGCGGCCGGCTATTTCCTTGAGCGCGCCCGGGCCGTCGAATCTAATGGACGCGGGGGGACCTCCGACGTCGCCGCGCCTCGAGCCCGCACTCCTCCATAAAATTCGCGAGCGGTCATATCATGAAATTCCTATCCGGACTGGCCCTGGGATTGATGACGACCGGCGCGGCGCTCGCCGAGGATCCGGCCGCCTTTCCCGGCGGATGCTGGCCCGAAGCCAAGGTCGTCGAGATTTTGGCGAAGACCCAGGAGATCCGGCTGGCCCCCGACCTCTCCGGGCTCGACGACGGCGAGAAGGCGGCCGTCGGCTCCCTGCTCAAGGCCGGCGCGATCTTCCAGGGGCTCTACGAGGAGGCTCGCCACCACCAGGCGTTGAAGGCCGGACGGGATCTGATCGCGCTGGACCGCCGCCTGGGCGGGCCGAAGCGGACGAAGGACCTCCTCGACCTCTACCGGCTCTTCCAGGGCCCGATCGCCACCACGCTCGCCAACGCCCGCGAGCCGTTCCTGCCCGTCGACCCGCAGGTCCCCGGGCGGAACGTCTACCCGATCGACGCGACCGGCGACGAGGTGAACGCCTTCATCGCCGCCCATCCCGAACGCCGAAGCACGATCCTCGCCGAGCGCAGCGTCGTAAGACGGGCGACGCGCGAGAGCCTCGATCGCGACCTCAAGGCGCTCGAGGACGGCGCCCTCGGCGTCTTGCATCGGGGCCTCAAGGCCGAGCTGCAGGCGCTCTCCCGGAGCCCCGACCCCAAGGCGTTCTACGCCGTGCCTTACGCGGTGGCCTACGGGGCCGACCTACGGCTGGCCTACGAGCATATGGTCGACGCCGCCGCCAGCATCGAGCCGACCGACGAGGATCTGGCCGCCTACCTCCGCAACCGCGCCCGCGACCTCCTGTCGAACGATTACGAGAGCGGCGACGCGTCGTGGGTCGCCGGCCGCTTCAAGAAGCTCAACGCGCAGATCGGCGCCTACGAGACCTACGACGACGCCCTCTTCGGGGTGAAGGCGTTCTCCAGCTTCAGCCTTCTCCTGAACGATCGCGCGGCGACCGACGAGCTGCGCAAGAAGCTGGGCGGGCTCCAGCAGGTGGAGGACGCGCTCCCCTACGACCATCACAAACGCGTCCGGGAAGACATCTCCGTGGGGATCTACGACGTCGTCGCCGACTTCGGCCAGGCCCGCGGCACGAACACGGCGACGATCCTGCCGAACGACGCGGCCTTCTCTCGCAAGTACGGCCGCACCATCCTGCTGCGTCGCAACGTGATGGAGCACCCCGAAATCTTCGCGGCCGACCTGCGGATCTGGAGGGCGGCCACGAACGACGCGTTCGCCGACGACCTCGCCCCGGCGGGGAACTTCCAGCGGACGCTCTGGCACGAGGTCGGCCACTACCTGGGCGTAGATCGTGACAAGCAGGGACGCACGCTCGACGCGGCCCTCCAGGACCAGGCCGACGCGCTCGAGGAGATGAAGGCCGACCTCGTCTCCCTGTTCACCCTGCACCGCATGGCGAAGGACGGCGCGATCGACGCGACCCTCCTCCGCGCCGTCCAGGCCGGCGGCGTCCGTCGCACGCTCCAGAACGTCAAACCTCGCAAGGACCAGCCCTACCAGACGATGCAGCTCGCCCAGTTCAATTACTTCCTGGAGAAGGGCCTGATCGCCGCCGACCCGACGACCGCGCGGCTGAGCATCGACTACGCCCGGTACGCGGAAGTCGTCACCGACCTCCTCCGCGAAGTGCTCGCGGCGCAGTACGAGGGCGACCGGGCCGCCGCCGAGGCCTTCTTCACCCGATGGGGGGCCTGGACCCCCGAACTCCACGAGAAGCTCGCGGCCCGGATCCGCGACGCCCAGGGCGCCCGCTTCCGGATCGTCCGTTACGCGGCCCTGGGCGAGTGAGGCCGACGCTCCCAGGGGCCTCCCGACGCCCGGGCCTGCGCGGCGAGCGCGCGCGCGGCGCTCTCAAACCGGCCTCTCGCTGGTAGAATGGCGAACTTACAGCGGCGGTCCTGCGAGGGAGACGGGCGTCGCGACCGGACCGCGTCCTCCCGAGAAGGATCTTGGCCGCCGTGATCGAAATCCTGCTGCGCTCGCGCTACGTCGTCGGGTCGATCGTCCTGGCGCTGCTGGCCTACCTGGTCGTCTTCGGCGAGCGCGTCGGCTACGAGCAGTCGATCGGATCGTTCTTCGCCGAGGACGACCCGGCGATGAGGGTCTATCAGGACGCCGCCGCGACCTTCGGCGACGACAACTTCGTCTTCCTGGTCTACGACGACCCCGAGGTCGTCAGCGCGGCCGGCGTGGACCGCGCCGCCGAGCTGGCCGCGGCGGTCTCGCCGGCCGCGATCCCCGGCGTGGTGCGGGTCGAGTCGATCGACGCCATGCCGCTGGTCTGGGCGCTCGACGACGCCCTGCTGACGCTCGACAAGCTGCCGAACTTCGCGCGCAAGCCGGCGATGGACGCGGCCCGGCGGGCCGTCAAGAACATCGACCTCAAGACGAACAGCATGACCGTCGGCGGGGCCGTGCGGGGGGCCGACGCCGCGCGGCGGGCGGCGATCCAGGAGCGGCTGGTCAAGAACGCCCTGTTCGTCGGCACGCTCATCGACCCGACCGCGACGACGACGGCGGTCGTCGCCCGCCTGCGGAAGACCAACGAGCACGACGTCGTCGCGACCGTGCGCCAGCTCCGCGAGAAGGCCGACGCGTTCGCCGCCCGGCACGGACTGGCCCGGCCCGCGGTCGTGGGCCCGCCCGTCCTGCTGGCGGACGGCTTCGCCTCGATCGAGATCGACGGCCGGCGGCTGGCGGCGGTCGGGATGATCCTGATCGCGCTCGTCACGCTCTCGGCCGTGCGCAGCGTCTGGTGGGCGATCGTGCCGATCGTCGCCGGCTGGACGGTCTGGCTGGCGACCGAGGCGCTTTTGCACGCCCTGGGGATCCGGCTGTCGCTGTCGGGAGGGCCGCTCGTGGCCCAGATCATCGTGCTCACGATGCCGGCGGCGAGCCACCTGGCGATCCACTTCCGCGACGACCGCCGCAAGATGGCCCCCCGCCCCGCGGCGCGGACGACGCTGCGTGCGGTCCTGACGCCGATCCTCTGGACGGCCGCCACGGGGGCCATCGGCTACCTCGCGCTCGTCACCAGCGACGTGATGCCGATCCGCCAGTTCGGGGCGATCCTGGGGAGCTGCACGCTGATCGCCGCGGTGCTCGTGATGGCCCTCGCGCCGGTGGCCATGCTGCCCCCCTTCCCCATGGAAATCCCGGTCCGCCAGGGGTCGAAATCGCGGGTCTCGGCGGCGATGAACCGGCTCACGCTGCTGGTCCACCGCCAACCCACGATCGTGGTGGCGACCGTCGCCGCCGTGACGCTGCCGCTGGCGGTCGGCATGTTCCGGCTCACGTATGAGACCAACTACATCAACCTGTTCAAGCCGGCGACGCGGGTGGTCCGCGACTACAAGCGGGTCGAGTCCAAGCTGGGCGGCATCGGCCTCGTCGAGATCGTCGCCCCGGTCGGGTCGACCCTGGACTTCGACGCCGTGGCGAAGCTCGAACGGGTCGGCGGCGTGATCCGGGGCCTGACGCCCGAGGACCCCCGGGCCGTGGCGCAGGTGCTCTCGCTGGCGACCGTGCTGGACCCCGACGGCCGGATCGCGGCGCTCGCCCCCGACGCCCGCGCCCGCGTGCTGGCCGACAAGCTCGACCTGATCGCGGCCTCGCCCCAGGCCTCGCTGCTGCGGAACTTCTGGAACCCCGAGGCCAAGCAGACGCGGATCCTCGTCCGCCTGCTCGAACAGCAGCCGGCCGCGACCAAGGCGTCGATCTTCCGCCGCGCCGAGGACGCCGCCCGCGCCGAGTTCGGCCCCGACGCCTACCTGACGGGCCTGTCGTACCTGATGACCAAGACGACCGAGGGCGTGGTCGCGACCCAGTGGAGCACGTTCGCCTGGTCGGCCTTCGGCATCCTGGCGATGCTCACCCTGGCCTTCCGCAGCCCCGCCCTGGCCGCCCTGGCGCTGTTGCCCACCCTGCTGTCGGTGGCCTTCGTCCTGGGCCTGATGGGCTGGCTCTCGATCAAGCTGGACATCGCCACGGCGCTGGTGGCGAGCGTGGCGCTGGGGCTCTCGGTCGACGACACGTTCCACTGCCTGATCCAGTACCACAGGCTGCGCAAGACGCGCGGGTTCCGCCGCAGCCTGTTCGCCAGCTACGCGGTGTCGGGGCCGGGGGTGCTGCTCTCCAGCCTGGCGGTGGCCGTCGGCTTCCTCGCCCTGCGGACGAGCGAATTCGAGCCGTTCGTCAACTTCGGCACGATGGTGGCCGTCGCCACCGGCGGCAGCACGCTGGGGAACCTGCTGCTGCTCCCCGCCTGCCTCACCCTGGGCGAGCGGCGGCGGCGACGCCCCCCGGCCCTCGTCGCGACGACCCCCGCGCCGGCCGCGCCCGCACCCGCGTCCGACGTCGCGGCCTCCGCGGCCGCCCCTTCCGCCGATCCTCGCCCCTCCGGTAACCTCGGGTGACGCGCCGCCGCGGGACCAGGCCCGGCGGCCGGATCCGATCGGGCTGAAAGAGGATCACCGCATGATCACCCTTGGACGAAATCGGGGCCTGCGCGTCGTCGCCGGCCTGACGGCGCTGGCCTGCTGGGTCGCGGGGCCCGCGCGGGCCGAGGAGCTTCCGGCCGACGTGGTGATCCGCGGCGGGACGCTCGTCGACGGCTCCGGCTCGCCCCGGCGGACGGCCGACGTCGCGATCCGGGGCGATCGCATCGTCGCCGTCGGCGACCTCGCGGCCCTGGCCCGGTCGCGGACGATCGACGCCGCCGGCCTGGTCGTCGCCCCCGGCTTCATCGACCTGCACACCCACTCCGACGACGGCATCGTGGCCGCGAAGGGCCGGCTCAACCTCAACTACATCACCCAGGGCGTCACCACGATCGTCACCGGCAACTGCGGGATGGGGCCGATCGACGTGGCGAAGTACTTCGCCCGGATCGACGCCGTCGGCGCGGGGTCGAACGTCGTCCACCTGATCCCCCACGGCGCGCTCCGCCGGGCCGTGCTGGGCGTCGAGGACCGCGAACCGACCGCCGAGGAGATGGCGAAGCTCAAGGAGCTGGCGAAGCAGGCGATGGACGCCGGCTCGTGGGGGATGTCGACGGGCCTGATCTACGTCCCCAGCCGATACGGCCGCACCGCCGAGCTGGTCGAGCTGGCGAAGCTCGTCCACGGCTACGGCGGGATCTACGCCAGCCACATCCGCAACGAGGAGCGAGGGCTGCTCGAAGCCGTCGACGAGGCCCTGGCGATCGGCGAACAGTCGGGCGCGCCGGTGCACATCTCCCACCTCAAGGCCAGCGGCCGACGCAACTGGGGCAAGACGGCCCAGGCCCTGGCTAAGATCGCCGAGGCCCGCGCCAAAGGCCGCGTCGCGACCGCCGACCAGTACCCGTACGTCGCCTCCAGCACGTCGCTCGGCGCGATGGTCGTCCCCCACTGGGCCGTCCGCGTGAGCAAGGAGGATTTCGCCAAGCTCGCCGACGACCCCGTGCAAGGGCCCAAGCTCCGCGAAGAAATCCAGCGCGAGTTGGACGAGCGCATGGGGGGCGCGGCCATCCGCCTGACGACCTACGCCCCCAAGCCCAGCCGCGTAGGCAAGGACCTGGAGACGATCGCGAAGGAGGAAGGGACGACGCCCATCGAGGTCGTGCTCGACGTCCAGCGCCACGGCGGGACGCAGGCGATCAACTTCAGCATGAGCGAGGACGAGGTCCGGGCCGTGATGCGGTCCGAGTTCGTCGCCACCGCCTCCGACGGCTCGGCCCGCGGCGAGATCGACGACGGGGCCCGCCCGCACCCGCGGTCGTTCGGCACCTTCCCGCGCAAGATCCGCTATGCCGAGGACGAGCACGTCCTCACGCTCGAACAGGCCGTCCGCGCCAACGCGGGCCTGCCGGCCTCCATCCTCGGCCTGTGCGACCGCGGCGTCGTGCGGCCGGGCGCGTACGCGGACCTCGTGGTCTTCGACCCGAAGACCTTCCGCGACGCCGCCACCTTTGAGGAGCCGATGAAGTACGCGGAGGGCGCCCGCTTCGTGTTCGTCAACGGCGTCGCGGTCGTCGCCGACGGCAAGCGGCCCGACTACCCCGGGCCCGACGACAGGCTCCCCGGCCGCGCGCTGCGGCTCAAGAAGGACGGCCCGGCCGACCTCGTGCTGCTCCCCGGCCGGATCTGGACCGGCGACCCCGCCAGGCCCTGGGCCGAGGCCCTTGCGGCCCGCGCCGGCGCGATCGTCGCCGTCGGCTCGCGCGACGAGGGGCTCGCCTGGAAAGGGCCGTCGACCCGCTTGGTCGAGGCCCCCGGGACGCTCGCGACGCCCGGCCTCGTCGACGCCCACGGCCACATCGAGTCGCTCGGCGCCAGCCTGCTCCAACTCGACCTCCGGGGCGTCAAGTCGCTCGACGAGGTGGCGCGAAGGGTCAAGGAGCACGCCGCCGGCCTGCCCGCCGACGCCTGGGTCCTGGGGGCGAACTGGGACCAGAGCCTCTGGCCCGGCGGCGCCTTCCCGGACGCCTCGGTCCTCGACGCCGCCGCGCCCGGGCGGGCGGTCTGGCTCTCGCGGGTCGACGGCCACGCCGGATGGGCCAGCACCGAGGCCATGAGGCGTGCGGGCGTCGACGCGTCGTCGCAGCCCCCGTCCGACGGCCAGATCCACCACCTGGCCGACGGCCGGCCCTCGGGCGTCTTCATCGACGGCGCCATGGGGTTGGTCGGCCGGGTCGTGCCGCCGCCCTCGCGTGAAGACGTCCGCAAGCGGATCCTGGCGGCCCAGGACCGCATCCTCTCGTACGGCCTGACCGGCGTCCACGACGCGGGGGTCTCCGCCCGCGAGGCCGAGGTCTTCGGCGAGCTGGATCAAGGCGGCGCGCTCAAGCTGCGGGTCTACGCGATGGCCTCGCCCCCCGCCGGCCGCGAGGTCGAGTTCGTGAGCAAGCCGCCCAGGCCCGCGACCCCGGGGAGCCGGTTCGAGATGCGGGCGATCAAGCTGTTCATCGACGGCGCCATGGGCTCGCGCGGGGCCCTGCTCTTCGAGCCCTACGCCGACGACCCGCACAACGTCGGGCTCCTCCTGATCGACCCCAAGACGCTGGAGGCGACGACCGCCGCGGCCATCGAGAACGGCTGGCAGGTCGCCGTCCACGCGATCGGCGACAAGGGGAACGCGCTCGTCCTCGACGCCTTCGCCGCGGCGCGCCGGGCGTTCCCGCTGGCGACCGAGCCGAGGCTGCGGATCGAGCACGCGCAGGTGGTCCGCAGGCAGGACGTCGCCCGGTTCGCCGAGCTGGGGGTGATCGCGTCGATGCAGCCCTCGCACGCCAGCGACGACATGCGCTGGGCCGACGCGCGGCTCGGCCCCGGCCGGGTCGACGGCGCGTACGCCTGGCGCTGGTTCCTCGACGCCAAGGTCCGCCTGGCGTTCGGCAGCGACTTCCCCGTCGAGGTCGTCGACCCCCAGTGGGGCCTCTACGCCGCCCTCACCCGCCAGGACGCCGCGGGCGAGCCGAAGGGCGGCTGGCATCCCGACCAGCGCATGAGCCTGGAAGAGACCCTGCGGGCCTTCACCGCGGGCGCCGCCTACGCCGCCTTCGCCGAGATGCGCTCGGGCGTCCTCAAGCCCGGCTTCCGCGCCGACGTCACCGTCTTCGACCGCGACCTGTTCCAGCAGCCCCCGGCGGGCGTCCTCGGGGCCAAGGTGCGTCATACGATCGTCGACGGCGGCGTCGCGTTCGAGGCGAACCGGCCGTGAATCGTCCGGGTGTTTGATCGCGGAGGAGGTCGCTCGATGGATACCTGGAGTTCCTCGGATTCGAGTCGGACGCCGTTGACGCGTCGCCAGCGCCTCGCCGTGCTCGCCATCGCCGCCGCCGCCTGTCTCCCGCTCGTCTTCTGGGCCGCGACGCACGACGTGTTCACGCGCCGTCGCGGCGACCCCGCCGTCGACGCCCACATCCAGGCCCTGGGCGAGGAGGACGCGTACGTGCGTCGCGAGGCGGCGGCGAGGTTGGGAGACGCGGGTCCCGACGACTCCTGGAAGGCGCTCGCGGCCCTCGCCGGGGCGGCCGACGACGTCCAGCCCCAGGTCCGCGAGGCGGCCGCCCGTTCCATCGCCTGGCTCGTGACGAAGACGGCCGGCGACGCAGGCGGCTCGTCGGGGCCCTTCGGGGAGCAGGGCGGCGCGGGGGCCGCGTTCCTCGAACCGGCTCGGGCCGCGGCCGCGGGGGTGCTGAAATGCCTGACCGACCCCGATCCGGCCGTCCGGACGGCGGCCGCCGACGCCCTGGCGGCCTTCGGCAAGCCGCCGGGCTCCCGAGCGCCGCGGGAGCTGATCTCCGCCCTGGACGACCCCTTCCCCGCCGTCCGCTACGCCGCGGCCCGGGCGCTTTCGGAGTTCTCCGCGGGCCTCGACCCGGCGATCCCGCCCCTGCTCCGGCTGATCGCGGCCGACGACCAATGGGAGAACCACTATCGCGGGCCGTTGCGGAAGCTGAAGCCTTCCCCGGCCGTGGTCCCGGACCTGATCGCGGCGCTCAAGGGTCCCGACGCGCGAGGGCGGATCGCGTCGTCGATGATCCTGGGGAACATCGGCCCGGAGGCTTCCGAGGCGATCCCCGAACTCCTCTCGGCCTTCGAGGGGAGCCTGGAATCGGCAGACGCCCCCGCCTCGTTCGCGATGCCGGATTTGACCTTCGATGCGTCGCTGGCCCTCGCCCGGATCGCGCCGGGCGCGGCTGCGCGCGACCAGGTGGTCGCCGCGCTGTCGGCCGCCCTGCGGTCGGAAAAGCCCCGGGTGCGCGACGCCTCGGCGTACGCCCTGGGATCGATGGGGGGCGAGGCCGCCGGGGCGATCCCCGAACTCCTCGCCGCCCTGGAGCGCGGCCTGGCCGGGGACGGGACGGCCGACGCCCCCGCGATGGAGGAACTGGCCCGCGAAGCGTGCCGGGCCCTTTCGCGGATCGCCCCGGGCGCGCCTTCCGGCGATCGGGTCGTCGCCGCGCTCACGGCCGCCCTGCGCTCGAAGCGGCCCCCGGTGCGGGCGGCCGCGGCCGAGGCGCTGGGCCTCATGGGGGGCGAGGCCGAGGGCGCCATCCTCGCCCTCGCCTCGGCGCTCGGGGAAGCGATCGCGACCCCGGGCTCTTTCGATTGCGGCACCCCGATCGCATCGGCCTTGGGCCGCATCGCGCCCGGATGCGAGGCGGCCCCGGCGGCCGTCGCGGCCCTCGTCCCGGCGCTGCGGGCCGATCGGGTCTACACGCGGGAGGCCGCCGCCCGGTCCCTGGGCCGGTTCGGCCCGCTCGCCGCGGGCTCCATCCCGGAATTGCGACGGACGCCCCGCGATTCCTACGGCCGCGTCCAGATCGCCGTGGAGGAGGCCCTCAGAGAAATCGATCCCCACGCCGCCGCGAAATCCCAGTGACCGGCCTCGGCCCTCCCTCGGGTCGAGGCGGCCGGAACATCGCATGTGGTTTTCGGGCAACGCCGCACGGCGTCGATCCACCCACACCCTCCCGCTCGCCTGCGCGGCGTCGTAGAATTTTCTACGGATTTTCGGGCCGAGCGTCTCGTTCGGCCCGCACGTCGGTTTCCCCCGCGCCGTCCGAGCCCGGGGGGAGTCTCGCTCGCTCGACCCCATCGCCGTTCCGATGAACAGGAGAGCTTGATGATCGTTCCCTCTCTCGCTTCAACGTGGAAGCGGACGTTCGGCCCCCGGACTTCGACGTCGCGACGTCCCCGCCGCCGGGCCGCGTTCCGTCCGGAGCGGCTCGAATCCCGGACCGTCCTGTCGACCTACACGCTGCCCCTGGTCGACGGCACGCTGCTCGACCCCGCCAAGTACTCGATCTACGTCGACGGCTTTTCCACGGGGAGCGGACTGACGCTCCAGCCGGGCTCGTCGCCGGGGACGCTCGCGTTCGCGGCGCACGGCGACACGGTGCCCAGCTTCCAGGTCGGGTCGGGCCAGGGCGAGTACGGCACGATCCAGATCGACACGACCCAGCCGGTCGACGGCGGCCGCATCTACCTCTTCATCGTGCCCAGCGGCCAGGCCCCGCCCTCGTTCCCATTCGGCACGCAGCCGGCGAACCCGCCCGCCTATCCCTATGTGTATCAGTATCTCGAACTCACCCAGCCGTCCGGCGGCGGCCGGCCGACGATCGACGTCCCGACGGTCGACGGCTTCGCCTTCCCGGTCACGCTGACGCTGAACGACGGCCTCGGCCAGGTGGGCCAGCCCCTCTCGGGCGCGAGCGGCACCCGCGCGGCCGTCATCTCGCAGTTCCAGACGTTCGCGTCGGCCTCGGGCCGGACGATGTACAAGCCGCTCCAGCTGACCGCGTCGGCGAAGGCGGCCGGCCAGTCCGAGGGGCTGCTGAACCCGTACACCTACCTGATCGAGCCGGCGGGGGGCAACCCGCTGCCGGCGAACGCGGCCAGCCCGCTGAACGGCGTCTTCGACCGCGCCCTCGGCACCCTCTTCGCGCGGAGCGGGTGGAGCCTCAAGGGGACGGACTCCAACGTCTACACGGCGACGGCGGGGACCTATCAATATGGGTCGCTGGTCAATCCCGTGACCGGCAAGCCCGTGATGCTCCGGGGGCTGCGGTTCCAGGGGGGCGGCAACACCCTCAAGGTCTTCAGCCCGGTCGGGGTCAACGTCTTCCTGGGCGCCAACGGCAAGCCGATCACCGCCGCCACGACCACCGCGCTCAACAAGATCACCCTGACCAACGCCCCGCTGCCGGGCGTCCTGAAGCCCGGGATGTACGTGTTCGGGCAGTACTTCGACCAGGCGGCGGGCCTGGCCACGAACTTCGTCACGAGCCTCGCCCGGGACAAGTCGGGCAAGGTCGTCGTCACCCTGAAGAACCCGCTGCCGTTCGCCGTCACCGGCGATCAGCTCGTCTTCTCGCAGCTCCCCTACACCGGCACCATGAAGCTCACGCGGGGCGCGATGGTGTTCGGCGGCGCGGGCCTCTTCGCCGACGCCGTGCAGCAAGGGGTGACCGGAGCCCAGATCGCCGTCCTGGGGAACCTCGAGAACCAGATCGTCTCGGCCCTCAACCGGGGCGTGGCGGTCGTCCCCGGCACGACCGGAGCGCCGGGGCCGATGACCCCCTCGACGGACGGGAGTACGACCCGATACTGGGGCACCGAATCCAACTGGTATCCGCCCGGGCAGCCCCAGAACCTCTTCTCGCTGTTCCTGCACACCGCGACGGTCGGCGGCTCGCCGATCTTCGTGCGGCCGGCCAAGCCCGCCGTCGCCAAGACCGGGGCCCCGATGGCCATGGCCTACGGGTTCAGCTTCGACGAGAACCCGGGCCCGGTCCCCCCCGCGCCCACGGGCCAGGCCCAGGTCCCCGCGAAGTTCGACCCCGTCCCCGACGGGACGACGACCATCACGGTGACCCTGGGGGCCTGGACCTCAGGCGCGTGAGGCCAGCCGGGCTGCGATCAGAAGAGGGGGGCGGCACAGCCTGATTCCAGCGGGCCTCGTGCTCGTCCCTCCTCATTCGCCGGCTCGCCGACTAGCGTGGCGGCCACTGGGGCATGCGCCGCTCCATGCCAGCGATGGCATCAAGGGTGTTCGAATCTGCCCGCGGGGATCATCGAGCGGCCTCCTCGGCCGCCTGGACGAGCGGCTGGAAGGCGGCGGGGGTGAGCTTCCCGCCGACCTGGTCGTCGCGGATGATTCCACCGACGTCGATGACGTAGGACGTAGGCCAGCGCTCGACGCCCCACTCCCGGGGTATCGCCCCGTCGGGGCCGCCCGCCCAGAACGACCGCCAGGTGATCCCTTCCTTCGCGACCGTCTCCTTGACCTTGGCTCGGTCCTCGGCCGCGTCGCCGTTGACTCCCACCAGCGCGAACGGACGCCCCTTCATGGCCGCGGCGAGATCCTTCTCCTGACGGATTAAACTCAGGCGAGGATTGCTCGAAATCGCCCAGAACGTCAGGAGCACGACTTTGCCCCGGAAATCGCTCAACCGGATGGGTGCCCCGTCGAGGTCCTCGCCGACGAGCTCCGGCGCGGGCTGGCCGATCCGGAGGTGCCGAATTCGAAAGAGTTCGCCCGCAGCCTGCCCACCCAAGGTCTTGGGTTCATCCCCCTGCTCGCGTACGACCTGTTCCAGCAGGGTTTCGGCCTCGCCGCGTAGCTTCGGGCCGTCGACCGCCCGACAGCGATCGAGGCAAACCTTCGTCAATTCTCTCATCAACACGGGGCCGCTGATCGGCGCGGCGAGCCTGTCGTGCAAACGAGCCATTTCGGCCAGATAGTTGGCCAATACGGCCTGAGCGGTGGTGACGAGACCCGGGTGCTGACTCCGGGAGATGACCGAGCGTAGGAAGCGCTCGGCCTCGAGGCAGCGAGGGACGACGCTCGGGGCGGCGAAGATCGCCCGGAGGACGACCGGATCGTCGAGTTCGGGGGCGTCGGACAGGAGGCGGTACGCCGCGTCGCCGCGTTCTCCGACGTCGTCGCCTCTCTCAAAGCCCAACTCAGCCACCGCCCACGCGGCTGCGGCCACGCCTTCTGGTTCTCCCGGATGCAAGCGGGCCAGCGTCAGGGCCCGGTCCATCAGGCTCAGAATTTGGTCGTGACGAGCCTTGTCCGCGGCGGTCGCCTCCGCCCCGGACTTCACCTTGCTCGCTTTTTCGACGAACGAGTCCCGCGCCGATTTGGCCTCCACCTCAATGCTCGCCAGCGTATCCGGCGCGGGCGGGGAGCCTGGAGCGGGCCCCTGGCCTATTGCGGCCAGGGGCCAGAATGTGACGATCCACCAGCCGAATCGCGTCATGATTTCGAGCCTCCGGTTGCCACTTATAAGACGGTATCAACCGCATTGTGAGCAATTTCGCCGTCTGGCCTCAAGCCATTCGGGCTTTTACGGAGGCTCCTCGACGCTCAACTCGGCTTCCTCGGCGTCGATTTGATCGTATCACGGAATCGGCAGGCGACGGCCGTGCGCCTTCCCCTCTGGCGGGGGAAGGCAGACCCCGGGAGCAATCCTGTTCCTCGCGGGGTTCGGGCGGCCTGAAATCATCCCTCTCTCGCCGGGAGAGGGCGGCCGCGCAGCGGCGGGTGAGGGTCGCCGCAGCGCGGGGAAGGTATCAGCGCGCGAATCCGCAGCGCCGGGGCCGTCCCTACAGTCCGACGACCCTCACCCGGCCCTCCGGGCCACCCTCTCCCGGCGGGCGAGGGGACGTCCGGCTGACCTTCGCTTCGTCACTTCGTCAGCTTGGCGTAGCCGGGGGTGACTTCCTTGATGTTGGGGGTGAGGTCGGCGTCGGCGAGGCCGGTGGTCCAGGCGAGGGCGCCGAGGAGGAGGGACTGGTAGTTGGGGTTGGTCCAGACGTCCTCGCGGTGGCCCATCGAGGTGTAGAAGACGCGGCCGTCGCCGTACTTGCGGGCCCAGGTCGCCGGGAAGTCGGGGCGGTGGTACATCGCGCCTTCCATGCCCTCGGTCTTCTGCACCAGGATCACGTGCAGGTCTTCGGGCAGGTTCTTGAGGGCGTACCACTCGTCGTTGATCTTGAACGAGGCCGACTTGCCGAAGCCCTCGGGCAGGCCGGGGAACTTGGGGTCGACGACCTCCATGACCGCGACCTGCTGGGGGCCGTGCGAGACGAACTCGCCGCCGATCATCTGGATGTAAGGGTCCTCGACGCCCTTGTTCCGGGCCCCGTGGTGGCCGAAGGTGTCGGTGGCGCAGTGCATGCCGATGAAGCCCTTGCCCTTGCGGAGGGCGTCGTAGAGGGCCTTCTCGCCCTCGGCCGAGAGCGGCGGCGTCTTGTCGGTGCCGGGGGTGGTCAGGTCGCCCGTAGTGCAGAAGACGAAGCCGTCCCACTCGCCGATCTTGTCGGGCTCGAACAGGCGGCCGTCCTTGGAGGCGACGACGTCGAAGCCGTGCTCCTTGCCGATCTCGGTCAGGATCTTCTCGGAGTGGGCCAGGGCGTCCCCCTTGCGGGTGACGACCGAGTGCGGGAAGCCCGAGCTCTTGGTGAAGTAGAGGACCTTCTTGGGGGCCTTGGCCGCCGCCCCGACGGCCCGCGAGAGGACGCCCGAGCCCAGCCAGGCGGCGCCCGCCCCGGCCAGGAGCAGTTCCCGACGGTTGATGTTGCGCGACATGTTGCGGTTCTCCATCGCTGTGCTGTGGAAGCCATCGCGGCCGGTCGACCCGGATCGGGCCCGACGTTTCGGCCCCATCCTTTCCTTGTACACCGCGCCGGCCGCCGGGGAAACCGGTCGCCCCCCCGGCCGAGAAAAGCGGCCGCGAGGCCGTCGCCGACGGCATGCGGGCGGCCGTCGGGGGCCCGGGCTTTCCGCTTGCAACGCATGGCGGGGCGGAGTAATCTCCAGGGGAAATTCGGAACCCAGGTTCGTATCCCCAGCCATGACCTACACCCTGCACGGACGCTGACGCCTCGCCCAGGTGTCCGGCCTTCGGCCCGGAGACGCTCCAAGGATGTCCCAACTCACAGCGCCGCCGGCGGCTGCGGGGAGCCCGACGCTCACCCGGCTTTCGGTCTCGATCCGCGGCAAGCTCCAGTTCCTGGACTACCTGGTCCGCGCCGTCGTCGCCGACGTCGAGCGGTTCCAGGATGAGTCCGACCCCGGCACGCGGATCTTCATCAAGCAGCTCGTCGAGATGCACACGGCCAACCTCCGCCAGGAGAGCCAGCACATGCAGTCGATCGGCGACCTGTGCGACATGCTCGACGCCATGGTCCAGTCGCCCGAGACCGCCTTCCCGGCCGGAGACCCCTCATGAGCGCCTCGGCCGAGAACGGGACCCCCACCCTGCACCAGTTCCCCGGCCCGGACGTCGACGCCGAGCACGGCGAAGCCGCCCCGCCCCGCGACATGGTCTCGCCCGACCTGCGGAAGTACCTGGCCGAGATCAAGGGCCAGGCGCAGTTCCTGCTCTACCTGGCCGACCAGATCGAGGAATCGCTGGACCAGCTCGTCCAGGAGAACGACCCCTGCCACGGGGCCTTCCTCTGCAAGGTGCTGGGGATGTACTCCACCCAGCTGGAGACCAAGCACCAGGGCCTGGGCGAGAAGATCGCCGAGACCTGCCAGGAGGTCTACGTCACCGTCCGCGAGCGCGAGCACGGCTGACGAAGGGGCGGGTGGAGGTCGAGTCGGGGGTGGGTTGGGATAAGCAGGCGCCGCCTCCGGTGCGTCGTCCGCGACGCGATGTCGCGTGGCGTCCGACGCCGCCGTACGTCTCGCCTCCCCCGGGAAGGGGGACGAGTGGGAGCACCGCGTGGAACGTCGACGACGCCTGCTCGTCCTACATGACGGATCACGACGCGACACACCGGCTCGCGCCGCGCTCGGTCGTTATGATAGGCATCGACCCCCGCGGACCGCTTTCATCACTCGTTCCTCCCGAAAATCGGGACTGTGACGCCTCCGCCCGCCGCGCGGGGTCGCCGTCGCCATGTCGACGAAGCGCCCGACGTCCCTCGCCCCCCGGGAGAGGATGGCCCGGAGGGCCGGGTGAGAGTCGTCGGACCTGTGGAGACGGCCCGGATGCCGCAGGTCCGACGGGCTCTTTGCGCTCCGACGACCCTCACCCGCCGCTGCACGGCCGCCCTCTCCCGGCGGGAGCGGGGAGGATTCCGGGCCGCAGGGATGAGGCGTGCGCTCGCCGATCGGCGATCGTGAGCCATTGTCTCTCATGGGAGTCCGCGTTCGCGGTTCCCAATCGGCTGACCGGGGTGGCCGGAGGGGGCTGGAAGGATGGGGAGAAATGAAAAAATCGAGACGAGCCGATGGAACCGAAAACCTATGTCAAATCGATGACGCAGAACGGTTTACGCCAAATGGGTTCGTCCGCTTTTTGGACGGACGAACCCATTACGAAGCCGATCGTCGACCTGTCGAAAAGTCGACGGCCGGTCGCATCGCCGGCGGCCCGGGTCAGCTGCTCGACTGCCGCAGCCGGGTGAAGAGCTGGCTGTAGGGGGCGTGCTCGTGCCGGGGCTCGGCGCGGAGGGCTCCGCCGGTCTCGGGCTCCTCGGCCGTCTCGGAGTCGACCTCGGAATCTTCGTCCTCGTCGCCGTCGCCCAGGGCCTGGACGCCCACGGGCGAAACGACCTCGTCGACCTCGTCCTCATCCGCCTCGGCATCGGTTTCATCGTCTTCGGCGTCGGCGCCCCGGTTGAGGCGGTCGCGGTTGCGAGCCCATTCGGACCAGGCCTGGAGCGCGGCGTAGTGGTCCTCGATCAGCTCGCCGTCGACCGGGGTCGCCTCGTCGGCGGATTCGAACTCAGCCGCTTCCTCGGCGTCCAGGCTGCCTTCCCAGCCGACCTCGATCAGGCCCTCCTCCATCCGGAGCGGCGGCCGGCTCGGCAGCAGCGCGGGGGGCGCCGGCCGGGCCTCGGCGGGGGCCTTCGCCTCGACCCGAGGCGCCCAATCGTTGCGGACCGCCGGCGCGGGGGGCGCGACCGGCGGGGCCGGGGCCTCGGCGACGGAGGCCGCCGGCCGGGCGGGCGTCGGAGGCGCGTCGAGGCGCTGCGGCGTTCGGCCGCCGGCGAGGCCCAGGAGCCGGCGCGGGTTGCCGGCCGCGTCGCGATGGAGGCGTTCGACTTCCGTCGCGTCGGCGGCGGCCAGGAGGCGGCCGGCCTCGTCGACGTCGAGGGGGGGCAGGTGGACGTGCTTCGAGACCCGCGAGGCGACGGCCCGCAGCGGCCGCCAGGCCAGGCGGCGGGCCAGCTCGGTCCGGCCGGCCAGGACCACGGCCGCGAAGCCTCCGGGGGTGCGGAGGCCGTCGCACAGGGCCTCGACCTCGGCCCAGACGGCGGGCGCGGCGTGGTGGGCGTCCTCGACGATCAGGAGCCAGGTCAGTCCCTCGTTCGCGTCGTCTTCCAGGGCCTGGGCGACGGCGAGCCGGAGCGCCGAGGGGCGATCGGGGAGGGCGGCGACGCCGAGCCGGGCGGCGGTCAGGGTCAGGAAATCGACCGCGTCGTGCGCCGGGGCGGCCGCGACGACCGCCGCCCGCCAGGCCGTCGGGAGGCCCTCGACGAGCCGGCGGCGGAGCCAGGTCTTGCCCGCGCCCGCCTCGCCGGTGAGCAGGATCGGGCCGGCCCCCGGGGCGTCCAGCAGGGTCGCGGCGATCGCTTCGAGGGCCGCGCGACGGCTGGCGACGGCGGCGTCCCACGATCCCGTCCCCGACCCGGTCCGACGCTCCGAGCCGCTTCCCTGCGGGGCGTTGTGCCGATTCCGCTCCATCATCGACCGACTCCTTGGTTGACTCCTGCAGGCGACGCGATCGCCGCGCGGGGCTCTCGGCTGGACTCCCCGTTCCTCCATGATCGACCCGCCACGCCTCCACTCTTGAGCGGCTCGGCGGGGGGCCCGCCAGAAGGTCGGGGCGCGTTGTCGGGGCCGGCGGATTTTTGTAGGATGATGCGGGTTGCAGGGATTTGACGAGGCTCGCCGAGGCGCATCCGCGAGGGGGCTGGGGTTTGGCGACGAGCGGCGGGGCGGCCAGTGCAGAGGATCGAATCGGCGCGTACCGCGTCGTCCGGGTGATCCACGCCGGCGTCACGTCGGTCGTCGCCGAGGTCGTGGACGACGCCACCCACCGCCGCTACGCCGTCAAGCAGCTCGCGGGCCCGCTCTGCGGCGACGCCTCCGAGCGCCGGAAGTTCGCCGTCGAGGCCAGGCTCGGGCTGGAGCTGCGGCATCCCAACCTGATCCGCGTCCACGAGTTCGTCGACGACCGCGAACAGCCCTACTTCGTCATGGAGTACTTCCCCGCCCCCAACCTCAAGCTCCCCCTGGCGCGGCCGACCGTGTATCCGATGCCGAAGGAGCACCTCCACAAGATCATCCGCCAGGCGGCCGCCGGCCTGGCCTGCATGCACGACAAGGGCTGGATCCACCGCGACGTCAAGCCCGAGAACATCCTGGCGGATCGGGCCGGCGACGTCCGGGTGATCGACTACACGATCGCCATGCGGCCCCGGTCGGGCCTGTCCCGGCTGTTCGGCGGCAAGATCCCCCGCCAGGGGACGGGCACCTACATGGCCCCGGAACAGATCCGCTGCGAGTCCCCCGCCCCCGCGGCCGACGTCTACAGCTTCGGGGCCACCTGCTACGAGCTGGCCTGCGGGCGGCCCCCCTTCCGGGCCAACTCGCAGCAGGAACTGCTGAACAAGCACATGCGCGAGAAGCCCCTGCCCCTGACCTCGCGGGACGACCAGGTGACCCCGGAGTTCAACGAGGCCGTCCTGCGGATGCTAAGGAAGGCCCCCGAGGAGCGGTTCCCCGACCTGCACGCCTTCCTCGCGACTTTCCGGAATATCCGGATTTACCGGAACGACCCCGACCCGCGAGCCGATAATCGGGATGGATCGTCCCTTTGAGCTGAGATGAGCCGGCCCGGCCCCCGCCCCGCGACCGCCCGTTTTCGAGGATGAAGCCTTTCATGCGCAGCGCCCACGAGCAGCGACTCCCGTTCGAGGCCCCCATCTACGAGATGGAGCAGCGGCTCGTCGAGATGGAGGCGCAGTACGCCAAGAACCGCGCCGGCGGCGACAACTCGAAGATCGGCGAGCAGATCCGCCGCCTCCGTCGCGAGCTGGCGGCCCTCAAGCGGGAGATCTACTCCCAGCTCGACCCCTGGCAGACGGTGCAGGTCTCGCGACATCCCCAGCGCCCCCAGACCCGCGACTACATCGACCTGCTCTTCGACCAGTTCCTCGAGCTGCACGGCGACCGGGCCATCGGCGACGACCAGGCGATCGTCACCGGCCTGGGCTACCTCGACGACATGAAGGTCATGTTCATCGGCCACCAGAAGGGCAAGAACCTGGCCCAGCGCACCGCCTGCCACTTCGGCTGCGCCCACCCCGAGGGCTACCGCAAGGCGCTCCTCAAGATGCGGTTCGCCGAGAAGTTCGGCCTGCCGATCGTCACCTTCATCGACACCCCCGGCGCCTATCCCGGCATCTCGGCCGAGGAGCGCGGCCAGGCCGCGATCATCGCCGAGAACCTGATGCACATGTCGGGCGTCGCCACCCCGATCATCTGCGTCGTCATCGGCGAGGGGGGCTCCGGCGGGGCCCTGGGCATCGGCATCGGCGACCATTTGGGGATGCTCGAACACACGTACTACTCGGTCATCAGCCCCGAGGGCTGCGCCACGATCCTGTGGAAGGGGGCCGAGCACGCCCCCAAGGCGGCCGCGGCCCTGAAGTTCACCAGCCGCGACCTGCACCGCTTCGGCATCATCGACGAGATCATCCAGGAGCCCCTCGGCGGCGCCCACCGCGACCACCCCGAGATGGCCGCGACCCTGAAGCAGTTCCTGCTCCGCAACCTCCGCCGCCTGATCCAGGTCCCCAAGGACGAGCTGCTCGACCGCCGCTACGCCAAGTATCGCAAGATCGGGGTCTTCCTCGAAGAGGCCCCCGAGCCCTCCCTCCTGGACCCCCAGCGCAACGGCCACGCCCAGTCCGCCGTCTGAACGCCCCCGAGAGACGACCCAATGGCCGCAGCCCGGCGCCTTCGGCTCACGATCGGCGAGCTGGTCGTCTTCAACGCCGCCGCGGCGGCCTGCCTGGCAATCCTGGCGTCGACCCGCCCCGACCGCATCGCGACGTACAGCTCGGTCTACGCGACGATCCTGGCCCCTGTCCCGTTCTTCGTGGCGACCGCTTTCCGGTCGATCCAGCGCTTCTGCGCCTGGTGGGCGAGCATCGACGTCGGGACGTCCGTCGTGGACGACCTCGGGCCTGCAGGCCCTGGAAAGGGGATGGATCCGGGGCCGACGCGCGATCGTCCTCACGACGCGATTTGCCGCTTCCTCCTGACGGCCCTCGCCGTCCTCTGGGCCTTCGTCGCTTGCTTCGACGTGCCGCTCGGCGCTCCTTGCTTCACGCCCGCGATGCTGGTGCTCTCGATGGTCTTCGTGCCGATGATCGGCGTCTACAGCCTCCTGGACCGCTCCTGGCCGCGCCTGATCACGATGTCGGCCGGGTTCCTCCTGCTGGCCTCCCTGCCCGGCCTCCTCGCCTGCTCCCTGCCTTCCTTGTTCTCGGTATACGGATTCGATCAAGGTACGCGTTGAACCAGGCGGGATGCGAGACCGCAGGTCGCCGCCTGGAACCGGCTCTCGATCTTCGTAAAGGCCCCGAAGAGCCAGGACCGCGCCTCAATCTCCGGCGCGGCGGCGGAGGATATAGCCGCAGCGGGGCTCGCCCTCGCGCACGAAGCCGGCGGCCTCGTAACCGGCGTCGAACGCGGCCTGAAACGCGCGGCGGACCGCCTGGCGCCAGGCCTCGGCGACCGTGGGACGCTCGTGGCGGAGGGCGGCGACGTCGTGGGGGATCGGCAGCCAGAGGCGGTCGGCGTCGGCCGTCGCGGGAACGGCGGCGGGCAGGCCCTCGCGGATCGCGATCAGGCTCGGCGCGTCGCCGGGATCGTCGAGCGGGGCATGGTCCTCGAAGACGTCCCACAGGGCGATGACGCGGTCGGTGGGGACGCCGACGTTGAGCGCGTCGGTCCGGGGCCCGTACATGTCGTCGACGTAGGAGCGGACCCGGACGCCCAGCTTGGCCAGGTTGAACCGGGCGTTGCCGGACTGGAGCGGGTCGAACGCCCAGGCGATCACGGGCAAGCCGTCGGCCCGGGCGAACTCGCGCTGGAGGAGCTTCATGTGCCGGCCCAGGCCCATCGACTGCCGCCCCGGCACGACCCCGGTGAGCTGTGAGTACAGGCCGATCCGGCCCTCGATCCGGGCGAGGAAGCCGAACGACATCGCCGCCGCCGCGCCGTCCGCCTGGAAGGCGCCGAGCACCAGGCCGCCGTGCAGGTTCGCCCCGGCCATCGTGGCGACGGGGATGACGTAGCCGTCCTCGGCGATCCCCCACGCCTTGCGCTGGGCGTCCTGGCAGGCTCGATAATCGGCGGGGCTCTGGGCGCGTCGGATGACGACGCCTTCCAGCTCGCGGCGGAGGCTCGACATGTCGGGTTTCTTTCGCATATCCGGGAGACTCAGATGTCCAGCAGCAGGGCGGCCAGCAGCGCCGCGCGTTCGGGGATCGTGCTCACGAGGATGTGCTCGTCGTCGGCGTGGGCCCCGCCGCCGTGCGTCCCCAGGCCGTCGAGCGTCGCCGCGCCGACGGCGGCCGTGAAGTTGCCGTCGCTGCCGCCGCCCGTCGAGCCCTCCGTCAGCGCCAGGTCGAGGTCCGCTCCCACGCGTCGGGCCTGCTCGAACAGGGCGACGACGGCCGGGCTGCGCTCCATCGGCGGCCGGTTGAAGCCGCCCGCCACCGTCACACGCGTCCCCGGCGTCGCCGCGGTCAGGCCGAGCAGGGCCCGCTCGACGGCCTCGGCCCCGGCGATCGTCACGGCGCGGGCGTCGATCTCGGCCGAGGCGCGGGCGGGGACGACGTTGGGGGTCGTGCCCCCCTGGACGAGCCCGACGTTCACCGTCGTCCCGGCCTGGGGGTCGTTGAGCGCCTGGGCCTTCAGGACCTGATGCGCCAGCTCGACGATCGCGCTGGCCCCCAGCTCCGGAGCGACCCCGGCGTGGGCCGCCCGGCCCTCGATCGTCATCGTGAACCGGCCGACGCCCTTGCGGGCCGTCTTGAGCGAGCCGTCGGCCAGCGGTGGCTCCAGGATCAGGGCGTGGCCGCACCCGCGGGCGAGCGACTCGATCAGGGCCCGCGACGTCCGGCTGCCGACCTCCTCGTCCGACGTGAACAGCACCGTCACCGGCCGGGCCGGCGTCCCCCCCAGGGCGGCGAAGGCTTCGAGCACGGCGGCGACGAGGATCAGGCTGGCCTTCATGTCGTACACGCCGGGGCCGTAGAGCCGGTCCCCCTCGCGGCGGAACGGCAGGCGATCGATCGTGCCGACGGGCCAGACCGTGTCGAAGTGGCCGACCACCAGCGCCGGGCGGCCGGGGAGCGACGTGAAGAACCGGCCGACGAGGTGGTCGCCGCCGCGGTCGTTCGCCACCCGCTCGACGGCTCCGCCCAGCCCGGCCCAGCGGGCGGCGATCACGTCGGCGAGCCGGTCGAGCCGGGCCTTGTCGCCGCTGGGGGACTCGTGCTCGACCAGCCCCCGAAGCTCGCCGAGGTAGGCGTCCAGGCGATCGGCGACGAAGGTGCGGACGGATTGCGGGTTCATGGCGGGCGGGCTCGGGTTCGGTTCAGGCGCCGGCGCGGAGGGTCGCGGCGCGCAGGGTGTTCTTGCGGATCCGGTCGACGACCGGCTCGACGCCCAGGCCGGGGCCCTCGAAGACGGCGATGGCCCCGTCGCGCGCCAGGATCGCCGGCTCGACGACGTCCTCGCGATAGTACTTGTCCGAGCCCGAGACGTCGCCGGGGAGCGAGAAGCCGGGGAGGCTCGCCACCGCCACGTTGGCCGCGCGGCCGATCCCGAACTCGTGCATCCCGCCGCACCAGACGGGGACGCCCTGCTCGCGACAGACCTCCTGGATCCGCCGCGCCTCCAGCGGGCCGCCGACGCGGCTGACCTTGATGTTGATCACCCGGCAGGCCTCCAGCTCGATCGCCTTGCGGGCGTCGTCCGCCGTGTGGATGCTCTCGTCCAGGCAGACCGGCGTCTCGATCGCGGCCTGGAGCTTGGCGTGGTCGATGATGTCGTCGTGCGCCAGGGGCTGCTCGATCAGCAATAGGTCGAAATCGTCGAGCCGCTTCAAGAGATCGACGTCGGCGAGCGTGTAGGCCGAGTTGGCGTCGACCTGCAGCGCGATGTTGGGATAACGCTCGCGGACCTGGCGGACGACGTCGACGTCCCACCCCGGCGCGATCTTGAGCTTGATGCGGCGGTAGCCCTCGGCGAGGTACTGGTCGATGTGCTCGAAGAGGGCCTCGACGCTCGACTCGATCCCCAGGCTGACGCCCGAGAGGACCTCGGCCCGCGTCCCACCCAGCAGGCGATGCAGCGGCAGGCCCTGCGACCGCGCCAGGGCGTCCCAGCAGGCGATCTCCAGCCCGGCGCGGGCAAAGCCGTTCCCCTTCACCTTGGCGTAGAGGCCCGTCAGCTCCTCGATCGTCGACCACGACTTCCCGAGGGTCATCGGGACGAGGAAGTCGTGGAGGATGTGCCAGCAGGTCTCGGTCGTCTCCGGGCAGTAGAAGGGGTCGGACGGGCTGGCGCACTCGCCCCAGCCCTCGACGCCGTCGGCGACGATCCGCACCAGGATGTGGTCCAGGTGCGCCTTGCGGCTCGAACTCGTCTGGAAGGGACGGATCAACGGGAGGCGCACGATCGCGAGGTCGACCTGTTCGATACGCATGATTTCAGCTTCGGTCCTGAGGCCGGGGCCTGTCAAGGCGAGCCGCCCGCGGGGCTCAGGCCCCGCCCGACTCCGGCCGGAGCATCTCGAAAAGGTGGTCGACCTCGGCGTAATCGCCCCGATAGCCGCAGCGGGCGATCGTGCGGGCCAGGGTCATGTCGAACAGGCCGTCTTTCAGGTAGGCCGGGTCCAGGTGGACGCCGACGACCTGGCCGAGCACCAGGTGGTTGTTCGTCTCGGCCCCGTCCACGTCCCGGAGCCGCAGGACCTGGAGCAGCTTGCATTCGAGGGCCGCGGGCGACTCGCCGACGCGCGGGGCGGCGACCAGGCGGCAGGGCGCCGCGGTCAGGCCGGCCATCGCCATCTCGTCGACGCCGTGGGGGACCGCGGCCGACGAGAGGTTCACCGCCTCGGCGAGCGCCCTGGTGGCCAGGTTGGCGACGAACTCGCCGGTCTCCTCGGCGTTCCGCAGGCTGTCCTTCCGGCCGGTGCTGCTGAAGCCGACGATGGGGGGCGCGTCGCAGAAGGCGTTGAAGAAGCTGTACGGGGCCAGGTTCACCCGACCCTGCCGGTCCCGGGTCGAGATCCAGCCGATCGGCCGGGGCGCGACGATCGCCTTGAACGGGTCGTGGGGCAGGCCGTGCCCTTTGGCGGGCTCGTAGAAATAGGCGTCGGTCACGGCCGCTTCCTCGCCCGATCGCGGGCGCTCGTCGTGGTGCATCGAGGGGACGGATCGGGGACGGGCCCCGAGGACGATCGATCATTATAGGGGGACGCGCCGGCGCGGGCCGACGACGTCGAAAATCCGGGACGTCGCGGTCGCCCACGTTGCCGGCCCGGGCGCGACCCAGTACGATCGGTCGCGCCGATCTCCGGTCCACCTCGCACCGCTCCCATCGCCTGGAATTCGAGAACCGCCCATGAGCGCCGCCGCCGTGGCCCCCCCGTCGCCGCCGACGTCGACGTCGACAACGACACCGCCGTCGCCCCGCATCGTCTCGATGGACCAGTTCCGCGGCTACACGGTCGCCGGGATGTTCGTCGTGAATTTCGTGGGGGGCCTGAAGGCGCTCCCCGAGGTGCTCAAGCACCACGACCACTATTTCAGCTACGCCGACACGATCATGCCCGCCTTCCTGTTCGCGGCCGGCTTCTCGTACCGGCTGTCGGCGCTGCGGCGGCTGGAGCGGGCGGGCGCGGCCGCGACCTACGGCCGGTTCCTCCTGCGCAGCCTGGCGCTCGTGCTGATCTCGATGGTGATGTACGGCCAGGAGGACTTCGAGATCGGCAAGTGGGACGAGCTGGCCGGGGCGCCGGGGAAGTACATCCTGGGGATCCTCAAGGCCGACCTCTGGGAGACCCTGGCGATCATCGGCGTGGCGCAGATCGTGATCATGCCGGTGATCACGGCGGGTTTCCGGGTCCGACTGGCGGCGACGGCGGCCTGCATGGCCGTGGCGCTCGTGCTGGCGCATTCGTTCAACGTCTTCTTCATCTACGGCCTGCCGAACTGGATGGACGACGTCTGGGGCCTCAGCGGCAAGGGGGCCTGGGACGGCGGCTTCTTCGGGCCCCTGAGCTGGGCGATCCCCATGCTCTTCGGGACGCTCGTCTACGACGTGATGGCGGCGCACGACCTGAGGGTCGCGGCGGGCAAGCTGCTGAAGGCGGGGGCCGCCCTGATGATAGCCGGCTACGCCCTCAACGGCCTGGCGACGCTCTACGACACCCGCCACGGCAGCGTGCCGCTCGAGGGCAAGGACGTGGCGGCCTCGCCGGTGATCCCCGACTTCCGGATGGCGGGCGGGCGGCCGATCACCTCGCTGCTGCCGACTCCGCCGTTCGTCCAGCCGCCGCCCAAGAACGTCCTGCCGGTGAACTACTGGCAGATGAACAAGAAGCTGGTGAGCCTGCCGTTCACGCTCTTCTCGTCGGGCTTCGCGATGGCCCTGTATGCGCTGTTCATCCCGGCCTGCGACGTCGCCGGCGCGCGGCTGGGGTTGTTCCGCACCCTGGGCCAGAACCCCCTCGCGGCCTACATCATCCACCACTACGTCGAGGGGGCCGTGCTGGCGGCGACGCCTAAAGATTCGCCGCTCTGGTACGCTTTGGTCGCGTTGACGGTCTTCTTCGGCGTGTCCTGGATGTTCGTCCGATCGCTGGAGAAGCGGAGCGTTTACCTGCGGTTGTGAGGCTGCGGCGCATCTTCCATGAAATGCGGGCAAGGATCAGAGAATCCGATTTCGTTTCCGCCCGAGGCGCGGTAGGATTTTCCATGATCCCGGCTTCATCGTCGTGGATCGAATCATGTTGGTCCCTCGACGTCCTCGCCTCGCAGAGCATCGCAGGCGAGCCGTCCCGCTTCTCTGCATTCGTCCCGATCGATCGCTCTTGTCCGTTCCCGTCCTCCCGCGCGATTGCGGCGGGGGGGCCGTTCCGAGTCGACGCCGACTCGATCGGCGGGCCCGCCGAGTCGCTCGGCGCCCGTCAAGCGAAGTTCGGCGTCGCGATTCCCCGTCCCGCGCGGCAGCCCGGGCGATGCGTCGACGCTGCGCGCAGAATCTCGCCGTTCCACGATGAGGAGGCTTCGAGATCGATGACAATCAGTCGCTCATGGAGAGAGGCGGCGCTGGTGGTGACCGGCTGTCTGGCCCTGACGGTCGCGGGATGCGGCGAGCCGGCGCCGGCCCCCACGCCCGAGACGCCGAAGGCCCCCGCCCCGGAGGAGCCGCCCAAGGTCGCGTCCAAGGGCAAGAAGGGCAAGGAGGCCAAGCCGGACATCGGCCCCGCGGAGCGTCGCGAGATGCGCCGCCAGGCCGAACAGGCGAAGCAGCTCTGATGAACAGGCCCACATCCGTCGCGCGCCGGGTCGGGATCCGATCCCGACGTCGCACCGAGGCTTCGGCCTCGACCAATTCCATCCACTTCGTCCGATCACTCGCCTCGCATCGCTGTTCAGCTCTCATCACAGGAAAGGGAAACCTCATGGACCGTTCACATTCGGTCGCGGGGGCTCGTCGCGGATTCACGCTCATCGAGCTGCTCGTCGTCATCGCCATCATCGCCGTCCTGATCGCGCTCCTGCTGCCGGCCGTGCAGTCGGCCCGCGAGGCCGCCCGCCGCGCCCAGTGCACCAACAACCTCAAGCAGTTGGGCCTGGCCACGCACAACTACGAGAGCACCAACGGTTCGTTCCCCATGGGGGACAGCAACGGCCGCGACAACGACGGTTCCGCCATGCGCCAGAACTTCAGCCCGTTCGTGGCCCTGCTCGCCTACTACGAGGGCGGGACGGTCTGGAACGCGTTGAATCAGAACTTGACGATCTGGGTCGGCGCGAACACGACCATCACGGCCAACGGCATGAACACCCTGTGGTGCCCCAGCGACGACGTGGCCGGCCTCCGCGCGCCCAACCTCGGCAGCGACACCACGGGCTGGGACGACGCCTACCAGCCGTTCACGTACAGCAGCTACGCGGCCAACATGGGGACGCTCGCCTACCGCTGGGACGACCCCAAGCTCAGCCAGTCCGACGGCATCTTCAACCACTGCGCCGGCAACACGGCCCCGAACATC
Organism: Paludisphaera mucosa; assembly: GCF_029589435.1. NCBI lineage: Bacteria > Pseudomonadati > Planctomycetota > Planctomycetia > Isosphaerales > Isosphaeraceae > Paludisphaera > Paludisphaera mucosa. The sequence goes on along the minus strand of NZ_JARRAG010000001.1, from coordinate 18,674 downwards.
ACCCGCCCGAGCACCTTCGCCCCGGTGAGGATCGCCGCCATCACCGACGGCACCAGCAACACCCTGCTCTACGGCGAGCACGCCCACGCCCGGATCGTCCCCTACAATTCGGACACCACGAATGACAAGTGGACGACCAACATGTTCATCTCGGGCGACTGGGGCGACTGCGCCTTCTCGACGTTCTTCCCGCCCAACTACTTCAAGGACAGCCGCCAGTCCGACCCGACCGTCAACCCCGGCGCCCCGGCCACCAAGTTCCCCCGCAGCAGCAACTTCAAGATGACCGCCGCCAGCATGCACCCGGGCGGCGCCAACTTCGCCCTCTGCGACGGCTCGGTCCGCTACATCAAGAACTCGATCGCGTCCTGGAACCCCGGCGCCCAGGGGGCTTCCGGCTCCGGCAGCGCCTGGGTCTACGCCCCGACGACCCCGGGCGGCGTCTTCCAGTCCCTCGGCACCAGGGCCGGCGGCGAGATCGTCAGCGCCGACGCGTATTGATCGCGATCGCGAAGGTTCCTCCCTCGCGGGTGGACTTCGGGCCGATCGGGGCGACCGCCCCGGTCGGCCCTTTTCATTTGGGCGTGATCGCCAGCAGGCAGGGCGCGCGGACGGCGTTCCAGAACTGGTAGAGGACGACGGTCGCGCGGGGCGAAGGCAGGGCGCGGGCCCAGGCGAGGACGGCGTCCTGCTCGTCCTGGCCGCCGGCGTGGCCGGGGTAGCAGACGACCGTGACGATCCCGCCGGGGGTCGTCAGCTCGAGGGCCGACTCCAGGGCCGGGATCGTCGTCGCGGCCCGGGTGGCGAACGCCCGATCGCCGCCCGGCCGGTAGCCCAGGTTGAACATGACCGCCTTGGGCCGACGCCCCGGCGCCTCCCTCGCCACGACGCCGGCCATCCCCTCGTGGCCCGTCCGGACCAGGATCACCCGATCGGCCGTCCCCGGCGACGTCAGGCGGGCGGCGGCGGCGTCGAGCGCGTCTTGCTGGAGGTCGAATCCGATCACCAGCCCCTTCGGCCCCACCCGCTCGGCCAGGATGGCCGTGTCCCGGCCGTTGCCGACCGTGGCGTCGACCGCCAGGTCGCCCGGCCTCAGCATCCGCTCGATCCAGGCGTGGGCCTGGTTGAGGATCGGGTGGAACACGGGTTATCCCCCGGCCCGCGTCGGCGACGGGATCGCGTCGACCAACGCCTTCATCTTCCGGGCTCCGGTCGCGGCGACCACGGCGGGGTCCTGCGCCCAGTACGCCTTGTTGAAGACCTCCAGCGAGAGCATGACCCGGAAGCCGCCCGCGGCGAGCGTCTCCAGGATCTGGGGGATCGGCGCGACGCCGTCGCCGGGGTAGACCCGGTCGGAGTCGTTGAGCTTCGTGCGGTCGGCCGCGGCCGGGTAGTCGTTGAAGTGGAAGACCGGGATCGCCGCCGGGCCCAGCAGCTTCAGCCCCTCGAACGACGAGCCGCCGCGGTGCAGGTGGTAGACGTCCGGCAGGATGCACGCCCGGGGATGCCCCGACGCGATCGCGACGTACGCCGCCTCGGCCAGGGTGCCCAGCGTCTTCGAGAACCCCCAGACCTCGACCTCGGGGACGATCCCGAACTGGTCCCCCAGCTCCAGGAGCGCCCGGTAGCGCTCGGCCAGGCGGGCGGGCTCGACCGCGGCGTCGGTCGCGCCCGAGGCCGGCGCGGCGACGCGTTTCGCGCCGATCTTCTGGAGCGTCTCCATCGAGCGCCGGGCGGCCTCGAGCCCGTTGCGGCGCCGCTCGGGGTCGTCGACGCCCCACTCGAAGAAGTCGATGGCGCTCTCGACCGAGACGCCGGCGTCGCGGAGCCGCTTGCCCAGGTCTTCGAGCGACCCGCCGCCGTCCTTGTAGCGGTGGATCTCGTCCAGCCAGGGCTCCAGCCCCTGATAACCGGCCTTCGCGACGATGTCGACGATCTCGACGATCCCCAGCTTCTGCCCCCGGATCGTCGCCGTGTTCAGGCCCAGGATGAACGAGCCCGCGGCCGCCCGCGACCCGGCCTCCGCCGTCCGCGGCGCGGCGCCCAGGAGCGTCGCGCCCGCCAGGCCCGCCAGCGCGGCGCGACGGTTCATCTCGATCGGTCGCCGCGTCGGATCTTCCAGGGTCATGAGGCGTTCCCGTCGCTGGATAGGGAGGACGTGAGGATGCGTGTCATCAACTTCCGGGGAGGATCGTCGAGGATTCTAAACGACTCGGGGTCGCGGCTTCAAAAGGAATCCCGGCGGCTTCAGACGCCCAGGTCGCGGGCGAGGCCCTGGCGGGCGATCTCAATGCATGCGGCGATGCGCTCGCGGATGAGGGCGGTGACGGCCCGAGGTTCCAGTCCTTCGAGGTCCGTCGGCAGGATGGGCGCGCCGTAGTGGACGCGTACCGGGTAGGGACGCGGCAGGAGCCGGCCCCGGGGCCAGGCGCGGAACGTGCCGGCGACCCCGGCCGGGACGACGGGGACCCCCGCGCGGGATACGAGCAGGGCGATGCCCGGCTTCAGCTCGCCCAGCTCGCCGTCCGGGCTCCGGGTCCCCTCGGGGAAGAGGGTGACCACGCCGCCGGACCGCAGCCGCCGGAGCGTCTCCTTCATGCCCGACGCCCCCATCCCCTCGCGCTGGATCGGGAAGCCGCCGACCGAGCGGATGAAGGGGCCCAGCACCGGGACGAACAGGGTCGATCGCGCCACGTAGTTCAGCGGCCGGCGCACGCCGATCCCCAGGACGAAGACGTCCAGGTAGCTGAGGTGGTTCGACACCAGGAGCGCGCCGCCGGTCGCGGGCATGTTCTCCCAGCCGGTCGACCGCCAGCCCCCGAACGCGGCGAGCCAGGTGGCCGCCATCCCCTTCACCAGCCGGTACCAGATCGACGCAAGCCGAGACCGGTCGGCGCCGGTCGACGCGGGACGTTCGCGTTTGGGGGCCGGGGCGGGCTCGGCGGGGGTGAGCGGGGCGTCGGCGTTCATGGGGAGGGGAGGACTTTCCGGTGGAGGAGGTCGACCACCTGGTCGATGGTCAGGCCGGTCGTGTCGACGGTCTCGGCGTCGTCGGCCGGCTTCATCGGGGCGATGGCGCGGGAGGCGTCGCGGGCGTCGCGCGCCTGCTGGTCGGCCAGGACGGCCTCGAACGTCGTGTCGCTCCCCTTGGCTTGAAGCTCCCGGTGTCGGCGGCGGGCGCGCTCGACCTCCGACGCGGTGACGAAGAACTTGCGGGCGGCGTCCGGGAAGACGACGGTCCCCTGGTCGCGGCCCTCGGTCACGACGTCGGCGGCGTCGGCGAAGGCCCGCTGCCAGGCGACGAGCCGCGCCCGCACGGCCGCGCAATCGGCGATGAACCGCGAGGCCCGCGTGACGGCGACGTCGCGGATGGCCTGCGAGACGTCCTCGCCCCCCAGCAGGGCCCGGCCCGGCGGGAAGGCGGCTTCGAGGCGGGCGGCCAGGCGATCGAGCGCCTCGGGGTCGTCGAGGGCGACCTCCCCCCGCAGCGCCGCCAGGGTGACGACCCGGTACATGGCCCCCGTGTCCAGGAACCGCCACCCCAGCCGCTCGGCCAGCAGCCGGGCGACCGTGCTCTTGCCGGCCCCGGCGGGGCCGTCGATCGTCACGACGCGATGCACGAGAAGACGTCCTGGGGCGAGAGCCATGCTCCGGGCCTCCCCCCCTCGCGGGAGGAGGCGGCTGGGGTCCATTGTGCTCAAGTCGCCGCGAACTTCAAGCACTCGCCCCGCGAGGCCGGGGGCCGCGCGGGGCGAGTGGGGGATTTCGGGGGTGTGGGGCGGGATCGGCTCAGGCCGAAGGGGTCGTCGCGCCGTCGGCCTTGTCGGAGAGCCGCTGGCGGCCGGCGAAACCGGCCTCCAGCTCGTGCCAGTGCGACACCGTGGGCTCGCCCAGCCGCCAGCAGAGGTAGACCTCGCGGCCGTCCATCAGGCTGGGGAAGTCGCAGAGCCCTTCCATGTTCCGCAGCTCGACGCCCAGGGCCTTCAGCTCCTGGTGGAACGTGTTGAGCCGCTCCTCCTCGACCTCCAGCTCGTTGCGGAACTGGGTCAGCTCTTCGGAGTAGAGGTCGTCGGAGTTCTTCTTGCGCTCGCGGCCGACGCGGGCGAGCCGCTGCTGCAGCTCCTCGACCACGCCGTTCTGGCGGACGACGTCGGCGACGATGGCCCGGACGTACGGGAGCGCCCGGTTGGCCTCTTCGACCGTGTAATATCGCTTGCGTGTATCCCGAAGGGGTTTCGTCACGGCCATGGAACGTCCTCGCAACCAAGGGATGAAGGCGGATGAAACCGGGTCGAAGGGCCGACGCGACGGAGCGGGAGATGCGAATCGGGCGCCGTACGCCGGTCAAGACGACGCGCGGACGAGCCGGACCTTCGTGTCGATGAATTCGTCCCATCCGGCTCGACGATCGAGGAGGACCGGCGGAATCGTTCCAGGGCCCCATGTCCGGTGGACGTCCGACGACCTTCCTTGTAGATTCACCGTTTCATTATAGGACGCCGCCCCACCCCAACAAGGGCAGGCGAGGCCGGCGCGACGACCGACGCGGCGAGTCTCGCCCCGACCTCGCCGTCGACGGCCGAGGAACCCGCGGCGAACACCTACGGTGCCGTTTCATGCAACGAACCGCATACCAAGGTGCGCCGGCGTCACCGCGGCCGCAGGCTCGCGAGCCGCTCGGCGATCTCGGCCAGGGGGGCCGTGTTGAAGACGTCGTCCTTCGTCAGCCAGGCGCGGCGGGCGACGCTCACGCCGTAGCGGAGGTCGCCGAGCCCGGCGACGGAGTGGGCGTCGGGGTTGATGACGATCGCCACGCCCTTCTTGCGGGCCCGTCGGCAGTGGACGGCGTCGAGGTCCAGGCGGTAGGGGCTGGCGTTGATCTCGATCATCGTGCGATGCTCCGCTGCAGCGTCGATCACGGCGTCGAGGTCGACCTCGTACGGGGCCCGCGACAGCAAGAGCCGGCCGGTGGCGTGGCCGAGCATGGTGACGTGGGGGTTGGAGATCGCCCGGATGATCCGCGCGGTCATCTCGTCGCGGGGCATCTTGAACCGCGAGTGGACGCTCGCCACGACGTAGTCGAAGCCCGCCAGCACGTCGTCGGGGAAGTCGAGCGAGCCGTCGCCGAGGATGTCGCACTCGGTCCCCTTGAAGATCCGGAACGACCCGCCGAACCGGGCGTTCAGGGCGTCGATCTTGGCCCACTGGTCGCGGACGCGGTCGATGGTGAGGCCCCGCGCCATGGCCAGCGACCGCGAGTGGTCGCCGATCCCGAGGTACTGCATGCCCAGTTCCCGGGCGCCCGCCGCCATCTCTTCGAGCGTGGCGTCGCCGTCGCTCCAGTCGGAGTGGCAGTGGAACGTCCCCGTCAGGTCGCCCGGCTCGACGAGCCGGGGGAGCGCGCCGGCCCCGGCGGCCTCGAACTCGCCGGCGTCCTCGCGCAGCTCGGGGGGGATGGGCTCCAGGTCGAGCGCCCGGAACAGGTCGGCCTCGTCGCGGCAGGGGATCGTCTTCGTCGGGTCCTTCACGCCGCTCAGGGCGTACTCGTTGAGCGAGAGCCCGCGCGCCAGGGCGCGTTTGCGCATGGCGATGTTGTGGGCCTTCGAGCCGGTGAAGTAGTGCAGCGCGAAGGCGAACTGGTCGTCGGCCACCCCGCGCAGGTCGCACTGGACGAACTGGTCGGTCTTGAAGCCGGGGAGCAGGACGCTGACCTTGGTCGCCCCGTGGCCCAGGACCTTGGCGACCTGCGGCAGCCCCGCGAAGTGGTCGAGGACCGGCCTGGGGTCCTTCGAGCTGAACAGGACGTCGAGGTCGCCGATCGTCTCGGCCCGCCGCCGCAGGCTGCCGCAGGCCTCGGCGCGGCTCACGCCGGGGTGGTTGCGGACGGCGTCCAGGATCGGCGCGACGAGGGCCAGCGCCTCGTTCTGGAGGATCCGCCCGCCGGTGGTCTCCAGGAACCCGATCCCTTCGAGGATGTTGGCCTCGGTCTTGGCGCCGAAGCCCTTCACCTTGGCGATCGCGCCCGACTCGCCGGCGGCCCTCAGGTCGGCCAGGCTCTGGATGTCGAGCGCCTCGTGCAGGGCCTTGATCTTCTTGGGCCCGACCCCCGGGACCCGCAGGAGCGCCAGCAGGCCCGGCGGGGTCTGGGCGCGGAGCTTCTCGTAGGCCGGCAGCCGGCCCGTCGTGGCGAGCTGGACGATCTTGGCGTAGAGCGTCTCGCCGATCCCCTGCACCTCGGCGAGGCTGCCGTCGGCGATCATCTCCGTCAGGTCCCCCGGCAGCCCGTGCAGGACCTGCGCCGCGTTGTGGTAGGCGCGGCAGCGGAAGGGGTTCTCCCCCTGCACCTCCAGGATCGTCCCCATGTCGTCGAGGATCTGGGCGATCTTCGCGGTCTCCACGGCTCGTCTCCTCGGCACGCGGCTTACGGTCGCTTCCGGACGTTCGATTCGACGGGGCCCGACCGGCCGCTCAGCCGCCGATGGCGTCGAGGGCCTCCCAGCGCCCGTAGGCGGCGGCGAGGTCGGCTTCGAGGGCCTGCAACTGGGCGTTGGCCTGGGCGATGGCGTCGCGGTCCTTCTTGTAGAAGGACGGGTCGGCCATGGTCTTGTGGAGGGCTGCGAGGGCCGTTTCGAGCTTCTCGATCTTGCCGGGGAGCGTCGACAGCTCCTTGCGCTCCAGGTTCGTGAGCTTCTGGACCTTGGGGCGGGCGGCGTCGGCCGGGGCGGTCCTGGACGGGGCGGCGGGGGCCGGCGGCTTCGCGTCGGCGGGCGGCTCGACGGCCCGCTGGCGGAGGTAGTCGTCGTAACCCCCCTCGTACTCCTTGACGCGGCCGTCGGGCTCGACGACCAGGACGCTCGTGGAGACGTCGTTCAGGAAGGCCCGGTCGTGGCTGACGAGCAACACCGTCCCCTGGTACTCGACCAGCAGCGACTCCAGCAGTTCGAGCGTCTCCAGGTCCAGGTCGTTCGTCGGCTCGTCGAGCACGAGCACGTTCGAAGGCCGGGTGAACAGCTTCGCCAGCAAGAGCCGGCTGCGCTCGCCGCCGGACAGGTACTTGACCAGCGTCCGGGCCCGGTCGGGGGTGAACAGGAAGTCCTGCAGGTAGCCCAGGACGTGCCGCTCGCGGCCGTCGATGGTGACCATGTCGTAGTCGGTGATGTTCTTCTGGACGGTCTTCTCGTCGTCGAGGGCCGCCTTCAGCTGCTCGAAGTACGAGACCTCGAGCTTCGTCCCCTGGACGACCGTCCCCGCGCGGGGGGCGAGGTGGCCCAGGAGGAGGCGGAGGAGCGTCGTCTTGCCGGCGCCGTTGGGTCCGATCACGCCCACCTTGTCGCCGCGGATGATCGTGGTGCAGAGGTCGCGGATCACCGAGCGGTCGCCGTAGCCGAACTCGACGTCCTCGGCCTCGATGACGAGCATGCCCGACCGCTCGGCCTCCTGGGCCTGGATTCGGGCCGTCCCCTGCCGCTCCCGGCGCTGCTGGTGGGACCGGCGCATGGCTTCGAGCGCCCGGACGCGGCCCTCGTTGCGGGTGCGGCGGGCCTCGACGCCCTTGCGGATCCACTTCTCCTCCTCGGCCAGCTTCTTGTCGAACAGGTCGCGCTCGCGGGACTCGGCGGCGAGGAGCTGGTCGCGGCGGAGCAGGAACGTCGGGTAGTCGCAGGCCCAGTCGGCGAGCCGGCCGCGGTCCAGCTCGACGATCCGCGTCGCCAGCTTCTGGAGGAAGACCCGGTCGTGGGTGACGAAGACGATCGTGCCGGGATAGCGCAGGAGGAACCCTTCGAGCCAGCCGATCGACTCGATGTCCAGGTGGTTCGTCGGCTCGTCGAGCAGCAGCACGTCGGGCTCGTCGACGATCGCCTGGGCGAGCAGGACGCGCCGCTTCATCCCCGAGGAGAGTTCCGAGAACCGCGCGTCGGGGTCGAGCCCCACGCGGGAGACGACGGCCTGGACCCGGTGGTCGTCGCCGCCGAAGCCGTGGTCGTCGTGCGTCAGGCCGGCGGCCACCTCGTCGGCGACGGTCCCGCCGTGCCCGGCCGGGACGTCCTGCAGCAGCCGCGCCACCCGCAGCCCCTGCTGGCGGAGGATGGCCCCCTCGTCGGGCGCCAGCTCGCCGCTGATCAGCTTCAGCAGCGTGGACTTCCCCTCGCCGTTGCGGCCCAGGAGGCAGACCCGCTCCCCCGGCTCGATGGTCAGGTCGACGCCGTCCAGCAACTTGGGGCCGCCGAACGACAGCCCCACCCCGCGCAAGCTCAATAACGCCATGATGGATTTCGACTCGAACCTTCGGACGCGACCCCGACCGGCGAACCGGACGCACGGGAGCATTGTACCGGAAAACGGCGGCTTACGACCTCGGAGCCGAGAACCCCAGGCCGGTCGTCGCGTCATAGCCCCAGAGGATCGTCCACCCGTTGAGGCAGTGGTAGAACCGATGACGTAGCCCGGCCTGAGCCTCGATCGCCCCGATGAACTCCCGGATGCTCGGGGTCGGCGACGCGAACCGGACCACGCGCTCGTCCGTCCCCGCCGTCGATCCCATCGAATAGCTGAGCGACGGCCGGGCCAGGCCGTGTTCCTCCGGCTCTCGCAACTCGGCGATCGTCATCGTCGCCCGCGGGACCGTGATCCGACGATCCTTGATCCGGTCGAGGTTCTTGACTGGCGCGAAGGCCGCGGCCGCCGCGACCGCGACCAGGACGGCCGCCGGGGCGGCCCAGCCGACGAAGCCCCCTGCGGCCCATCGCCACGTCAAGAATGCCCACGCGGCCAGCGGCAGAATCAAGAGCTCCACGGGCGTGACGACCGCGATCGCCCCGACGGCGGCCGCCAGGGCGAGGCGGAAGGCCATCGCGGCGGATCGGGTCGACATGAAAGTTCTCCAAGATTCGGATCGGTGCGGCGTTTTCGCGGAATTCGGCTCCACGACGTACGGGCCCTCCGCGTATACTCATCTTATTCCACCGCGCTTCCGGAATTCGATCCCGGACTCCAACCCCATGCTCGCCCCGCTCGTCTGCCTGCTCGGCTTGACGCTCGTCGGTCAGGACGGCCCGTCCGTCACGGCCGTCGTCCGCGCGCCGGGGCCCTGGGCGGCGAGCTTCCTGGGGATCGAGACGGCCCGCCCCAGCTCGGCCGCGACCTCCTCGACGCCGCTCGACGACGAGGTCGAGGAGTTCCCCGACGAGCCCGAGGGGGACGACGAGGAAGACCCCGGCGAGGCGATGGGCTCCAAGGGCCGCTCGCCGGCGTCGATCCTCCTCGCGGGCTTGAGCCTCCTCGATCGCGCCGCGACGCCCCCTCCTCCGCCCTCCTGGGCCGCACTCCCCGCGCCTCCCCGAGGCTCGCCGCTGAGCCTCCTCGGCCGGCTCCGCTTCTGAGACGGGCCGCCCTGCGCGCCTGAAGCGAACCTGCGCCCTCATTCCTTTTCCCGTCGGGAGTAGGAGGGGCGCGCGCCCGCCGTCACCTCCTCTCGTCTCATCCCGCGCCGCCTCCTCGGAGCCTCAGCCGAGCCATGTTCGATCAATTGATCATCTGGTCCTTGCGCAACCGATCGCTGGTGGTCCTGGCGCTCGTCGCCCTGGCGGCGGTGGGCGCGAACTCGCTCGTGAACCTGCCGATCGACGCCGTGCCCGACATCACCAACGTCCAGGTGATGGCCCTGACCAACGCCCCGGCGCTGGGGCCCGAGGAGGTCGAGCAGTTCATCACGGTGCCGGTCGAGAACGAGATGAACGGCATCCCCTACGTCCGCGAGGTCCGCTCGTTCTCGCAGCTGGGCATCTCGGGCGTGACGGTCGTGTTCGAGGAGGGGACCGACATCTACTGGGCGCGGCAGCAGGTCGGCGAGCGGCTCGGCCAGATCACCGCCGACATCCCGCCCGACTTCGGCCGGCCCGAGATCGGCCCCGTCGCCACCGGCCTCGGCGAGATCTTCCAGTTCGAGGTCCGCAACGCCCCCGACGCCGAGCGCCCCCGCTCGCTGATGGAGCTGCGGACGATCCTCGACTGGGACGTCGCGCGGCCCCTCAAGACGGTCCCCGGGGTCGTCGAGGTCAACCCGTTCGGCGGCGAGCTGAAGACCTACGAGGTCACCGTCGACCCCGCGCGGCTGACCGCCCGGAACATCTCGATGGACAAGGTGTTCGCCGCGGTCAGCCGCAACAACGCCAACTCCGGCGGCGGCTACATCGAGCGCAGCGGGCAGCAGCGGGTGATCCGCATGGTCGGCCTGATCGGCGACCTGGAGGCGCTGAACGAGGTCGTCATCGATTCGAGCGATTCGGGGACGCCCATCTGCGTCCGCGACATCGGCGAGGCCCGGTTCGCCCCGCGGATCCGCACCGGGGCCGTCACCCGCGACGGCCGCGGCGAGGCCGCCACGGCCACCGTGCTCATGCTCGCGGGCCAGAACTCGCGGGTGGTCGTCGATCGCATCAAGGCCAAGATCGCCGAGATCCAGAAGACCCTCCCCCCCGGCGTCGTCGTCGAGCCCTTCTACGACCGCGCGGCGCTCATCGAGCGGACCATCGCCACCGTCGTCCGCAACCTGACCGAGGGGGGCGTTCTGGTCGTCGGCGTGCTTTTGGTCTTGCTCGGCAACCTGAAGGCGGGGCTGATCGTGGCCTCGGCGATCCCGCTGTCGATGCTGTTCGCCGGCAACCTGATGCTGGCCTCGGGCATCGCCGGCAGCCTGATGAGCCTGGGCGCGCTCGACTTCGGCCTGATCGTCGACAGCGGCGTGATCGTCATCGAGAACTGCGTCAGCCGCCTGGCCCACGCCGGCCCCCGCGAGAAGGCGGTCGACGTCGTCCGCCGCGCGACGCTGGAGGTCCGCAAGCCGGTCGTCTTCGGCGTGGCGATCATCACGATGGTCCACCTGCCGATCCTGGCCCTGGAGGGGGTCGAGGGGAAGATGTTCCGGCCGATGGCGCTCACGGTCGTCTTCGCGCTCATCGGCTCGCTGATCCTGAGCCTCACGGCGACCCCCGTGCTGGCCTCGTTCTTCCTCAAGCCGGGGGCGAAGGAGCGCGACACCTGGCCCATCCGCGCGGCGAAGCGGCTGTACCGCCCGGTGCTGGACTGGTCGGTGCGCAGCCCGATCGTGGTGGCCCTGGCCGCGGCCGTGGCGCTGGCGGCCTGCATCCCGTTCGCGATGCAGCTCGGCGGCGAGTTCATCCCCCAGCTCGACGAGGGGGACCTCGTCGTCGTCCTGATCCGCCCGCCCGACGCCTCGCTGACCGAGGGCCTGGAGTGCACGACCCGGTTCGAGGCCGCCCTGCACGCCCAGCTCCCCGACGTCGTCCGGACGATCGTCAGCCGCACCGGCCGGCCCGAGATCGGCATCGACCCGGCGGGCGTGAACCTGACCGACGTGTTCGTGCTGCTCAAGCCGGCCGAGGAGTGGAAGTCGGTCCATTCGAAGGAACAGCTCATCGACCGGATCAACGCGATCGCCGCCGAGGTGCTGCCCGGCACGTTCTTGAGCTTCACGCAGCCAATCCAGCTCCGCTTCAACGACCTGCTCGCGGGCGTCCGCGCCGACGTCGGCGTCAGCCTGTTCGGCGACGACCTGGACGTGCTGCAGGAGAAGGCCGACGCGATCGCCGCCGTGCTCCAGAAGATCCCGGGCGCGACCGACGTGAAGGCCCAGGCGCTGGGCGGGCTGCCGTTCCTGAAGATCACGATCGACCGCGACCGGATCGCCCGCTACGGCATCGACGCGTCCGACGTCCTCGACGTCGGCACGGCGCTCGGCGGCAAGATCGTCGGCCAGGTCGTCGAGGGCTCGCGGCGGTTCGACCTGCAGGTCCGCGTCGCGGCCGACATGCGCAAGGACGCGCAGGCCATCGGCCAGCTCCGAATCCGCGACGCCCAGGGCCGGCTCATCCCGCTCCAGGACGTGGCCGACGTCGAGAACGTCGACGGCGTCTACGAGATCTGGCGCAAGGACCGCCGCCGCCGCGTCATGATCCAGGCCAACGTCCGCGGCCGCGACCTGGCGAGCTTCGTCCGCGAGGCCCAGGCCAAGGTCGAGTCCCAGGTCGGCCTGCCCCGCTCCTACACCCTCGAATGGGGAGGGACGTTCGAGAACCTGCAATCGGCCACCCGGCGGCTGACGATCGTCGTCCCGGTGGCGCTTCTGCTCGTCTTCCTGCTTCTCTACGCGACCTTCCAGTCCGTCGGCCTGGGCCTGCTCATCTTCCTGTCCGTCCCGCTGGGGGCGATCGGCGGGGTGATGGCGCTCTGGCTGCGCGACCTGAACTTCAGCATCTCGGCGGGCGTCGGCTTCATCGCGCTCTCGGGCGTGGCGGTGCTCGACGGCCTGGTCCTGGTCTCGGCGATCCGCCAGCTCATCGAGGCCGGCGAGCCGCCCGACGCCGCCGTCCGCACCGCCTCCATGTCGCGGCTGCGGCCGATCCTGATGACCGGCATGGTGGCCAGCCTGGGCTTCGTCCCCATGGCCTTCTCGCACGGCTCCGGCGCCGAGGTCCAGCGCCCGCTGGCCACCGTCGTCATCGGCGGCATCCTCACCAGCACCCTCCTGAAGCTCATCGTCATCCCCGCCATCTACCCCTGGTTCGACCCCGGCCCGCCTCCCCCGCCAGAGGAGGAAACCCCGCTCGACGAGCCGGCCGCGACCGACGTCGGGCGTTGACCGCGGCAGGGACCGGGAGATGGTCGAGACGCGGGGCGATCGAAGGGCTTCATCGCCCGCCGGGCTCCTGGTCCAGCCTTCGCCGAGTCGTCACCGCCCCGGCTGCAGGAGCGAATCGACGGCCTTGTCCAGGCGTTCGGCGCGGACGTCCTTGAAGCGGATCACCCCCTCCGCGTCGAGAACGTAAACCCTGGGGATCCCCTGACCGTCGATGTGGAGGCGCTCGCTGATCTTCCGCTCTCCGTCGAACCACGAGGGCCACGTTGGCTTTTCTCGCTCGACGACCGCTCGAGCGTCCTCGCGGGTGCGATCCACGCTGACGCCGATCAGGGCGAAGGGCCGATCTTTGTGCCGGGCGACAAGTTCGCGCTCGTGAGGAAGCATCGCCATGCAGGGCCCGCACCACGAGGCCCAGAAGACGATTACGACGACTTTGCCGCGGTAGTCGGACAGCCGCAGCGGCTCGCCGCCGACGTCCTCGCCGACGATTTCGGGCATGCGCCGGCCGACGGCCGTCTCGCGTTCCCGCGCCAGCATGTCGGCCGCGTACGACCCGAGCGTCCGGGGCTTCGGCGCGCCCGGCGGGAGCCCGAGCCACCAGGGCACGTCGGCATACTCGGCCGCGACGTGCTCGGCCAACGTCACGGATTCGGCGGCCAGCCGGTCCGCGTCGATCTTCAGGATCGACTCCAGGTTCTCCTTCCCGTAGGCCGCTTCTAGCTTGTCACGGGTCTGTGGGCTCTCCGCCGCGAGGACCGACAGCCGCGAATGGCGATCGAGCATCCCCGCCAGGGCGAACTCCGCATGGCCCCGAACCTCGCGAGAGGGATTCTTGGCGACGACCTCGCGCAGGAATGGCACGGAGCCCTTGCACAGGCCGCCATAGACGCCGATGCGGGGGAAGGTCTTCGCCAGGGCCGGCGAGCCGGCCCAATCCGTCTTCAGGCGGTCGAAAACGGATTCCATCGCCTCTCGATTCGCCCGGTCGTCCTGCCGGAACAGCCCGATGGCGCGATAGAGAGCCTCGATCGCGGAGGGATCCGCGCGATGCGCGTCGGCGAAGTCTCGAAACCGCGCCGCCCATGCCGAGGGATCGGGACGCTCGCGGGCCGCAACCTCCTTTTCCTTGCCCGTCCTCGACGCCCTCTCGACCTCGACCCAGGCGCGGTAGTCCCGTTCGCACTCCTTCGTGAGGCCGTCCAGGATGTTCGACGGCGAGGCGACGCCAGCCGTTTCCTGCGCCGAGAGGGCTGCGCCGAAGGCCGTCGCAAGCAGCATCGCAGACGCCATCGAACGGCGGCTGATTCGGCAGGGCATAGGGTTATCCGCCGGGCACTCAGCGAGCCTCACACTTCAAATTATCGAAAGTATCCTACCGTGGCCGGTTCTTGCTTGGTCCAGGAGCGCGCGACGTAGCCGCGGCGGCTCCGCACCGACTGCGATCGTTTCCATCGTCCCGCGGCCGTAGAATATCCGGCGGCGGCGAGGAGGCTCGTCCGTCGCGGATCGAAACCGGGCCGATCGGACGTTATTGGATGAGTGAAGACTTCAGCGACGACATCGCGGCCGTCGGCCGGATCGAGTCCGTGGCGCGGATCCTGGAGGTCGTCGGCCGGACGACGGGCCTGGGCTTCTCGGCCGTGGCGCGCGTGACCGAGTCGCGCTGGATCGCCTGCGCGGTGCGCGACGAGATCGCGTTCGGCCTCCAGCCGGGCGGCGAACTGGTCGTCGACACGACCATCTGCGACGAGATCCGCCGCAGCGGCGAGCTGGTCGTCATCGAGGACGCCGACGCGGACGAACGGTACGACCGCCACCCGACGCCCAAGCGGTACGGGTTCCGGAGCTACATCTCCGTCCCCATCGTCCTGCCCGACGGCCGGTTCTTCGGGACGCTCTGCGCCATCGACCCCCGCCCGGCGCAGTTGAAGAAGCCCGAGACGATCGAGATGTTCCGGCTCTTCGCCGGCCTCATCGCCCTCCACCTGGAATCGGAGTTGCGGCTGATGGCCAGCGAGAAGGCGCTCCTGGACGAGCGCGAGGCCTCCCAGCTCCGCGAGCAGTTCATCGCCGTTTTGGGGCATGACCTGCGGAACCCCCTGGGGTCGATCCGCGCGGGCGCGTTCCTGCTGAGCCAACTGCCCAAGGGTCCCCAATCCGACGAGGTGCGGGGCCGGATCGATCGCAGCGTCGGCCGGATGTCCGCCCTGATCGACGACGTGCTCGACTTCGCCCGAGGCCGGCTCGGCGGCGGCCTCCCCTTGATCCGCAGGCAGGAAGAGGGCCTCGATGAAATCCTGAACCAGGTCGTCATGGAGCTGGAATCCGCGTGGCCGAGACGCGTGGTGCTGCGCGAGATCCAGGTCGGCCGGCCCGTGTTCTGCAACGGCGGCCGGCTGGCCCAGATGCTCTCGAACCTGCTCGCCAACGCCCTCGCCCACGGCGACCCCGACAGCCCGATCCGGGTGCGCGCCGGCGCGTCGACGGACGCCTTCGAGATCGCGGTCGCGAACCGCGGCCCCACGATCCCGCCCGAGATCCGCGAGAGGCTCTTCCAGCCGTTCTTCCGCGGTGGCGGCGAGGCCGGCCAGGAGGGGCTGGGCCTGGGCCTCTACATCGCGTCGGAGATCGCCCGCGGCCATCAAGGCGTGCTCGAAGTCGCCTCGACGGCGGGCGAGACCTGCTTCACGTTCCGCATGCCGCTCGCGGGCCGATGAGGGCCGGAAGGGCCGGGCGACGGCCTCACTTCCCCTCGGCGGCCCAGCCTTTCATGATCGCGATGTTCCGCCTCAGGATCTCGGCCTCCGCGGCCTTCTGGCCGTCGACGTAGACTTTCATGTCGCTGTCGTACATCGACGCCGCCTCGGGAGTCGCGCCCCGGTCCCCGGTCTCGACGATCCAGTCGTCCAGGCGTTTGCGGAGGGCTTCGAGCGTCTCGCGATGCGCGACGTCCTCCGCGAGGTTGTGGATCTCGTCCGGGTCGGCCCGGAGGTCGTAAAGCTCCTCCTTCGGGCGGGTCGGCGCGAACAGCAGACGCTCCTGATGGGCGTCGAGCTTGCCCTCGGCGTGCAGCTCGCGGAGCCGCCGGACGATCGCCTTGGCGTCCTTGTAGCGGTTCGGCTGGAGATGGGGGCGGTCGGGCAGGAAATTGCGGATGTACTTGTAGCGATCGGTCCGCACGCTGCGGATGTGGTCGACGGTCTCGTCGCAGCGGTCGCGGGCGCTGAAGACGGCGTCGCGGGGGGCGTAGCCGTTCGCGAAGAGGTCGCGCGCCTGCATCGCCTTCGGGATCGGCGCGCCGGCCAGGGCGAGCGACGTGGCGGCGAGGTCGATGTGCGAGACGAGGTCGTCGCGCACGGCCCCACTTGGGATGCCGGGGCCCCGGACGACGAGCGGGACGTGGATCCCCTCGTCGTAGAGGAACTGCTTGCCGCGGGCGTGGCTGATGCCGTGGTCGGTCAGGAACAGGACGACCGTCCGGTCCAGGATCCCTTCCCGCTCCAGCCGCGCCAGGACCTCTCCCACCTGGCGATCGGTGTGGCGGACGGCGTCGAGATAGGCGGCCCAGTCCTCGAGGATGACGGGGTCGCGGGGGTAGTAGGGCGGCGGCTTGACGACGTCGGGGATGGTGACGCCGAATCGCTTCCGGCCCGTCTTCAACCAGTTCTCGTTCTCGCGCTGCTTGCCGCCGTTGAGCTGGACCTGCATGAAGAACGGCTGCCCGGGCTTGCGGCCGCTCCAGTCGGCGCCGTCGTACAGGCCGGGATCCCATTCGAAGTTGTAGTCGGTCTTGCCGAGCTTTCCGCCGCCCTGGGGCGAGCCGATCGCGGTGTAGTAGCCGTGGCGGCGGAACAGGGCCGGGATCGGATCGACGCCCTCGGGGAGCCGGATCGTCTCGGCGCCCCGGCCGCTGCGGTGGTTCTGGGCCCCGATGGTCGTCTGGTACATCCCGGTGATGAGCGCCGAGCGGCTCGCCGAGCAGACCGGCGCCGTGACGAACGCCCGGGAGAACCGCGTGCCCTCGCGGGCCAGCCGGTCGACGTTCGGCGTCGCGATCGCCGTCTCGCCGTAGCAGCCGAAATTCGGCGACATGTCGTCGACGACGATCCAGAGGACGTTCGGCCGGGCCTCGTCGGCGCACGCGGCGACGGCCGTCGAGACGGCCGCGAGGCCCGCCGCAATCCACGTCCGCAGGCTCAAGACGCCCCCCCTTCCGCCGGGACCGCGAAGCTCAGGTGATGGCCGCAGTGGATGCAGACGACCTCACGCCATCGTTCCATGGTGAGCGGCCCCAGCAGCCGATGCGGTGCCAGGGGCCCGGGCGCGGCGGCCATCGCCGCGAGCGCCTCGCGCAGCATCTCGGCGCCCCGACGCGGTTCGACGTCGTCGGGCGCCTCCATCCCCCGGGCCAGGGGGAGCCCCTCGGGCAGGCTCCGCGTCGCGAAGATCCGCTCGCGGTCCTCGTCGCTCAGGCGGAGCGAGAGGTCCGGCGTCGCGTCCGCCGGCGCGGCCAGCACCCTCTGCGTCACCGTCGCCAGGTGATGGCAGATCTGCCCCAGGGTCCAGGCGCCGACCGTCTCATGCCCTTCCAGGAGGCGGTCCAGGTCGGCGTCGATCTCTTCGAAGTTCCCGTAGTTCAGCGGTCGTCGTCCCGGCGTCATGGTCGTCCCCGGCTGGTCGTTCGGAATCCCCGGCCTCCATGCTAACGCCCCATGCTCGGCCGGGTCACGCCCCGCCTCCAAAACCCCGCCGCAGCCCGCGTCGACGCCCGACGCCATGCGTCGCATCCATTGAATCGAGGTCCATGGAATCGACAACCGTCTTCTTATATATCATCATGATGTTGTAATTCGCCACCATGCTCTCAATCGCGATTGCGATCCGGCCCGGTCGATCTCGATACTCCTTGGGCCCGGGCACGGCGTTCGGGCTCTCTTCGACGAAGGCGTCGCGAAAACCATCGTGAATCGACGGCATCTGGAGCACTTATGAACTGGAAGAACACGATCGTGGCGGGCGTCTGCGCCCTGGCCTGGGCGGCGGCCGCACCTGAAGTCTCGCTCGCCTCGGGGCTCAACCTCGTGTCGAACGGCGACTTCGAACAGACCACCAACGGCGCCAACCTGCAGCTCAGGGCGGGGTTCACGCAGCTGGTCGACTGGACCGTGGACACCAGCGTCAACGGCGGCGGCCTCAGCTTCGTCGTCGCCCCGGGGTTCTCCAACACCGGCGCCACGGGCCAGTACGGCGGGTTCAACATCTGGAGCCCAGCCACCGGGTCGAACAACGGCTTCACGGACAGCCCCCTGGGGGGGAATTACATCGTCGCGGACGGGGCCGAGGGGTATCACGCGGCCATCTCGCAGACGATCACCGGCCTCGTCGCCGGGGACGAGTACGACGTCAGCTTCAGCTGGGCGACCGGCCAGCAGTCCGGCTTCGACGGGGAAACCTTCAACAAGTACTGGGACGTCTCGTTCGGCGGCGTCACCCAGTCGACGACGCTCACGAACGACGTGGAGCACGGCTTCAGCGGCTGGTTCCAGACGACCCTGACGTTCACGGCGACGGGCGCCAGCCAGGTCCTCTCCTTCCTGGCCCAGGGCCAGCCCAACGGCGTGCCCCCGCTGATGCTGCTCGACGGCGTCTCGGTCACGGCGGCGGTCCCGGAACCGGCCACGGTCTCGATGCTGGTCGTCGGGATGGCCGGGCTCGGCGGCGTCGCCGCGCTTCGCCGCCGCTCCCGCTGAGCCGACGGCCCGCCCGACGCAACCAACCTGGGAGCCTCGCGCGATCTCCTCGACGACGGGGGGATCGCGTTTCGCCGTCCCGCGTGCGACCGCCGTCGCCGGACCGCCTCGAACCCGCCCCCTCGTCAGGATCACGCGTATGATGGAGTCGATCGGACCGCACTTGCAGGGCGCCCTGGTCTCCGTCTTCCGGCTGTCGCTCTGGCTGATGATCCTGGTCGCGGTCTTCGTGCCGCTGGAACGCCTGTTCGCGGTCCAGCCGCACA